>JBBQNE010000088.1:0-13056 GCA_038329675.1 Hyphomicrobiales bacterium | reverse complement strand
CGTTGACCCGGTGATCGGGTGGTCCTGCCACGGTCGTCCCCAGTGCCCGGCGGATGGCCGATTGGCCGCGTCTTCGGGCGTTCGTCTGGTTGAAGTTGGCATAGGAATACCACAGGCAGCGGGGCGGTCAAACTCCTGTCATAAATGAGCGGTTCCGCGCGCCACGATCAGGCTTAACGGGTGGGAATTGCCGGGGCTGCGTTGGGCACGCTCGCACCGGCCCAAACCGCCATGACCCGCTGGCCGACGTCGGCGGTGGCCCCCGTGGCGATCAGATAACCAAGGCCAACCGCCAGAAGGGCCAGGCCAAAGCGGAAGATCGCTGGAGGTTGGCGGCGAAGTGCCAGCCACAACACGACGTAGGCCGGGACCGCGAGGACGGCGGTTCCAATTAAGCTCGCTGTCAAATCTGGCATGGCTGATCCCTTTGGGCGCGCGTCGTGGTTTGGATGCGATAGATCGCGCGTGGCGGCGTCGCGTACGATCGACGAGCTATCGGCAAACGAGGGCCTCGTCGAGGGTCGTGACACGATTGGGGTCGTCGCCAACCCACACGGCGATCGCGCTGTCAGCGATACGCTGGCCGTTCAGGACCCGGTCTTGGTCGCAGCGTCTGGGTTTGCTTTGCCAGAGTTTGCTTTACCAGGGTTTGCTTTACCCGGGTTGGCTTTGCCAGGATGCGTTGCATCATCACCGAGCTTCACGCCGCGCTCCTTCAGCGATTTCGCAACTTCGGGCGGCATGTAGTTTTCATCGTGCTTGGCGAGCACGGTATCAGCCACGAATACGCCCTCGGCGGAGAGGACCCCCTCGGCGACAACGCCCTGGCCTTCGCGAAACAGGTCCGGCAACACGCCCTCATAGGTCACCGGCTGCACTTTCAGCGTATCGGTCACCGTGAACGCGACTTTGGTGCCTTCGCCCCGCTTGACCGATTGCTCGGCAACGAGCCCACCGAGGCGGAAGCGCTGGCCGGGCTTGACCTTTTGTTCGGCGACGTCGGACGGGGTGCGGAAGAACGTCACTTTGTCCGACAACGCATACAGCACGAGGGCGGTGGCGATACCAACGGTGCCAACGCAAGCCAGCAGGAGAACGGAGCGGCGTTGTTTGCGGGTCATCGGCTCAAGATCCGGGAGAAGCGGTTCGGGTTCGACGGGCGCACTGCGTGACGTGCGGTCATGACGGCAACCCGAGGCTACGGGCGAGGGCATCGAGTTCAGTTTCGGCCGCCGGGTCGCCAGCGAGCGCCGCCTTTGCTTGCTTTAACGCGTCGGTGGCTTCGGTTGGCTTACCCAGCGCCTTGTAGCCGGTGACGAGGCGCGACCACGCCGCGGCATCCTTTGGCGAGTTCTTCACGGTTTCACTGGCCCGCGCGATCATCCGTCCCATCATCATCTCGCGCATATCCGCTGGCATGCCAGCAGCCGCAGCGACGAATTCAGCAGGCGTCGGACCAGCTTTTTCGGAGGTTCCGCCGTTAGGCTTTGGAGCGGCGGGGGCGAGGACCGGCGCCGACATGGGCGGTAGACCCAGACCCGCGATTGGACCAGAGGATTGACCTTGCCCCGATCCTTGACCCAACCCTTGAGCCGATCCTTGAACTTGCCCCGACTGGGACGCGGGAGGCGTCTTGGGAATGCCAACAACGGGATTTGGCAAAGGATTGGCGCTTCCTGACGCAACTGCCGACGCACTTGATTTCGATGTCAGACCAGCAAGCCGCGTTTCCACCGCTTCACGCCACGGCGCATCGGATGGTGCGGTTGCCAGCATCGCGCGGTAGGCTATCTCGGCTTGCGCGCCGCGACCGTTCTGCTCGTCGGCGATCGCAAGCCAGAACTTCGCTTCGACGCGTTTTGGATCAAGTTCTGCAACGCGCGCGTAGGCGGCCCGCGCCGGATCAACGACCGTGCCGTTGTTGGCCAGGACCAGCGACTTGGCCAGCCCCATTAGCCGCTCAGGCGTTTCGCCAAGCAGCTGCATGGCGCGCTCATAGGCCTGTCCCGCCTCAACGAAACGGCCGCGCTGCGTGTAGACGGGCGCAATAACCTGCCAACCCATGCCATCGTTGGGGTTTTCACGGAGCCGCTGTTCGACCTTGGCAATCAGGTCTTCAGCGTCCGCCTTGTCAGGCGCAGATGCCAGTCGCTCAGCCATCGGTCGCGCTGGCAAGGTCGGCGATCCCACAGCCATATAGATCGCGAGGCCGAGCGCGGGGATGGCAGCCACGGACCCAAGGAGCACGGTATCGGCCGTAACCAGGGACGGACGGGCAAGCGGCACGGCGACAGGCTTACCGGTTGATTTTGCCGTCGATTTAACGGACGCCTTCGTGGCCATTGACGCCGTTGCTGCACCCGTCGTTGGACCCGTCGCCGAAGCCGTCGTTGAACCCGCGTGCTTCAACAGCCGACGGGCGATCTCGGTGCGCGCAGACGTCGCCTCGGCTTCGCTGACAACGCCGCGGGCGACGTCGGAATCGAGTTCGGTTAGCTGATCGCGATAGACGGCCGCGTCCGGGTCATCGGCCGCCGGCTGATCTGACCGCGGTACGCGTAAAAGAAGCGTCGCAACGGCGGCTGCAAACAAGGCGAAGGTCAACCAGAGAAACATCCTCGCTCCAAACTACCCCCGCAGACCGTGTCGACCCGCAAAGTAAACCTCAATGGGCCATCCTACCGGCTATTACGGTTGAATAGGGCGCGTGGGTCCAATTCTCAAGGCTCTGCGGCACCACGCCCTAATCGACGATGACACCAATCACGTGGGTCGCATTGTTGATCGCGGCGGACCCGATCTGCGCGGCTGTAAGCCGTTTCAAGTGCCGGGACGACTAGTAGGCCAAGCACCGGCCCAGGCACGGGATCGGGCAGAGCTTAGGGCGGCAACATCAGAGGTTAACGTTCGCCATGACCATCGGCCATCACCATTAATGAGATCGGGCCGGGATGGTCAGCCGACATTTTTCCACGAGCCGTCGGAATTACGGCACGCCGTTCCGCGCATCGTCTGTGGTCGCCCATCAATGTAGACCGTGTGCGTGTAATCGCGGCAATCGTCCGGCCCGCGACGGTAGGGTTTGCTCGGGACAACCTCGCCATAGCGGCCGTTGTCTGGATTGCGCCAAGGCACGGCGGAGCCCGTTTGCCCTTGCTCAAGGGCCTGCAACTCCGCTTTCTGGGCGAGCAGTTTGTCTTGCTGGTCCATCGAACGGCCGATCTCGCTGCCAACGATCCCGCCGACAACGGCGCCCGCAACGGTGGCGAGCACTTTACCGGTGCCGCGGCCGACTTGGTTGCCAAGGATGCCACCAGCGATGGCACCGACGGCTAAGCCGGTATCAGCCTTGTTGGGCCCATCGCCAGAGCAACCAGCGAGCATGAAGGCCGAGGCCGCCGAAGCCGCGACAGCTAAGCGAAGGGACGCGCGCATTCGAGGGCTGCGACAGCCAGTCGGGCCGGTGGTCCCAGTCGTCACAGCCAAATCAGCCTGAATAGCAGGGCCAGTCGAAACGGACGGCCGCGTTGTATGGTGAACCAAGGCCATGTCGTCCCTCGCTGTCGTCAGGCGTTTTTCAGTGCGGCTGCTAAGAGCATCAACGTCAGCGGCACCGGCGCCCAAGACGTGGCCCAACAAACCGGTCTGGGCAACCGCCGATGCGTGGTAAGCGCAGATGTCCTCACTCGATTTGGTGGTAATTGAAATCGCCGACGGGTTCGCCATTGACATTAATCGTTGCCCACAGATTCGGGCGAAATTTAGGGGTGATACCAGCAAAGTTCGCGGTCCGCCGCTGGCGCTAATGGTAGCAGTTCCAGGTGCCGGGAGGGACGCGCGACGCCAGACCCGGCAGCCCCGGGTCCGTGCCATGGCCTGACGGCCGAGCGCCGCAGTGATCGTGAGTGCAAGACAGCGTAATCGCTCAAAACGGTTGGCTTTCGGAGGTGCAGCTTTGGGCGGGGATGACGTCATGGATGATCATAGGCATGGGCCACAGCTGCGGGGATAGATTTACCTCAAGTTTATCGACGAATGCCGCAAACATCGGCGTTAACCGTCGCGCTGGGCGCAGGTGTGAAACCGGCAAACGGGGATAGCGGTTAGCCGGTGTGACCTTTAGGCAACATGGCCGCCACCCTGGCAAAGGACGCCAGTGCGACCCAACAGTTGAGGCGATGTCGGACTACACAGCTGGAAGATCGAGCCGGACGAGCAGTCCTCCAAGGGATGACGCGTCGAGCACCATCGTCCCGCGATAGCTCGTCGCGATATCGGCAACGATCGATAACCCAAGACCCGTGCCGGGCTTGGTCTCGTCGAGGCGCATGCCGCGCTTGCCGATTTTATCACGCTGTTCGGCCGTCAAGCCGGGCCCGTCGTCTTCAACCAACACCAACAGCCGTCTGCTTGGCTGGCGCGGCGTCGCGGCGATCTGCTGCACGGTCAACGTCACCTTGCTATCACACCACTTACACGCGTTATCTAGGAGGTTGCCGAGCATCTCTTCGAGGTCCTGCTTCTCACCTTGGAAGCGGAACGTGTCGGGACAGGCGACCGTAACCGACACACCCTTGTCGCGGTTGATGCGCTCCAACGTCCGCCCCAGCGCCTCGGCGACGGGGGCGACCGGCGTGACCCGGCCGATGACACTCGCCCTGGCCGCCATCTGGGCCCGTTCCAGATAGTGGTTGACCTGGGTGCGCATCAGTTGCGCCTGTTCTGCGACTTTGCTGGCAAATTCGCTATCGTGATCGCGCGCCTCGTTTGTGATGACGGCCAACGGCGTCTTAAGCGCGTGTGCGAGATTGCCGACCTGGGTCCGGGCGCGATCGACGATGTCCTGGTTAGATTTGAGCAGCGCGTTAAGTTCGATTTGCAAGGGCTCGATCTCGGCTGGCAACTCGCTGTCGAGCTCCTTGGCTTCGCCCGAGCGCACCGCGGCCAGATCGCGCTCGACGCGGCGCAACGGCGCGAGACCGAATTGGATCTGGACGAGCGTCACAGCCAATAACCCGAGGCCAGCCAGAGACAGCGCGATCGCCAGCCGATAACTGAACTGCCCGATCAGATCTTCGATCCAATCGTAGGGGCCAGCCACAACAATTGAATACCGCGGGCGATCAGCCTGGTAGCCGATCGAATTGATGACTTCGACAATCCGGATGGTCTTGCCATCAGGTCCAGCCGTGTTCATCCAGCGCTTGCCGGTTTTGTCGGCTGGAAACTGGAGTTCGTAGGGCGATTTGACCGTTCCCGTGGCGAGCGATTGCGACACGAGGGACTTGGCGGTTGGAATATCGAGCGGCTTGACCTGCCAATACCAACCAGAATTTGGCACCTCGAACAGGGGCTCGTAGCGGTTGGGCGGGAGTTCGGGCTGATTTTCGGTCGTCGCCATGCTGTCGATGGTGATGGCATCAACCAGCTTGATGAGCGTGTTGTCGAAGCCGACCCTCACGTCCTCGCGGTAAAGCGAATAGATCAACCATCCAGCCAGCGGCAGCACGAGCAGCGTCCATACGATGGACGTCGCGAGCAACCGGAATGCGACCGAATTGACCTTCATGGCGCAACGTTGGGGAGCAAACGGTTGGAGGGCCCGATCATCGGTCTAAGGCGTCAGGCCTCGTCGGGGATGGATGAAAGGCGGTAGCCAAGACCACGCACGGTCTGGATGATGTCGACGGGCAGCTTTTTGCGGAGCCGACCGATAAATACCTCGATCGTGTTGCTGTCGCGGTCGAAGTCCTGATCGTAGAGATGCTCAACAAGCTCGGTGCGCGACACTACGCGACCGTTGTGATGCATCATATAAGCGAGCAGCCGGTATTCGTGAGACGTCAACTTGACCTGTTGACCATCGCACGTGACCCGCGCCGATTTCGTGTCGAGGCGAACGGGACCGCACTCCAATTCGGATTTGGCGTGGCCCGAGGCGCGGCGCAATTGTGCGCGGACCCGGGCGAGCAGCTCCTCCATGTGGAACGGCTTGGCGATGTAGTCATCGGCGCCAGCGTCCATGCCCGACACCTTATCGCTCCAGCGGTCGCGGGCGGTGAGGATGATCACTGGCATTTTGCGGTCGGAGCGTCGCCATTGTTCCAGGATGGAGATGCCGTCCATTTTAGGCAGGCCGATATCGAGAATAATGAGGTCGTAGGGTTCGGTATCGCCGAGGTAGTAGCCCTCTTCGCCATCGAAGGCGACGTCGACAGCATAGCCAGCCTCGCCGAGCGCGCTGTTGAGCTGGCGGTTGAGGTCCTTATCGTCTTCGACGACGAGCACGCGCACGGGTTTCGTCTCCGAGTTGGGATGGGGGCGGCCGCAGATTGCTGCCAGCCCTTAGCGCTGGAAACATAGGCAACATGAGGGCCGCTGTCACGGGCCCCCGGCATTGGCTAACGGCATTGGCTAACGGCACAGGACACAATATGAGGCCAATTTCATTGCGCCGTAATGTTGCGCAGCGTCATCGCCCCAAATCGTAACGCGTCGCATCCCGGGCCGTGACTGTCGTTATTTGCACGGGTTGGCGTCGAGATCGCAACCCCAGCCGCCCGATGCCTGATTGCACCGCATGGAGACGCGAATGGCTTTGCGGAAGTTTGCCCAATCGGTGCCGTACTCCCAAGCGGTAAAACTTGCCCACGAGTCGATGGCGGCGGCCTTGGCAGCCTTTTCCGTCGCAAGTCCAGAGCTGCTCCCGGCGTGCGAATGGTCAACCAGACAGATCTTTTTACCAACCCGCATCGATGCATGGAGCGATGTTGCGACGCCCGTGTCGTCCGCGATTGCGACGGCTGAGGCAGTCGCAGTTGCGACTAAAGCTGTGACTAGAAGAGTGAGCGATTTCATATTCGTCGTCCCTGATCGTATGATCGCATCCAAATGCCAGATTCCGTGATTGCGCACGATGGCGCACCGCAAAAACTTGCACCCTGGGTTAAACGCGACACACGTTCAAAAACGATCTACCGCAAACTGCGCCAAGCCGCCGCAGAGCGATTATTTCACCGCAATGACCGAAATTTCGACGAGCATGCGCGGGTCGATCAGTTTGGCTTCAACGCACGCACGCGCCGGTGCGTTGGTTTCCCCGCCGGTCCAGGCGATCCAGGCCTCATTCATGGCGTCGCGGTGGCGGATATCGTTGAGCCAAATCGAGGCCTGAACAACGTTTGCTTTGGTCGTGCCGCACAGCACTAGCACGCGATCGATCTCGGCTAAAACTTCGGCAGTTTGAGCTTTAACGTCGCCGCTGAGGTCGGTCGGTATGATGCCAGCGGTGTACACCGTGCCACCAGCCTCGACGGCTTTGGCATAAACTTTCGAGGCTTCGTAGCGCTTGATGGCCATGGGTCGTCCCGCTGTTGTGACACGCGAGCGGCTCGTATCAGCCCGTTCAGAACGTGGCAACCGCAGCGCCGTTGAACCCATCGGCGCAACCTCGTCACAACAAAGACGCCATCCCATCAAAACAGGGCGATCTCTACGCCGTCTGGCAGCTGGCTGCTGGGGTTGGCTGAGACTTGCGCCTCGGCCGCAGCAATAATGTGCTCGGCCCTGTCAACGACGGTAAAAGTCACGTCAAGGCCAGACCGGATAAACGTTTCAGCCTTCATGTGGCGCAGCAGCTCCAGAAACGGGCTCCAGAAGCCGTCAATGTTGGCCAAGATAATTGGCTTACGGTGGCGGCCAAGCTGCGCCCAAGTTAGTTGCTCGACGAGCTCTTCCAGCGTGCCGATGCCGCCCGGCAGCGCAATGAAGGCATCGGATTTTTCAAACATCAGCCGTTTGCGCTCATGCATATCGCCAGTGACGATCAACTCGCTCGCGCTATCGAGCGCGTTTTCTTTCTCCAGCAGAAATTCCGGAATGATCCCAGTGACATGCCCACCCGCTTGAAGCGTCGCGCGGGCCACTTGGCCCATCAGTCCGAGGCCGCCCCCACCATAAACGAGGCCGATCCCGCGGGCGGCAAGTGAGCGACCCAGAACATCGGCGGCGTCGGCGTATTTGGGGTTCCGGCCTTTGCCCGAGCCGCAATAGACGCACACCCGTGCGAGCGGTGAGCGCGACGCGGAAATGGTTGGCTCGACCCCGGGCGAGATTTCAGCACGGTTGATTTTCGTGCTGCCGCGAGCGCTCTTGGTTTGGGTTTTTTGTGTTGTGATGGAACCGATTGAAGTGTCGTCTGTTTTAACGCGCGCCATGAAGCCTCGAGTGCCGTCGTCAGTCATTTCGGCCGCTCGGCATAACGGTCCAACATTGCACAATAATGGCAGTGAACCGTTGCCGTCAGAGATGATCCAAACGTGAGCGTGATGGACGATGGTTAAAAACGAGACAGCGGTATGCCGTCCAGCGGGTTGCATTGAGGCTAGAGGTTTGCACTCTGGTGTATGAGAGGTTAAGACCCTCAAGCAATTGCGAAACTGTGGACGCCAGCGATCGTTCGAACCACGCAAGAGCGGTCGGCAGCGGCGCCCCACGCTAGCTTCGCAACAGCCTCGCTCGTGGCCTGCCTCGCCCGTGGCATGCCTCGACCGTGTCATGCAAGGCCCGTGTCGTGCAAGGCCCGTGTCGTGCAAGGCGCGCGTTGAGCGTCCAGGAGCCCGAACTTTTGGGGGGTAACCCGATGCCGATGTTTCGCCGATACCTGCGTGATCAACGATCGCACGCTTGTGGTCTACGGTCGCAGCGGCAGCCGAGGCGGGGCGGGCTTTTCTGCGCCGTATTCGCCATCGCCCTGGCGATGCCGGGACTGAGGCTTGCCGATAGTCCGTCGGCACAGACCGGGGCAACGGCACAGACCGGGGCAACGGCACAGGCGGGGGCCGCAGCACAGACGGCGCCGCCATCGCAAAACCAACAGCCAACGATCGGCTTAACTGGCATTGCCCTGATTGATGACGCGTTGGTTGGCATCGCCGATTGGGTCGAGCGGGCCAATCGCGAATATCGCGACACCGTCCAGCGCGAATTGTCCGTCCCAACGGAAAAAGCCTTAGACGCGAAAAACTTGGAAGCAAAAAACTTGGACGCGCAAAAAACTAAGCCATCTCAGCCGCCTAAACCCGGCGAGCCGCAAATCGGCATAGCCGCGCCCAAGCCCGTCGATACGGAGGCGGCCAACGTGAAGTTGCCGCTTGAAGCCAAGCCAACCGATCCGGCGCGCGATGCGAAGGTTGCTGGATCAACGGCCGCGGGGACATCGCCAGCCCCTGCAATGGTGCCGCCTGCGCCACCGACGGATGAGGCGACGCGGGCACGTCAAAAGGCGGCTGAGGATGCGCGGGCACGCGCGGCCGCGCCACCGACCACACAGCCGCCAACGCAACCACCAACTGGACCGGCGGTTGCGGCGAAATCCGACGACGTCCGCCGCGACGCCGAAAAGCGCGAGGGAGAACAAAAGGCTGCCGAAGCGAGAGACCGCGAACGCCAGGAGGCTGAGCGCAAAATCACGGCGCGACGGGAAGCAGAACGCAAGACAGCCGAGGCGCGCGATGTGGAACGTCGTGAGGCTGAACGTCGTGAGGCTGAACGTCGCGAGGCTGAACGTCGCGAGGCTGAACGTCGCGATTTGGAACGTCGCGGGGCTGAACGTCGACAGGCCGAGCGAAAAACCGTTCAAGTCGCTCCCGCCGCGACACCGCCACCGCCAGCAGCGCCGGCCACGGCGCCTGGAACGCCGTCCCTATCCCCGCCACCACGCATACCCTCAGCTGGCGAATTGGCCGATCAAGCCTCCAAGGCCGGCACCGCGGTTCTGAGATCGCTCGAACGTCAATTTGAAAGCAGCCGCAAAGACGTCGGCAGCGGACGGGCTGCCTCGCCAGCTGGCAGCCAAACATCGCCAACACCGGCAACAGACGGGGCAGCAACAGACGGGGCAGCGAACTCTGTCCGCCCCCCATCGCCGAGTGCGCCGCGACCCTCGACCCGTTCGGCCGAGCTATCGCCGTCGCCTCCCGGACGCTGTCGGGCTGCAGGCCGGTCAATCGACCCACCTGGAACCTACGTCGTCAAACGCGGCGACAATCTGTGGACCATCGCCCGACGGCATTACAACCGCGGCATCCGCTACGATCGCATTGTAAAAGCGAACGCTGCCAAAATTTCCGATCCCGATCTGATCTTTCCATGTCAGCGGTTCTATCTGCCTCCACTGCGCACCGCGGCCGCGCTCATCATCATACCCAGCGACGTCGTTGCCGAATTTGTAGCCCCCCGACAACGAGCAGCCTTTTGGCCAAGTGCGGTAACCGCAACTGCGACCACCGACCCGAGGGAATAGACAGCGGGACGCCCGCGACCGCGACAAATCCGCCAACCAGCCGCCGCACCTGCCACTGGTATTTTTGCGGCCTGGAGAGTAGGTCTAGCGGCAATCCGACAAATCAAGCACCGGGCCCAGCGGACCGATCCCTCGCCCCGCCGACCGTTGAGCAACAAGACCACGATGAGACAGACGTCACACCCGATGCCAGCGAACCATAGTTCGCCTGCTGGCGCATCGAGCAGCTTAACCAACGGTCCGACGACGACGAAGCACGACGGCCATCAGCGCAGCGCCAATTCACCCGGAGCAAGCCCGCATGGGGGCCACCCGCAGGTGAGCGAGCAGGGCGGCCACGGCGCTGCGAAATCGAACCCCTTTGGACTTGAAAATCGCGCCGACCACTGGACGGTCATCCGCGGACTCTTGCCGTTCGTCTGGCCCGAGGGCCGTCCAGACTTGCGCCGCAACGTTGTCTTGGCATTTGGCGTTCTGGTCGTGGCAAAATTGGTCACGGTGGCCGTGCCCGTATTCTTCAAAGAAGCCACCGACGCGCTGACCCGAGGCCTTACCGACCCCGCCAAGGTCGCTGGCACCGCCGCGGTATTTCTGATCCTCGCCTACGGCTTCGCCCGCGTTTTGATGGCAGGCCTTAACCAGATCCGAGACGTGCTGTTCACCCGCGTTGGGCAAAACGCTGCCCGCCAGCTCAACAATCGGACGTTCCAGCATCTCCACAAGCTATCGTTGCGCTTCCATCTTGAACGCCGGACGGGCGGGCTATCGCGCGTCATAGAACGGGGCACGCGCGGCGTTGAACTGATCTTGCGGATGGGCGTGCTTCAACTCGCCCCGACAGCGCTTGAAGTGCTGCTCGTTTGCGGTCTGCTCGTTTGGTATTTCGGCTGGGTCTACGTCGCGATCGTGCTCGGCACGATCGCCGCCTACATGTGGTTCACGTTTGTTGCGAGCGAGTGGCGCATCAAAATCCGCCGCGAGATGAACGACAGTGACAACGACGCCAACACCAAGGCCGTCGACAGTCTGCTGAACTACGAGACCGTCAAATACTTCGGCAACGAGGGCCTAGAGGCGCGCCGGTTTGACAGTTCGATGCGCCGCTATGAAGAAGCCAGCGTCAAGACGTACTATTCGCTTGGCGTGTTGAACTTTGGCCAAGCACTGATATTCGCGATTGGAACGACGATCGCCATGGTTCTATCGGCGCGTGGCGTCATGGATGGCTCGCTGACAATTGGCGATTTCGTCATGATCAACGCGTTGATGATCCAGCTCTCGATCCCGCTCAACTTCCTCGGCATGGTCTATCGCGAAATCAAGCAGGGCCTCGTCGACCTCGAGACGATGTTTGCCCTCGTCGAAGAGCCGCCAGAGGTGACCGACAAACCGGGTGCGCCAGCGCTCGCTGCCGCGAACGGTGCGATCCGCTTCGACAAGGTCAGCTTCGCCTACGATGCGGCGCGGCCGATCTTAAAGAACGTCTCTTTTGAAGTGCCAGCTGGCCAAATGGTCGCCATCGTTGGCCCATCAGGGGCCGGGAAATCGACGATCTCGCGGATCCTGTTCCGGTTCTACGACATCAACGCTGGCTCGGTGACGATCGATGGTCAAGATATCCGCGACGTGACGCAGGCATCCGTCCGCGCCGCCATCGGGGTCGTGCCCCAAGACACGGTCCTCTTTAACGATACAATCCTCTACAACATCCGGTATGGCCGCCCCGACGCGACCGATGCCGAGATCGAGGAGGCAGCAAGCCTCGCCCAGATCGATGGCTTCATCCGCTCGTTGCCGGACGGCTACAAGGCAACCGTTGGCGAGCGCGGTTTGAAGCTATCGGGCGGTGAAAAACAGCGGATCGCGATTGCGCGCACGATCCTCAAAGGCCCGCCGATCCTGATCCTGGATGAAGCAACCAGCGCACTCGACAGCCACACCGAACGCGAGATCCAATCGGCGCTCGACCGCATCGCCAAAGACCGCACGACGCTGGTTATTGCCCATCGCTTGTCGACAATCATCCACGCAGACCAGATTATCGTGCTCGACAAGGGCGAGATCGTCGAGCGCGGGACGCACGCGGACTTGATTGCACAGGGCGGGCTCTATTCCAGCTTGTGGGACCGCCAGCGCCAAGCAGAAAAGGCGCGCGAAGACCTAGCCGCTGCGTTGGAGGCAGCCGAACTCGCAGGCGCGCTAAGTGGCGCGGACCTTAAAATGACCTGAGCGGTTCGGGCCGACGGTAATGCCGGGGGTGTTCGGGCGAGCGGGTATTTGGGCGCTTCAAGCCGCGCGGTCGAATACTGGGTCGGCGTCGGCCTAGCCCGTCATTCCTGGCAACCCCGAAATTACAAGATTTCCAACAGGGTCAACGGGTACGTTGCCCGCTCAAGTCAGCCGCCATCCGGGCTGGTGTTGGGTGCCGAACGCGGGTCCGAAGGCGGAAGCGGGATGTCAATTGGCTTCGCAGTGGCCTTGGTGATGGTCGCCGTTGCTGCGCCTGATTTGGCCGACGTTCCGTTTGCTGGCTTGCCTTTGCCGGTCTCGCTCGTCCCCGAACCACCCTTCGCGCCTATTGCTTTGTCTCGGATCTTGTCCTGGGCCTTGTTTTTGGCGCTGTCTCGGGCCGCCGCAGATGCTGCAGCGGCCACGTCGGCCGTTGCGTCCGGATTGGCCGTCGCCAGCACGACGCGACAGGCATCGGGCAATTTGTCGAGCGTGATCTGCGGCTTTTCCTTGACCGGCTTGGT
>JBBQNE010000087.1:0-13309 GCA_038329675.1 Hyphomicrobiales bacterium | reverse complement strand
TGTTACGTGACGGGTAGGGATCGCCGCTTTCTAAGAGGCGAGTGCGACGGACGAGCGGTTCTTTGCCGCGCCCCGCCGATGGGCGGAGGGTCGAGTTCGGCCTGGCTTAGCCCTGCGCGTGCTCCGACTGGTGGCCACTCGGCCGACGATCAATTCGACGGTCGCGCCAGCCCGGCGTTTGATCCCGTGTCTCGATGCGTGATCGACGACATTAATTGCAATAGCGCAGCGAACGAGACCGCTAACGCTAAACCGATCTCCGCTGCGGGAAGCCGAACCCGCCGTGGCGTAGACGTTGACATGTGAGCAGTCGTGGTGCGCTGGGTCATAATGAATATATAGCAAGCACTGCGGTCGGCCACCATCGACAGGGACGCCGCGCGTCATAATCTCGCAATCGCATCCGCCTGTAACGTGAGCTGGTTGCGTGCAAGTCTCAGATGTTAAACGAGACTTAATAAATCAGCTCACTGCTCGTCAGTACTGTACATCATGCAGCCGTCAGTTGCCGCATTATTAGGCTGCGAGCTTGAACGTCGCCATCGGGGATCAGGTCGTGTCGCGACCCGTCAACCGGCTCGCGCGATTTGCTTGGGTGGGCCCGTCCGCGCTTGCACATCTTCGACCATCCGGGCGATTTCGCAGCGGCACGACCCGCAATTCGTCCCGGCTTTCGTCGCGGCGCCAACTTCGGTTGTGGTTTGGCAACCGCTCCGGATGGAGGCTTCAATTTCGTTTCGTCCGACATCGAAACAGGCGCAAATAATCGCGCCCTTGTCGGGCTCAGCGTCGCCCGGTCGGCCCGCCAGCACCCTGATCTGGTCCTGCGCGGTTGAAAACGAAGTGCCGAGCCGGTCGGAGAGCCACGAGCGCGCAACAGGTGTCGGCTCGCGGGACACAAACAGGGCAGCCTCTAGGACATCGCCACGAAACATCGCGAAACGGCTGCCTCCGCTTAACGCATCGCTGTATGTCAACATGTCTACGTTTGACTTCGCATCCCGCTCGACCACGGCACCAAATAACCGATCGAGCAATGCATTGGCTGCCCCCGGTCCAAGCGTTGCTGCCCCGCCGAGTTCCGCCTTCCAACCGGCCTTGACCCGCGCCAGCGCCCAATATTCAGCTCCCGTCGCCGCCACGTCTGGCCGTTCGATGCTAACCGCAAACGCATAAAATCCAGCTGGGAACGCTTTGATGGCCACCGGCATGGCCTTCAGCTCGGGCTGTCCCGACACCGGGTCAACATGCCCGGTTACAAGCGCATCGACGCGAGCCCGGCTTGCGAATTGGTCGCCCCAGTGGAACGGCGCAAATACGCTGCCAAGCTGCGACCTTGGCGTTACGACCGCTCGCAACAGCGCCAGGCCATGGCAGCTTGACACCTCTACGATTGAGGCTGGTGCGATGCCGTAGCGTGCTGCATCTTGCGGATGGATCTCCAGAAACGGCTCGCCAATATGCCCCGATAATCGGGAAGCTTTCCCGGTCCGGGTCATCGTATGCCACTGGTCACGAACCCGCCCGGTGTTGAGCACCAACGGAAACGCGGCATCTGTTCGGGTCGCTAGACCTTTGACCGGTGTTGGCACAAATCGGGCGCGACGGTCCAGCGTGTAGTAACCGCCATCGGCAAACATCCGCTCGCGCCGCCGCGGCCACTGGAATGGTTCCAGCGCGTCGTAGTCATCGATGCTAAGCCCGACAGCATCACCGAGATCGAGATCGCGGCGACCGTCGGCGTTCGACGCAGCCGTCAAGCGTGCATACTCGTCGAAAATATCGGCTGCCGTTGTCCAGTTAAATGCCTCGCGCCAGCCCATCCGTTGGCCGACCTGTGCGATCTGCCACCAGTCGGCGCGCGCTTCGCCTGGCGGCGGCAGAAACGCCCGTTGACGCGAAATCCGGCGCTCTGAATTCGTGACCGTCCCATCCTTCTCGCCCCACGCCAAGGCCGGTAGCACAACATCAGCGACCGCGACCGTATCGGTATCCGCGTTCACGTCTGACACCACAACAAATGGGCAGGCTTCGAGACCGGCGCGAACCAGATCGGCCTCGGGCATACTATCAACCGGGTTGGTCGCCATGATCCAGACGGCCTTCACGCGTCCATCGGCAATGGCCCGAAACAGATCGACCGCTTTGAGGCCCTGTTGGCTGGCGATGCGGGGCGAGCCCCAAAAGGTTTGCACGATCCGCTGATGGTCAGGATCGCCCAATTCCATGTGTGCTGCCAACATGTTGGCGAGCCCGCCCGTCTCGCGGCCACCCATTGCGTTCGGCTGGCCGGTCACAGAAAACGGCCCCATGCCGGGCTTACCGATACGTCCGGTTGCCAGATGGCAATTGATGATTGCGTTGACCTTGTCGGTGCCAGAAATCGATTGGTTGACGCCTTGGCTATAGACCGTGACGGTTCGCGTCGTTGCCGAAAACAGTCGATAAAACGTCAAGATATCGTCGGGCGCTAGGCCGGTCTCTACCGCGACGTCGGCGACTTGCCATGCTTGCGCGACGTCGAGGGCGTCCACTAGTCCGTTCGTATGCTGCTCGACATAGTCGTGATCAAGCGCGTCCGCGTCGGCAAGCGCTGCAAGTAGACCATTAAACAGCGCAACATCGCTGCCGATTTTTAGCGGTAAGTGCAGATCGGCAATCTCGCATGTTGCCGTCAAGCGTGGATCGATCACGACGATCTTGGTGCCGCGCTTTTCCTTGGCTGCCGCGAGCCGCTGAAACAAAACTGGATGGCACCACGCCAGATTTGAGCCAACGAGCACCACCATATCGGCGGTGTCGAGGTCATCGTAGCAGCCAGGCACCGTGTCAGAGCCAAACGCTCGCTTATGGCCAGCCACTGACGAAGCCATACACAGCCGCGAGTTCGTATCGATATTGGCCGTGCCGAAGTAGCCCTTCACGAGCTTGTTAGCTGCGTAATAATCCTCGGTCAGAATTTGGCCCGACACATACAACGCGACGCTATCTGCGCCATGCTCTGCGATCGTTTGGGAAAACCGCTGCGCCACAAGATCGAGCGCGGCGTCCCAACTTGCTCGGACGCCGTCGACGTGCGGGTAGAGCACGCGCCCGTCGAGCGACATTGTCTCACCAAGTGCAGAGCCCTTCGAGCACAGGCGACCAAAGTTTGCTGGATGCGTTGGGTCGCCTTCGATGCCGACCGTTCCATCGGCCTTAGCGGTCGCAAAAACCCCGCACCCAACACCACAGTATGGGCAGGTCGTTCGCGTGGGCGCCGCGTTCATGAGGCTCACGCCGCCGCAGCGCGGGCAGCATCCATCGCCGAACGATCGATGAGCAGGCGACCATTCTCGACCTTGATTGGATAATTTCGAGCTTGCCCGCTATCGGCGCCTTGCGCTGAACCCGTTTCCAAGCTGATGACCCAATTGTGGAGCGGACACGTCACCTTTCGATCATGCACGATACCTTGGCTGAGCGGGCCGCCCTTGTGTGGACAGCGATCATCGATGGCGAAGGCCTCGTTGTCGGCTGTTCGAAACACAGCAATGCAGCCTCCAGCCGACTTAACGACGCGGGCGCCGCGCACCGGGATGTCATCGATCGACCCGATATCAATCCAACCACTCTGGCTGCTTCGATCTGCACTGCGCGTTGTTGGCCACGGACCATCGTCTGTTAGCGTTAGCGTGCTCCAATCCTGCGTGCTCATTCCGCAGCCTCCTTCAACCGGAGATCGGCCATGGGCGCGAATTCATGGGCATCCTTACCAGCGACACGTTCGGCCCATGGGTCGATCTGAACGAATTTTTGAGAGTAGACAAACCGCTCGTAGAGCGCCTTGCGCCGCTCGGTATCGTCCATGATCTGCTTGCGGATCGTATCGAGACCGACACGTTTTGCCCACTTGTAGATCCGCTCTAAATAACGGCCTTGCTCGCGGTAAAGCTGCGTCAGCGCTGCGATGACCTCAACCGTCTCGTCTTCGGTGGCGACGTGGCCCAGCACTTCGGTGCCCTTAATGTCGAGCCCTGCTGCGCCAGCGAAGTGGATATCAAATCCGCTGTCGACGCAGATCACGCCCACGTCTTTGCAGGTCGCTTCAGCGCAGTTGCGCGGGCATCCTGAAACGGCCATCTTGACTTTGGCGGGTGTCCACGATCCCCACATGAACTTTTCGATGCGGATGCCAAGGCCCGTCGAGTCTTGCGTGCCAAACCGGCACCAGTCCGTTCCAACGCATGTCTTGACCGTCCGCAGGCCTTTTGCGTAGGCCGCGCCCGACACCATGCCAGCGGCATTAAGGTCAGCCCAGACACCCGGCAAGTCCTCTTTCTTGACGCCGAGCAGGTCGATCCGCTGTCCACCTGTAACCTTGACGGCGGGGATCTGGAATTTGTCAGCGACGTCGGCAATTGCGCGCAATTCTTTTGCGCTCGTCATCCCGCCCCACATCCTCGGCACCACCGAATATGTGCCGTCTTTTTGGATATTGGCGTGGACGCGTTCATTGATGTAGCGCGATTGATTGTCGTCTTCATATTCACCGGGCCACGCCGCAACGAGATAATAGTTGAGCGCTGGACGGCACTTTGCGCAACCGCACGACGTTTTCCATTGCAACGCTTGCATCACGTCGGGGATCGCCCCCAATTCCTGGGCGACGATCATCCGCCGCACGTCATCGTGTCCGTAGTCCGTGCATCCACACATCGGCTGGACGGCGGCCGGGTTATAGCTGTCGCCAAGCGTCGACTTCATCAGCTGTTCGACGAGTCCCGTACACGATCCGCAGCTGGCTGACGCTTTTGTGTGCGCACGGACATCGTCGAGCGTTGTCAGCCCGAGTTCGGCAATGACGCCGGTGATTTTGCCTTTGCAGACGCCGTTGCAGCCGCAAATTTCTGCCTCATCCGGCAGCGCTGCAACGGCCGCCATAGGGTCGAGAGGGCCGCCTCCTGAGTAGCTTGGGCCAAAGATCAGCGTTTCCCGCATCTCCGTGACGGGGGTGCCCCGTTTGAGCAAGTCGAAAAACCAGGCGCCGTCGGAGACGTCGCCATACATGACGGCGCCGATCAGCTTATCATCTTTGAGGACGAGCCGCTTGTAGACGCCACGCGCTGCATCACGCAGCACGATCTCTTCGCGGTCCTGGCCGTCGGCAAAGTCGCCTGCAGAAAATAAATTTATGCCCGTGACTTTGAGCTTGGTTGCGACCGCTGTTGGGCTAAACGCCGATGTCGAGTCGCCAGACAACTGTGCGGCAACCACGGCTGCCATGTCGTACAGTGGTGCGACGAGGCCGAACACTTGGCCTTGCGCTTCGGCGCACTCACCGACGGCAAACACGTCGGGATCGCTCGTGCGCATCCCATCGTCGACGACGATCCCGCGCTTGACGGTAATGCCAGCATCTTTGGCCAATTGCGCGTTCGGCCGAATCCCAACCGCCATAATAACAAGATCAGCGGCCAGTTGGGTGCCGTCTTCAAGACGAACACCTTCGACTTTGCTGGTGCCCAGAATTTCTTGGGTATTGGCCTTGGTCAGCACGCGAATGCCGCGGGCTTCGATAGCGCGCTGTAGCAGATGCCCGGCTGGCGCATCCAGCTGCCGCTCCATGAGCGTTGGCGACAGATGCACGACTGTTACGTCCATGCCTTGGTCTTTGAGACCGACGGCAGCTTCAAGGCCGAGCAAGCCGCCGCCGATTACGACAGCGCTGCCACGGGATTTCGCCGCCAGTAACATCGCTTCAACGTCATCGAGATCGCGGTATGTCAGCACGCCGGGCAATTTGCTGCCCGGGATCGGAATGATGATTGGCAGCGAACCCGTCGCAATAAGCAACTTGTCGTAGGGGACTGTGACGCCCGTCGCTGACGTTACCGTTTTGGCGGCACGGTCGATGGCGGTGACAGCTGCGCCTTTATAAAGGGTGACATCATTTTTCACATACCAGCCGTCGCCGTGAATGACGATTTGCTCGAACGATTTTTCGCCCGACAGCACTGGCGACAGCATGATCCGGTCGTAGTTGACGCGTGGTTCGGCATTGAAGATTGTCACGTCGTAAGCACCCGGCGACTGCTCGAATAACTTTTCGAGCGCACGACCAGGCGCCATACCGTTGCCGATGACGACGAGGCGTTGCTTGTTGCGCGGCGACGGCGTTGCAACCGTCGGCCGGACCATTTCGATCACTTCGCTCATGCGGCCTCCACGTAGTGCGAACGCTCATACAGGAACTTCAATACGCCAGCGCGTGCCGCCAGATAGCGCGGGTCATTGACCAACTCGAGCCGCTGACGTGGGCGGGGCAAGTCGACCGTCATGACTTCGCCAATGCGCGCTGATGGACCGTTCGTGAGCATGACGATCCTGTCGGCCAGCAGCACCGCTTCGTCGACATCGTGCGTGATCATGATGGCCGTGTTGCCAAGCCGCGTATGGATGTCCATGACGCTGTCTTGCAAATGGGCCCGCGTTAGCGCATCGAGCGCGCCAAACGGTTCGTCCATCAACAAAACTTTTGGCTCCATCGCCAAAGCCCGCGCGATGCCAACGCGCTGCTTCATCCCACCTGAAATTTCGCCGGGCCGACGATCTTTGGCATGGGTCATATTCACGAGCTCGAGCTTTTGCATCACCCAGTCGTGACGCTTGGCTCGGCTCTTGGTTGAGCCAAAAACTTTGTCGACGGCCATTTTCACGTTGTCGTAGACGGTTAGCCACGGCAGCAGAGAATGGTTTTGGAACACGACGGCGCGGTCGGGACCCGGCGCGTTCACCTCTTTGTTCTCAAGCAGGATCGCGCCGTGCGACACGGTCGTGAGCCCCGCTATCATGTTCAACAGTGTTGATTTTCCGCACCCAGAGTGCCCGATCACAGCGATGAACTCGCCCTTGTTGATCGTCAACGACACGTCGTGGAGAACTTCGTTGGTCACGCCGCCGCGACTGAACTCCTTAAACACGCCTTCAATCTTCAAGATAGGGTCGCCAGGCGCGAACGGGCTCGGCTGGGAGACCTCAAGCGCCATCTTTGGATCGATACGGGCAATCATTTGGGTTCTCCTTCAGGATGCCTGGATGCCGCGGGTCGCCATGTTGCCAACGAACGCCACCAAGCGGTCGAGGATGAAGCCGACGATGCCGATGTAGACGAGCGCGACGATGATGTCGGACAGACGCGAGGAGTTCCAGGCGTCCCAGATGAAGAAGCCAATCCCAACGCCACCTGTCAGCATTTCAGCGGCAACGATCGCCAGCCACGACAGTCCGATGCCGATCCGCAAGCCAGTGAAGATGTAGGGCGCGGCTGCGGGGATCATGATCTGCCAGAAGAACTCAAGCGGGTTTAAACGCAGGACGGCTGCGACGTTGCGATAGTCTTGAGGGATATTTCGGATGCCGACGGCCGTATTGATAATGATGGGCCAAATCGCCGTGATGAAAATCACGAAAATGGCCGAGGGGTTCGCGTCGCGGAACGCTGCGAGTGATAGCGGTAGCCAGGCCAACGGCGGTACGGTGCGAAGAACCTGGAACACGGGATCGAGGCCGCGCATTGCCCATCTGCTCTGCCCGACGAGGACGCCAAGCAATATGCCGATGAAGCCTGCGAGGCTAAAGCCAATCGCGACGCGTTCGAGCGACGTCGCCACGCGCCAGCCTAGGCCAATATCCTGCGGCCCGTTGATAAAGAACGGTGCGACGATCAAGTCTTTAGCATCAAGCCAGACTTTGGACGGCGCGGGGAGCGATGACTTTGGCGAAGCGCACGCGATTTCCCAGACGAGCAGTGCGACCGCGACGACGATAAGCGATGGCAGTACCGCAGCGGCGATGTTGCCGATCGTATCCATCGCCATACTGAACGAGGTTTTGGTGGGCCGCGCGGTTGCAGCGGTGCTGGCAGCGGGCCGCGACATCACCACATCCGGCTGCGCCGGAATTGGGACAGCGGCGCGGTCGACTGTGACAGCGACCGCTGTCACTTGTGAAGCGACCACGGGACCTGGTGGCACCAAAGCGGGCCGTGCTGCAGCCGCTGCGGGATTACTACCCGCAGCGGTTTCGATTAGTGTCAACTTGGCAGCGGTGGCAGACATCAGTGTCTCCGTGGTTTAACGAGACGGTGCTCAGACGAGGGCTCGCTTGATGGCTAGCGACTTGAGGTAGGCCATTGGATCGGCAGCATCGAAGGTCTTGCCATCGAAAAACTTCTCGATGCCGCGGCTGTCACCCGACGGCGTGTCCTTGAGACCAAGCCCCTTGGCGGCCTCGATCCAAAGATCGGACCGGTTGGTTTTGGCGATCAGCGCTTTGATATCGAGCGTCGGTTCGAACCGGCCCCAGCGGATGTTTTCGGTGATGAACCACGCGTCCAAATTCTTCCAAGGGTAGGAGACCTCGCCCTTTTCGCCCCAGAATTTCATCAACAGGTTGCTGTTCTTGACGACCTTGCCGCGACCGTAGTTGAAGTCGCCTTTTATGCGCCCGATGATGTCGGGCACGGGCACGTTGAACCACTGGCGACGGCCAACGATCTCGGCCATTTCCTGCTTGTTCTCTATTTTTTCACACCACATTTGGGCTTCCATCGTGGCCATCATGATAGCCATGGTCGCCTTTGGGTTGGCGTCGACCCAGTCGGCACGCATGCCAAGCACCTTCTCGGGGTGCTTGAACCAAATCTCGCCAGTGGTGGCAGCTGTAAAGCCGATGTCCTGGTTGACGAGTTGTTCGTTCCACGGCTCGCCGACGCAGAAGCAATCAATCGTGCCGACTTTCATGTTTGCGACCATTTGCGGGGGCGGAACGACGATCGTCGAGATGTCCTTGTCAGGATCGATGCCGCCAGCAGACAGCCAATATCTGATCCATAGATCGTGGGTGCCGCCGGGGAAGGTCATGGCGGCTTTGACTTCTTTGCCCTCGGCTTTCTTTTTGGCAAAGGCCTCTTTCAGCGGTGAGCTGTCGGTTGTAACCGGCAGAGCTTTGTATTCGTTCGATACCGACAGGCCTTGGCAATCCTCGTTGAGGCGCAGCAGCGTATACATCGGCAGCGGCTGGTTGTTCTGCATAACTTTACCAGTGCCGTACAGATACGGCTTGGGCGAGAGAATGTGACCGCCGTCGATCCCGTTCGCCTTTGTGCCGAGCGCCATGTTGTCGCGCGTTGCACCCCATGAGGCCTGCTTCGCGATCTCCATTTCGGTCAGGCCATACTTGGCGTACATGCCTTTTTCTTGGGCGATGATCAGCGGGGCAGCGTCCGTCAAGGCGATGAACCCCAAGCGCGTGCCTTTAACTTCGGGTCCTGCTCCTTGGGCAAACGCCCCACCCGGGAACGCAGTTTTGGCCGCAGCCATCGTAAGTGCAGCTGAGGTTCCAAGGACAATCGCGTCGCGCCGACTGACCTTTCGGTTGCCTTCGCTCGTGACCCCGCCCGCATGATCAGTGGCCGTCACGGTTGCGGCGCCGCTACGCGATTTGCCTTCTTTGAAACGGTCCATCGTCCCTCTCCATCTTACCAGTGCTGCGGGCCCGTCGTGGCGGCCCAAAACAAAAAAGCGCTGTCCGATCCGGGCTGTCGACCTGTTGAGGTCGGGAGCCAAGGTCGGCAGCGCTGCCGCGACATCAACGTTTATGCTGAGATTGTCATCTCGAACTGGCGCCAACGTTGACGCCCAGTTGGTGTTAGCACAGCATGTTCCATGCCAATGATCGTTACTGGCAATTTATCGTTTTAATTGAACGCGCTAATACCGTCCGCATCGAGAGCAATGTCTTCGCGGCGGCAGCTTACTTGCTTGCCGTTTGTGCACCGGCGCCTGAAAGTTGTGCATTGCACCACGTTCCTGACGAACGCTCAATTATACCGCGACCTGAGCCACATAGGTCTCGATCGCATCGGGATCAAACAGTCGACCGTCAAAAAATAAATCGGGCCCGAGGAACAGACGCCCGGTGGCCGACGCCACTGCGACGGGGCGGTCAAGCGCGCCTTCCAGCTTCGAATTTGAGCTTGGCACCGGTACACCGACAGGTCCGATGATCGCACGATAGAGGTCAGGCCGGAACGACGCGCTCACGATGTCAATGTGGTCGGCTGACCACTGCAGCTGCCCAAATCGCAACATTTGCGCGTAAATCCACCGTGCGTGACTAACCCAGGGGAATGTTGCGGCCTGGGTTGCGAATTTTAAAGCCCGCGTGTCAGGCGACGGCATGTCCGCGTGCTCGTCCCCGCCAATCAAACCGAGTCCCAGTGCTGGCTCGATAACGGAGGCTGGTTGGTCGAGGTGGCTGGACAGCATCAGAAGTTCGACCAACGCTGCACCATTGGCTGGCGCATCGCACCATTCGCAAGCGCGGTAGATGGCCCGCATCAATGCGGCCAGCGCATCGGGATTGGCCTCTGCCCAATCGGCGCGCATCCCGAGGACTTTTTCCGGTCCTGCCGCCCACACCTCATGTTTTCGGGCTATAATTCGGCCCGAACCATGCGCCACCGCGACAGACCCCCAAGGTTCGCCAACGCAAAAGCCGTCGATTTGGCGGCTGGCCAGCGCATCGGCCATCAAAGATGGCGGCAGCACGGTGAGATGGTAATCGCGGTTTGGCGCCATACCGACGGAAGCTAGCCAATAGGCGAGTTCGTAATAGTGCATCGAGTGAGGATGGACGATCGCGAATGTTAACCGACGGTCGCCCTGCTCGGCGCGACGCTGCGCGATCGAGGCAATCGCACGTGCACGGTCGACCACGTTTGACGTTTCGCCAGATGTCCGGCTGATGTCAGCGAACAGCTCCAGCGAAACCGTCACCGTATTAGCTCCGCTTCCGAGCGCCATCGGCGTGATCATTCGCGCCGGTAGAGGGCCAAGCCCTAAATTTTGTGCAATCGGCATTGGCGCCAGCATGTGTGCCACGTCGAGGTGGCCGACCGCGACCTTGTCTCGGATGTTGGCCCACGATGTTTCGCGCTGGAGCACCAGTTCGATGCCTTCGGCTTCGGCAAAACCATGGGTCGCGGCAACCAGCAACGGTGCGCAATCAACGAGCGGAATGAAGCCCGCGCGAACGATGGTTTGACCATAACTCCGCGCCATCACGCGCCTCCTTTGCCGAGAAGTCCGGCTGTTGTCACGAGGCTTTCGGCAACTTGAACGATCGTTCGGCTCTGGTTCATGGCCGTTGTCCGCAACAACGCATATGCTTCTGGCTCGCTCAGTCCCCGCGATTCCATCAACAGCGACTTTGCTTGCGCCACGAGTTTGCGCGCGGCGAGTTCGGTCTTTGCTGTTGCAAGTTCTGTCCGCATCCGCTGAAACGCGTTATGGCGCGCGATCGCCGTATCGAGGATCGCCTTAACGCGTTCTTTCTTGAGCCCGTCCACGACGTAGGCGGACACGCCCGCATCAATCGCCGCCTCAATCGTGGCGGTGTCTGTCCGGTCAACGAACATGGCGACCGGGCGCTGGATGGCGCGGCTGACCTGAAACATATGCTCCAGCATGTCCCGGTTAGGGTTCTCCAGATCAATAAAAACAACGTCGGGGTCCGCTTCAACCAACTGGCGCATGACGCTTGTCATGTCATGGATGATATAAATGTCGCTCAAGCCCGCTTCGCGCAGTCCATCTTCAAGGACTTGTGCGCGGAGCTGGTTGACGTCGATGATAACAATGCGCAAGTCCGGCGCCCGCTGCGGTGTGGTTAGGATCTCTGTGTCGCCGCTTTGTCGTCGTTCAGCCGAGCTTTGAGGTCAAGTCAGCCAATCAAATGCGCTGCGCGGTCGCAGATCTGGGCCGTGTATGTCCGCAACAAGGGGCTTGCGATTGCCCGCGTCGTGGGGTCCACACCTCGATGCACGACATCCAACGTTGAAATACCGCCAGTTGGCCGTGACGACAGATGCGAAGCACGCTGGGCCCCGGGGAAAGACAATCATGAAAATCTGCATGATCGGTGCCGGTTATGTCGGGCTCGTATCGGCCGCCTGTTTTTCTGAATTCGGTTGGACAGTCACGTGCGTCGACACCGACCCGCAGCGATTGACAGACCTTGCGGCGGGCAAGTCCCCCATCTTTGAGCCTGGCCTCGACGATCTGCTGGAACGCAACATCAAAGCCAAGCGCATTCGCTTCACGCCCGACCTCGGCCCGGCGGTCGAGGGATCAGAGGTTATCTTTCTGGCCGTCGGCACGCCGATGCGACGCGGCGATGGCCACGCAGACCTGTCTTATGTGTATGCGGCAACCGAACAGCTCGCGCCGCACATCAACGGCTTTAAAGTCATCACTACCAAATCGACCGTTCCGGTGGGTACCAGCCGCGAAATCGAACGCCGCCTACGCGCTCTTCGGCCCGACGCTGACTTTGCCGTCTGCTCTAACCCAGAGTTTCTGCGCGAGGGTTCTGCCATCGCCGACTTTACCCACCCAGACCGCATTCTGGTGGGTTGCGATGACGTCCGCGCCCGCGCCGTTATGGAACGGCTTTATAAGCCGCTCGCGCTGCGCCAGGCCCCGCTCCTGTTCGTTGACCGTGAAAGTGCTGAACTCGCCAAGTATGCTGCCAACGCCTTCCTTGCGATGAAGATCAGCTTCATCAATGAGATCGCCGACTTGTGCGAAGCCGTTGGTGCCAACGTTCAAGAAGTCGCAACAGCCATCGGCAAGGACCGACGCATTGGCGATAAGTTTCTCCACCCCGGGCCCGGCTACGGCGGATCGTGCTTTCCCAAGGACGTCTCAGCCCTCATTCGGACGGGCCGCGAAAACAAAACCGCCGTCTCGCTCGTCGAGCAGGTCGAGCGGGTGAACACGGAGCGCAAACTCGCCATGGCCGGGCGGATTGAACAGGCACTTGGTGGCTCGATGCGCGGCAAATCGATCGGTATCCTGGGCGTGACGTTCAAGCCCAACACGGACGACATGCGCGATGCCCCGAGCCTCGTCGTCATTCCGATGCTGCAGGAGAAGGGCGCAACGGTTCGCGCCTACGATCCGCAGGGCGAGCGCCATGCTAAACCCATGTTACCGGGGGTGACTTGGTGTGACGATGCAACCGACACCGCATCTGGCACCGATGCGCTGGTGATCCTCACCGAATGGAACGAATTTCGGGCGCTTGACCTTGGCGCGATGAAGTCGGTGATGCGCGGCTCGACGATCGTCGACCTTCGCAACGTACTTGACCCGCTCGCGGCGCGTGCGTCCGGTTTTAACTACAGCAGCATTGGTCGCGCTTGACGTCGTTAGGCGTGTTGACGGTGGTCCTGCCAACTGCCAACTGCCATGGCGCACGGTCC
>JBBQNE010000086.1:0-13354 GCA_038329675.1 Hyphomicrobiales bacterium | reverse complement strand
TATGGTCGCAGCAGCCGGTGGCATCGATATCCCACTCGTGCTGTATGCGACGTTTGGGACAGCCGAACTCGCCGATCATGTGGCCGTCGGCCTCACCGACCGCGATGCGTGTCTGATGGCCAACCACGGTATGATCGCCATCGGCGAAACGCTTGGTGCGGCGTTGGAGCTCGCCGCCGAAGTCGAAAACCTGGCTGAGCAATATACCAAGCTTCTCGCCATCGGAGAGCCGTACACCCTGTCGGCCGATGAGATGGCCCGCGTGCTTGAGCGCTTCAAAAGCTACGGCCAGAAAGCGCAAGGCCAAGCAGCGCAAGGCCAGAAAGCGCAAGAAACGCCATGAGCGGACCGCCAACTCCCATAAATGACAGCCCCAACGATCCCGCAGGCGTCCGCCACATGTTGTGCATCGGCCTGGGCTACAGCGCGACCGCGCTGGCAGCCATCCTCGCCCCGCATGGCACGATGATAACGGCGACCTCGACAAGCCAATCCGGCCTCGACCGGATCTCAGCGCTCGGATACCGCGCGGTCGCATTCGACGCGGCAGCCGACGCCATCAGAGACGCGACGCACGTCGTCATATCCGCCCCGCCCACGGCGAACGGCGACCCCGTGCTTCTGGCCTACCACAACGCAATAGCTGCCAGCCCCTCGATCCGCAGCATCGCCTATCTGTCGACGATCGGCGTCTACGGTGATTGGAACGGCGACTGGGTCGATGAGACGTGCGACCTCCGCCCGGCCTCCGACCGCAGCCGTCGCCGCGCTGACGCCGAACGCAGCTGGCTCGACCTTGGTACCCGCAGCGGCAAACAGGTCCTCGTGTTTCGGCTGGCTGGTATCTATGGCCCTGGCCAGAGCGCGATTGACAATCTCCGCGCTGGCACCGCGCGACGCATCGTCAAGCCCGGTCAAGTGTTCAACCGGATCCACGTCGACGATATCGCCGGTATCGTCGCCACGGCTTTCGCCCGCAGCCCGCGCCACCGCGTCTATAACGTTGCCGACGATGAACCAACGCCGCCACAAGAGGTCATCGCGTATGCCGCCGAATTGCTCGGCCTACCAGCGCCACCCGAAATCCCGTTTGCCGACGCACAATTGTCGCCGATGGGTGCCACGTTTTATGCCGAGAACAAACGGGCTAGCAACGCCCGCGCCAAGGGCGACCTGGGCTGGCGGCCGCTCTATCCCAGTTACCGCGAGGGGCTAAAGGCGATCCTGGCGCACACGTCGAACGCTGGCTGACAGTCATCCACGTCCCAGACGACCCGCTTGAATTTGGTCGCGTGCCGCCCCATTCACGCCGTCGACGCTCCCTCCGCAGTTGGCGGCAACGACCGCGGTCGCGGCAAAACCCCAACCGGCCCCAATCCCACCGACCGACCCAGAAGGCAGGCGACCATGACGGCAGGCGACACGACATCAGGTCAGATGGTCTGGCACGGCACGACAATCCTGACTGTCCGCAAAGGTGGTAAAGTCGTCATCGCGGGCGATGGCCAAGTCAGCCTCGGTCAGACCGTTATCAAAGCCAACGCGCGTAAAGTCCGCAAACTTGGCCGCGGCGACGTGATCGGTGGTTTCGCTGGCGCCACCGCCGATGCGTTCACGCTGTTTGAGCGCCTGGAAGCCAAGCTCGAGCAGCACCCCGGTCAACTGACCCGCGCCGCCGTCGAACTCGCCAAGGACTGGCGCACAGATCGCTATCTGCGCCGTCTCGAAGCGATGATGATCGTCGCCGACGCGAGCACGACGCTCGTCCTCACCGGCACTGGCGACGTGCTCGAGCCCGAACACCACGCCATGGGCATCGGGTCGGGTGGCATGTATGCGTTGGCGGCGGCCCGTGCGCTGCTCGACCAGCCACTTGACGCCGAGAACATTGCCCGCCGGGCCATGGCGGTGGCCGCAGACATTTGCGTCTACACGAATACCAATCTGATCGTTGAAACGCTCAACTGCGACACACCAACCGTTGAAACACCCATCGTCAAAAAACCGGGCACAGAACCAAGCTGACGGCGCAGACATGGCCCCCTACCACTTTCGCCCTGTCACGCCGCCCGACCTCGTGCTGATCCTTGGCTGGCTGCGGCAGCCCCATGTCCAAGCTTGGTGGGGCGATCCCGACGATGAACTTGCCCTCATCGCGCAGGGGATCGCGATGCCCTCGGTCAACTGTCTGCTGGTTGAAACGCCGTTGGCACGTGGCGATCGCCCCCAGCCGTTCGCCTACGTCCAACATTGGGACGCGGGGCTCGATAGCGTGTTCCACGATTTACCCTCTGGCACTCGCGGGATGGATCCATTCATTGGCGTTCCTGACATGGTCGGACATGGCCACGGACCGCGATTTATTCGCCAACTTGCCGATGAATTGGCGCAAGCGGGCGCGCCGATGGTCATCATCGACCCCGACCCATCCAACCACCGCGCCATCCGTGCGTATCAAAAAGCGGGCTTTCGCGCCGTTGGCCAGCGCTTTGCCACCGCTGGCGACGTATTGCTCATGAGCTACCAGACTGATCTGAATAAGCCGACGCCCGATAAGCCGACCCTGGAGAACACGTGATGGCCTGGACGTATCTGTTGTGTGCTGGCGCCTGCGAGATTATCGCAACCACGCTGTTTCGCTACACCGAGGGCTTCACCCGCCTTGTGCCAACGGTGGCGTTCTTCTCGATCGGGATTTTCAGCTTCTACCTGCTCAACAAGTCGCTGTCGGGCATTCCGCTTGGTACCGCTTACGCCGTGTGGACCGGTATTGGCGCGTCAGGAACAGCGCTCATCGGCATCGCGTTCTATAACGAAAGCGCAAACATCATGCGTATTGTATGCCTCATGATGTTGATCGCTGGCATTATCGGTCTCAAGCTATTCGAAATTGGCAAAGCCTGAGCTGCGGCTCGGCGGCCATCGACGCGTCGATCAACGGTCATCCTGTCCCCGTACCAGCCAGAAGGGAGAGGATTAAGACGATAGCCGAGCATCGGAGAGGATCGTCATTGTGGTTGAGGCGGCCACAGGCACGGCCGATCATCGAAGACACGGCTAGACCCGATCGCGCAGCAGCCACTCGCGCTTGCCGTGGTTGACGTGTTAGACCGCCGCGCATGAGAAAGCTCCTTCGCACCATCAGGCTCGATCCGTCAGATACGTTTGTGTTCTCGACCGCCGCCGCACCCGGCGAATGGGCGGTGCCGGGAACGTTCGAATTCTGGGATCGCGACTTAGCCGCGCTGACCGGCCGCGATAAACACGCGTTCCGTTCGGGCTTCTTCGGCCTTGCGACGTTCGGCTGGTCGACGCTCGCCGTCGTCGTTGAAGCGAGCGACGAGGAACGGCTGGACGCGGCCCGGGCGTTGGCCTTCCACCTCATGGTCCGGCATGGCGCGCCAAATACGGAAGCCGCGCTCGCCGCCGCGCTCGATGAATTAACGGCGGCCGAAGATCTCGCCCAACACCCCGTCCAGACCCTTGTCGCCTTGACCCGGAAAGCAGGAGACGACGGCACGATCGCCGAGCAGTTTCGAACCTTTCGACTGGCAGATGCGAAGGCTGCGACATCCATGCCGTGCAGCGCTGGCGCATTTGCAATTGTCGACGACGCCGATCACGCAGGCGATCGGCATAATTCTAAAGACCCGAGCGCTCCTGGCGATCGAAGCGTTCCCGCAGACCACGACATCGTCCGCCAAGCCCATGATACGGCCGCCTCTAACGAGGCTGGCATCGACCTCGCGGGCCTTATTTCTGGCCGCGCGCGACCCGAGAGGGATCGCTGACCATGGCCGAGTTCTGGGTTTCGAGTGGCCACCTGCTGACCGATCACGACGATGGCGGTTTCTTGCGACCCACCGATGAGTTCTGGAAAGCGTACCTGGCGCGGCCCGAAATCGTCCCCCCGCCCGAAGCCTGTCTTGTCGAAAAGGCGATCCATCAGCGGCTTTTCCGCGAACCCGCCGGCACCGTCGAGGCGAGCGAGCTGAAGTTGATCGCCGACCGCGACGCGCGCGAAAATTGGCGTCACTTTATCGCCTTCCGTGATCGCCTGCTGGCATCGGGCTCTGTCGAGGGCGCCTATGCGGCTTTGTTCCGGGCTGGCAGCAAGGTCACGACGCCCGCGCTATTTTTAAACCAACTCGTCCACTTGATCCTGCGCAATGCGCTCGACGGCGAGGCCGATGCCTTTAAGCTGCGCGCTGGCGAACTTCTGTTCCGGCCTCAGCGCCTGTCGATCCGCGATGGCATCCCACTGCTGGCCGATGAAGAATTGATCGGCGATAGCACCAGCGAAGCCCATAATTCCCCGCTCGTTGCCGTATTTGCCGACGCCCGGTCACGCGACATCGACGTCCTGACGCTCGACAACGCGCCAGGCTACCACGGTCGCAGCGATGCATTCGATATGGTGCTGGATTTCCGGTTTGGCGGGCCTGGTCGCGCCGGGCTCGCCCGCGTGCTGGAGCGCTTCGTCCAACACATGACCAGCGCGACGGTCTCAATCGAGCCGATCGAGCGGCTGGACGGGATCGATTGGCGCTGGTTTGTCGGCCTCGACCAGGATGGCACCACGATCGGCAATGCGCTTTGGAACGGCGAGGAGCCAGCCGAAAACGGGCGCGATCGGATCGTGGCGCTCTACCGTTTGACCTTTACGGACGCAGCCGACATGGACGAACGCGTGCGCGGCACCCCCGTTTATCTGATCCTTGCGATGTCGACGAACCGCGTCGTCCGCCTCAAACCGCAGAACCTTTTGACCGGGCTGCCGCTTGCCGCCTACGTTCCACAAAAGGTGAGTTGAAAGGTCGAGATGATTGAGGAAAAGCTGACGGTCGGGCTCGTCGTCGAGCGCCGCCGCATCGACAGTGAATGGGCCGACACACAGTCGGCGCCGTTTGCGTGGCGCCCGTCGGCGGTTTTTTTGGTCCCGCCCGACGTCGTGCCATGGACCGCGCTGGGCTCGGCCAGTGGGTCGACCCGTTACTACGCAGGCGCCTACGACATCGCGCTCTATTCGACCGAGACCACCAACTATCGCGATAACTTACTGGCCGATGATCCCAAACTATGGGTCGTCCTCAATGCCAGCAGCGCCGAGCCGCCAATAACGATCACCGCGGTCACAGCCGACCCGGCCGAGGGCGAGGCCCACACCGAGGCTGGCAGCAACACGGTCGAGACGATCAGCATGCCCCATGACATCGCGACCGAAATCGCGGGCTTCGTCGCCGACCACCACGTCGAGCGTCCCATCCTGAAGCGTAAGCGCGACCGAGCCGAGCCTGACGTGCGTTGGCGGCCGGGCGAGGGCCCAAGCAAGGGCGACCGTCCCAGCCAACGACAGGGCGAACATCAAGGCGTTCGCCCCAAAGACGGCATCACAGGTGGTCCCTCCAATATGACGAGTGGTGCTGGCCCCGACGGCAAGCGAGGAGACCGATCATGACGCCCGAATTTGACGAACGCGACGTCTCTGACACCGACACGAGCTTCATCGAGCGCTGGTCGCGCCGCAAACGCGAGCAGCGCCCAGCCAAACCGGATGTGGCAAATCCAGACGATACGTCGAGCCGCCCGCCCGCCGAGCTAGCTGACACCGCCACCGCGGACCCGGACGTGCCGCTACCCTCGCTTGATGATATGACGGAAACGAGCGACCTGACCGCGTTCCTTGAAAAGCGCGTGCCAGAGGAGTTGCGTCGTTTAGCGATGCGAAAAATGTGGGCACTCGACCCCCAGATCCGCGATTTCATCGAAATGGCTGAAAACCAATACGATTGGAATACGCCGGGCGGCGCGCCGGGCTTCGGCGACCTCGACCCTGGCACCGATATTCAGGCACTTTTGGCGCAAGCAGTCGGGTTAGCCCCAGCCAAGGCCGCAATTGAACCGCAAGCGACGGTCGCCGCATTGAGCCCGTCGGAACAGCGTTCGGACGAGCAAACGGCCGTCGAACAGCCCGTGGCGTCCGTCGCCTCAGACGAATCGAAGTCCGATCTTGGGCACCACGAATCGGCCAATTCTGTGCGTCGAACCGATGGTCCGACGGGTCCAAACACGCCATCCAATGGTCTTTCCAGCCGATCACAAAGTCGTGAAGACAATCCAAACTTTGGGTGCGACGCGGAATCCGATCTCGATGATCAGCACACCAACCAGCCAACTCGTCGGCACGGGCGGGCCCTACCCGCCTGAGTAGGTTGTGCGTTTTATCGCTATTCAAATCAGAGCATAACGAGATGCCGCACTGCCACATGCGTCTACTGATCATAGCCTAGACCAAAGTATAACGTCCCGGCATAGGCCTGTCCTATGGAAGGCACAGCTGCTAACGTTTGCTCAACAACCATGCACCGAGCGACGCACGCCACAATGTCACACGTAGCCAGGGACGAACCGCGAGATCGAGGGGTAACGCTGGCAATCGAAGCCGCTGGCGGCGTCGGCTCTCTGGCGCGCAAGCTTGGCATATCGCAACCTTCAGTGTCAGGCTGGTCGCGCATTCCCGCAGACCGCGTTGTGGCCGTTGAGACGGCAACAGGGGTCTCCCGCGCACAACTCCGCCCCGACCTTTATAATGCCGCAAACATAGGGCGCGGCCCAAGCGCTGGCGGCGAAGTCAACGCGACCGAGCTTCCCGCGCCGGCCAATGAAGACGTGGATCCGATTACCGAAGCACGCTCGCGCGAGTATTTATTGCTGTCCGCTTTGCTCGTTGCGCCGCCCAAGCAGGTTTTGCTGGACCAGATCGGCGCAATCCGCGGTGATGTGTCGACACTGGGCATGGCGCACATTGCCCTTGCCGAAGCCGCCCGCAAAACGACCGAAGCACAGGCGGGTGCCGAGTACTTCCGACTGTTCGTCGGCGTTGGCCGTGGTGAATTGCTGCCGTACGCATCTTTCTACCGGACGGGCTTTTTGAATGAACGACCGCTTGCGCGCGTCCGTCAGGATCTTGCCCGGCTTGGCGTCGAGCGTGCCGCTGGCGTCTTTGAACCTGAAGATCACGTCGCAACCCTACTCGAAGTCATGGCTGGACTAATCGCAGGCCGCATACGTGGCGGCTCGGCTGAAGCCGATGCGTTTTTCAAGTCCCACATCGCGCCTTGGGCCCGCCGGTTTTTCGCCGATCTGGCGGCCGCCGAAGGGGCATCGTTCTACCGGTCAGTCGCCGAGGTCGGCCGCGCCTGGACGGACATTGAAGCGGCAGTGCTTGAGCTTCCCGATTGAACGCTCATCATCAGACACGAGACACGAGACATTCACGAACGCATCCAAACGATTGGAGCAGTCACATGACGAAAGATGACGATAAATCAGCCGTTGATCGGCGCGGGTTTTTGAAGGGCCTTGGCGCTGGCACGGCTGGATCGGCCGCCGCGCTTGTTGTGGCCATGCCGACGGCTTCAATCGCTGCCGAGAGCGACGCTGACAGAAAGAAAAAGCGTTACCAGGAAACCGATCACGTCAAGACGTTCTACCGCACCAATCGGTACTGAGCTTTTCGGGAGATATTACCGTGCTGATCAAACGTAAAGACGCTAGAGCGCACCAGTCTCGTCTCGCAACCCGCGACGCCGTCGTTGGCGCATCCGGGGCCCAAGCGACGCTGGACCGGCGTTCGTTCCTGGCCCGTTCAGGCCTCGCCGCCGGAGCGCTGGCGGGTGTTGCTTCGCTAGGCGCCACGACCATCCGTCGCGCCGAAGCAGCCTCACCGGCAGGCGCAAGCACCGGCGCCGTCTCGATCAAAAAGAACATGTGCACGCACTGTTCGGTCGGTTGTACGGTGCTCGCCGAAGTACAAAACGGCGTGTGGATTGGGCAGGAGTCGGCCTACGAAAGCCCGATTAATCGGGGCACACATTGCGCCAAGGGCGCAGCCCTTCGCGAAATCGTACACGGCGATCGCCGCCTGAAATATCCCATGAAGCTCGTCGACGGCCAGTGGCAGAAATTGTCGTGGCAGACGGCGCTCGACGAGATCACGGCAAAGATGACCGAGATCCGCGAGAAATCAGGCCCTGAGTCGGTGTGGTATCTTGGCTCGGCGAAGTTCACCAATGAGACGGCCTACCTGTTCCGCAAGTTTGCAGCTTTCTGGGGCACCAACTCCGTCGACCACCAGGCCCGCATTTGCCACTCGACGACGGTTGCTGGCGTCGCCAACACGTGGGGCTACGGCGCCCAGACGAACTCCTACAACGACATCCGCAATTCCAAGACCGCCATCATCATGGGCGGTAACCCTGCTGAAGCGCACCCAGTTTCGCTTCAACACGTCCTGACGGGCAAGGAAATCCAACGCGCCAACCTCGTCGTGATCGATCCGCGTCTGACGCGGACCGCAGCCCACGCCACAGAGTACGTGCGGTTGCGTTCGGGCACCGACATCCCAGTGCTGTATGGGATGCTTTGGCACATTTTCGAGAATGGCTGGGAAGACAAGGACTTCATCAAGGCGCGCGTCAACGGCATGGATGAGATCCGCGCCGAAGTTAAAAAGTATGACCCTAAGACGGTCGAAGACATCTCAGGCGTGCCGGGTGAGCAGCTGAAGCGCGTCGCCGAGATGTTTGCAACGCAGAAGCCAGCAACGCTGATCTGGTGCATGGGCCAAACTCAGCACACGGTGGGCACCGCTAACGTGCGCGCATCGTGCATCCTCTTGCTCGCCACCGGCAATGTCGGCGGTGCAGGCATGGGCGCCAACATTTTCCGCGGCCATTGCAACGTCCAGGGCGCAACCGACCTCGGTGTCGATATCGTCACCCTGCCACTTTACTACGGGCTCGAAGACAGCGCATGGCGCCACTGGTCACGCGTCTGGGACGTCGACTATGACTGGCTTGATAGCCGTTTTGACAAGAAGGACGGCCCCGACGGCAAGAAGATCAATTATCGCACGCAGCCCGGGATCCCCTCGACGCGCTGGTTCGATGCCGTGAGCTTGCCCAAGGACCAGGTCGATCAAAAAGATAACGTGAAAGCTGCGATCATCTTTGGCCACGGCGGCAATACCGTGCCGCGGATGCCCGAGATGATGAAGGGCCTCGCCGCCCTTGACTTGCTGGTCGTTGCCGATCCCCATCCAACGAACTTCGTCTCGCTCGGTGGTCGCAAGAACGGCACCTACTTGCTGCCGATTGCAACGACGCTGGAGCAGGATGGCTCTCGCACAGCATCCAACCGGTCGATCCAATGGGGCGAGAAGGTCGTCGAACCGATCTTTGAGTGCGCCATCGACAATTGGGTCTTGTACGAGATGGCCAAGCGGCTCGGCTTTGCCGACAAGATGTTTAAGAACATCAAGCTCGTGAAGGGCCGCTTTGGCGATGAGCCGGAAGCCGAGTCCGTTTTGCGCGAAATCAACCGCGGTGGGTTCTCGACCGGCTACTCTGGCCAGTCGCCCGAGCGCCTCAAGGCGCACATGAAACACCAGGATAAATTCGATCTCGTAACGCTCAAAGCCCTGCCGGACGCTCCCGCCGAAATCGCTGGCGACCATTACGGTCTGCCGTGGCCGTGCTGGGGTACGCCAGAACTTCGGCATCCCGGTTCGCCGCTCCTCTACAACACCAACTTGGCGGTTAAAGACGGCGGTGGAACGTTCCGCGCCCGCTTTGGCGTCGAGCGCGTGATCAAGAAAAAAGAGAAGGATGCCGAGGGCAAGGAGATCGAGACCGAAACCAAGCAGAACATGCTTGCCGAGGGCTCCTACTCGAAGGACTCCGAGATCAAGGACGGCTATCCCGAATTTACCTACGCCGTTCTCCAGAAGCTCGGTTGGGATAAGGATCTGACCGAGGCCGAACTCGCGACCATCACCAAGATTGGTGGCAACGAGCCCGGGAAGATCTCGTGGTCCACGGATTTGTCGGGCGGCATCCAACGGGTTGCGATCCTTCACGGGTGCGCGCCTTACGGCAACTCCAAGGCCCGCGCGGTCGCTTGGAACTTGCCTGATCCAGTGCCGACACACCGCGAACCGCTCTATTCGCCTCGCGTTGACCTCGTCGCCAAATACCCGACGCGGCCCGACTTCAAGAGCTTCCGCATGCCCAACATCGGCGCGACGGTCCAGCAGGCCGCCGTCAAGAACGAGATCGCCAAAAAGTTCCCGTTGATCCTGACGTCGGGTCGCCTCGTCGAGTACGAGGGCGGCGGCGAAGAAACCCGATCGAACAAGTGGCTGGCTGAGCTGCAACAGGACATGTTCGTCGAAATCAATCCGATGGACGCAAAGGAACGTGGCATCGGAGAAGGACAGTGGGTCTGGGTTTCGGGTCCGGAGTCGAATTCGAAGGCCCGAGTGAAAGCGCTCATCACCGAGCGCGTCGGCCGGGGCGTCGCCTTCATGCCGTTCCACTTCGGCGGTTGGTACCAAGGCGAAGATCAACGCAAGAACTACCCAGCGGGCACCGACCCGATCGTACTGGGTGAATCGGTCAACGTCGTCACGACCTACGGTTTCGATCCGGTCACGGCGATGCACGAAGGTAAAGTTACGCTGTGCCAGATCGCGGCAGCTTGAGGACAGGATAGATAATCATGGCACGCATGAAATTCCTTTGCGACGCGGACCGCTGCATCGAATGCAACGCCTGCGTCACCGCCTGTAAGAACGAGCACGAGGTCCCCTGGGGGATCAACCGGCGTCGCGTCGTGACAATCAACGACGGCAAGCCAGGCGAGCGCTCGGTGTCGATGGCCTGCATGCACTGTACGGACGCGCCGTGCGCTGCCGTTTGCCCCGTGGACTGTTTCTACACCACGGCTGATGCCGTAGTGTTGCATTCCAAGGAGCTGTGCATTGGTTGCGGCTATTGCTTCTACGCCTGCCCGTTCGGCGCCCCGCAGTATCCCAAGACGGGCAACTTCGGCAGCCGCGGGAAGATGGACAAGTGCACCTATTGCGCTGGCGGTCCCGAAGCTGACAACACGCCGGCCGAGCGCGTCGCCTACGGCAGCAATCGTCTTGCCGAGGGCAAGCTGCCGCTGTGCGCCGAGATGTGCTCAACGAAATCGCTGCTAGCTGGCGACGGCGAGATCATCGCCCAGATCTACAAGGAGCGCGTGACGAAGCGCGGCTACGGATCGGGCGCTTGGGGCTGGAAGACGGCCTACAAGGACGCCATCGGTATCTAACCAAACTTCGTTCCGGCGCAGCGAGCATTGTAGTGCTTGCTGTGCCCCCCAACGCATCACCGCATCCGATCCGTCCGCGCCACGAACTCGCTGGCGATCGGTCCTAAAAAGACGATTGAGGAAGCCCATGCGAACGAAAATTGCGACAATTGCGGCGGTCTTCGCACTTGCGATTGCTGCCGCCGGACCAGTGACGGCTCAACAGCCGACTTCGGTCAATCCGACCGCTTCCGCCGTCCAGGAAGATAAGCTCCTGAATGCGCTAAAACCCCACGCGGCCGTAACAGGTCGCGTGACGATCCCGGACGGCAAGTCCGGCAAGCTCATTCAGCCCGAGGGCCGCGACTATAATGCTGAGCGAAACCAGACCCACACGATCGGCGGCTACGCGATCGTTGGAATTGTCGCCGGTCTGGTGCTGTTTTATGTCCTACGCGGCCCCGTCAAGATCACCGGCGGTCGGTCAGGTCGCACCGTCACCAGGTTCGGGTCCCTCGACCGCTTCGCCCACTGGCTAACCGCGTCGTCGTTCATTCTGCTGGCACTGACGGGATTGAACATATCGTTCGGCCGCGCATTGGTGTTGCCGGTCCTAGGGGCCGACACGTTCACGTGGCTCACGCAGATGGGCAAATACGTCCACCACTACGTGAGCTTCGCGTTCGCTGTCGGCATCCTCTTGATGATCGCGCTGTGGGTGAAGGACAATATTCCCTCCGTCCGCGACATCCAGTGGTTTGCCCAGGGCGGCGGTCTGATCGGCCGAGGTCACCCGCCGGCGGACCGGTTTAACGGCGGCCAAAAGGTCATCTTCTGGTCGGTCGTCGGCTTTGGTAGCGCCATATCGGTGACCGGTTACATGCTGATGTTCCCGTTCCAGCAGGGCACGACCATTTTCGACATGCAGTGGGCCAATATTTGGCACGGCCTGCTCAGCTTGATCCTGGTCGCTGTGATAATGGCACACATCTATATCGGCTCGCTCGGTATGGAAGGCGCGTTCGACGCCATGGGTTCAGGTGAGGTCGACGAGCGTTGGGCCCGCGAGCACCATTCGATTTGGGCCGAGAAGGTCGCTGGCAAGGCCACCGACAAGCCAACCCCGGCCGAATAATCAGGAGATACGACGATGAAAGCCTTCATTCTCGCCCTCGTGGTTTTGGCCGGTTCCAGCGTCATTTCTGCGTACGTATTGGAACGCTATCAGCGGACGACCGAAACAGCCTACGTCGGCTCCGGCGCACGTCCCTGACGTTCACATCACGCACGTGACGCGACCACAGGATCACAAACTGACAACGATGACGGGCTGCCACTCGGCGGCCCGTTTTTGTTTGCCCAAGGCGGTTTGCTATCCCAGTCGTTGCTTTCCCAGGCTTGGTTTGCCCAAGCTCGCCCGTTCTCACGGTCTGGCGAGGCAACTGCAGTCATACCCATTGGTAGCGGGAGCTGTTCCATGACGGCACCCGCAACGCCGCCAACGCCGCCGCTCACCGTCACGCGCGACGCGATCCGCGCCGTGCTCGCCACCGTCTCCACACCGAGCCCAACCGCGCAGCCGTTGGACGTCGCCGCCGGTGAGACCGGTATCGTGGTGGCCGCAGGCGGTCGGGTCCTCGTCTCAATCGAAATCGGTCAAGCCGATCCGGCCGCTTGGGAACCGGCGCGGTCGCAAGCTCAACGGGCCCTGACGGCCTTGCCGGGCGTGTCAAATGCGCTCGTGATGCTCACCGCCGACCGCCAGCCAAACCCATCAACCGGCGCAACAACCCCGGCGCCCGTTGATATCAAACCGGCGCCATCGTCAAAATTGCCAGCTCCTCCAGCTGGCGCCGCAGCCACACCCGCCCGCACGATTAAGGCGTTAGCCAACGTCAAACGCATTGTCGCGGTCGCCAGCGGTAAAGGCGGCGTCGGCAAATCAACGACCGCCTGCAATCTGGCGCTCGCGCTCGCCGCCCGCGGGTTTCGCGTTGGCGTCCTCGATGCCGATATTTACGGCCCGTCGATGCCCAAGCTGTTTGGCCTCAAAGGCCAGCCGCGCATCCTGTCAGATCGGACGCTGATCCCGCTCGAAGCCTACGGCGTGAAGGTCATGTCGATCGGGTTCGTCGTCGAGCCCGACAACGCCATGGTGTGGCGCGGTCCAATGGTCGCCTCAGCCATCACGCAAATGTTGCGCGACGTCGCCTGGGGC
>JBBQNE010000085.1:0-13398 GCA_038329675.1 Hyphomicrobiales bacterium | reverse complement strand
AAATCGAGAATGCCAATCGCCGTTTCTGGGTCAAGGCTCGCGACCGGCTCGTCGGCCAGCAGCACCTGGCTATCTTGCACCAACGCCCGCGCGATGGCGACGCGCTGTTGCTGCCCGCCCGATAGCGTATCAGCGCGTTGGTGGGCGTGGTCAGCCAGGCCCACCGCTTCGAGGGCAGCGAACGCGCGGTCTTCATCCTCTGCGCGAAACGCCCGAAGCATCACGCGCCAAAGAGGCGTCTCGTCGAGCCGCGCCGCCAGCACGTTGTCGAGGGCCGACAAGCGCCGAACGAGATTGAACTGCTGGAACACGACGCCGATCCGCCCGCGTGCCTGGGCTAACGCTTGACCGCGAAGGCCAAGCAGCGGGACGTCGTCCAGATGGATGGAGCCCGCATCGGGCTCAACGAGCCGCGCAAGGCAACGAAAGAGCGTGGTTTTTCCAGACCCACTTGGCCCGAGCACGGCGACGATTTCGCCACGCTTGAGCGCGAGATTGACGCCGTCGAGGACCACGCGGCCACCGTATGATTTCGTCAACGCGATTGCAGTCAAGATTGGCAACGTCTGGGTCGCGACGTCCGGCATGGGCTTAGAATAGGTGGGTACCGTTGGATCAGCAGCCGCTTGCTTCATACGAGCCTCCGCCGCAACCATGCGCTAATTGCGTCGATGACGGTGACCACGGCAAGGATCAGCAACAAGATCGTCAAGACGCGATCGAATGCCAAAAGATCGACACTGTTTTTGAGCTCTTGCCCAATGCCGCCTGCGCCAACGACGCCGAGCACGGTCGAAGCGCGAATGCTCCATTCCCAAAAGTAGAGCGTGATCGACGACAAACTCGGCAGAACGTCAGGGATCAGCGCGTAACGCACGACCTTAAGCTTGCCAGCCCCGGTCATCGTCACCGCTTCGATCGGACCTGGCGTCGCTGTTTCGATCGCTTCAGACCAGAGTTTCGCGATCGATCCCGTGGCGTGAAGCGCCAGCCCAAGCACGCCAGCAAACGGACCCAGTCCAACAGCTGCGACCAGGATCAATGCGAACACGAAACTGTCGATCCCGCGAAGCACGTTTAAGAGGCCGCGCGCGGGTATGTTCAGCCACGGACTGGGAGTAATATTGCGGGCAGCGAGCAGGCAAATCGGAACCGCCATCAGCGCGCCGAATGTCGTGCCGACCGTACCCATAGCGACCGTCTCGGCGGCGCGATAGGCAAGCACGGAGACCTCGCTGAGGTCGGGTGGCCAGGCTTTGGCAGCCCACGTTGCAAGTCGAGGCAGGCCAGCCCATAACTTGGCGAAGTTGACCTGCGCGACCTGAAAACAAACAGCGTAGACAACAACGACGACGGCGATGCCGCCGATCAGCCCAATCCAATTCACCGGCCGACGGGACGGGTAAAGACGGGAGCCGCTAAAATGGGAGCCGCTAAGACGGGTGCCCGTCGGGTCGCCAGGCGCTTCAATCAGACGGCGCTGAGCATCATCGGGTGTCATCGATTGATACTCTTCGCCGGAAAGTAACGTATACGCGTCCCCCACCTGGTGGGGAAACGCGCATCGCCGACTGGGATCTTCACTTCGCCGCCGATTGCGGCTTGAGGCGGCCAACCGAAATGCCAGCATCCTCGATCATTTTGTAGGACGCATGTGTCGCTGGCACCCAGCCGGTGTAGTTTTTCGGCATAATCGTGAGCGCCTGCTCCTCGGTGATGGCGCCAACGATCTCGCGTAACTTCTCAACAATCGCCGGGTCCAGGCCATCGCGGACGACGAGCGGATCGTTGGGCAGCGGCTCAGACTTCCAAACGACTTTGATCTGATCAGCTTTCACCGACCCACGGTCGAGGATGACGTTGAGATTGCGGTCAAAGTCCGTGGCGAGATCAGTCTGGTTGTTGACAACCGAGATCACTTGGGCGGCGTGCGATGCCCCGTCTCGGTACTCAAAAAACGATTTCGGATCGATATTTTGCGTCTTAAACCAATGGGTTGGGATCAGCCAGCCCGATGTGGACCCCGCATCAGAAAAAGATATGCGCATCCCCTTCGCATCGTCGGGCCAGCGTTCGATCTTGGCGTCCGACCGCGCGACGATAATCGAATGGTAGGTGGGCTTGCCGTTGTATTTGACGGTCGCGATTGCCTGCGCTTTGCCCTCGTTGTTGGCCAGCACGTAACCCCATGGGCCCATCCAAGCGATGTCGGCTTGGCCGTTCGCCAGTGCCACCGCGATGCCGGCCCAGTCAGTCGTCACGACCAGTTCGTACTCGCGGCCAAGTTTGTCGGCGACGTGCTTAAAGAACGGCTCGTAGGCCTTGCGGGTGTCGCCGGGCGTTGGCTGGAACGGCCCCACTGCGAAACGCAATTTCTCCGCCGCATGGACGGGCGCGGCGTTGAAGCTCGACAGGGCGATTGCTAAGACGCCGGTGGCCAAGCCCAGTTGGCTGAAAACACGGCGTGTGAGCGGCAGGTCGATCGGCGAACGTGGTGACATATAGGCCTCGCAAAGGTTACGTTCAAACCAGGATATTCGAAGCTAGGTACGCTGCCCGACGGGATTTGTTACCGCCCGGCGCAGTCAGCTGTAATAAACCGGCTGATCGCAGCGTATCGGATAGGACGCGACTTTTTTTCGGCATCCGTTTGTTGCGATGATGCTCTCCGTCGGTTGGTCAAAACTGCGGCCGCCCAATCTTGCTCAACCAGGACCACATGACGCCACCACCCGTGACGGTCGGTTCGATGTCTGAAGACCGGTCTGATCCCGGATTTGACGCCGCATCTGATCCAAGAGCTGACAATCGCCCCGTGTTGCTGTTTGGCGGCCCATACGGCAATCGTCAGGCGACGGCCGCGGTGTTAGCTGAGGCAAAGCGGCGCGGCATCACCACTGACCGGACCGTTTGCACCGGCGATCTGGTCGCCTATTGCGGCGCGCCGCGAGAAACAATTGCGATCGTGCGCCAGTCGGGCATTCACGTCGTCAAGGGCAACTGCGACGAACAACTGGCAGCTGGCGCAAACGACTGCGGGTGCGGGTTCGAGCCGGGTTCGGCATGCGATCGCCTGTCGACGGCTTGGTATGCGCATGCGTTGTCCGTCGTCGGGCCGCAGGATCGGACGTATTTAGCGGGCTTAACGCCGTCGCTCGATATCGAGATCGCGGGTGCGCGGTTGCGGGTGGTCCATGGCGGGGTCAGCCGCATTAACGCGTTCGTTTTTGCCAGCAGCGCGGCCGATATGAAACGTGCCGATTTCGAACAGGCTGATGTTGAGTGTGCCAGTCTCGATGACGCCGGTATGAATTGTGCCGAGCGGGACGACAACGGCGTCGATGGCATCGTTGGCGGCCATTGTGGTTTGCCGTTCAGCCAGGTGATCGACGGCCGCTTGTGGCACAATGCCGGCGTGATCGGAATGCCAGCTAACGATGGCACGCCGCGCGTTTGGTATAGTGTGCTGACACCACGACCGGAGGGCGGGCTTGAGGTGGCCCACTGTGCGCTGATGTATGATCATGACGCGGCGGCAGCTGACATGGATGCGGCGGGCCTTCCGACCGACTACCGCGATGCGCTTTTGACGGGACGTTGGCCAAGCCTCGACATTCTTCCGCCAGCTGAGCGGGCCGCAACCGGGGTTGCGATTGCCGAGACCACGCTGGTGTGGGCACCAACTGGTCGCGTCAGCGCGAGACAGACCCTGCGCTAAGCGAAAAACCTGTCCTGTCGGGTCTTGATTGCTTTGCCTCGGTTCACCGGCGGGCCTGCGACAGGGTACATGCGGCGCGACGGCGGGTATGATATTATCATCCCAGAGGCTACCCCGGACCATCCCATGGACACCGTCACGGTCAGTGACGCTAAGGCGCATCTTGAAGATTTAATCGCTCGGGCGGCGCGCGGGGAAGACGTGCGAATATCAGATCCCCTCCACGGAACGGCACGGCTAACGATCGAGGCGGGTGTGTCTAAGAATAGCCAAGGACGCATGCCTGGGCGCTGGAAAGGAAAATTGGGATCTTTGCCTGACGAACTCTGCGCGCCGATGACGGCAACTGAGCTTAAAGATTGGATTGGCCACGACGCGTGAAGCTGCTCCTAGACACACACGCGCTGGTTTGGTGGATCGCACACGACCACAGACTGTCGGCTACGGCCCTTAACGCCATCGCGGTTGAAACGTCCACGGTGTACGTGAGTGTGGCAACAGCTTGGGAGATTGCGATCAAGGTGGGTGTTGGCAAATGGCCAGAGGCCACGACGTTGTTGGCCCAATTCGAGCAAATCATCGCTGATGGAGCCTATGAACTGTTGGCAATTACGGTAGCCGACGCCCGTGTAGCGGGTCTCATGCAATCGCCGCATCGGGACCCTTTTGACCGGGTTATCACTGCGCAAGCGATCGGGCGGGACCTGAAACTCGTTTCAGGTGGCACAAAGCTGTCGGCGCTGGGAGCTAATATCGTATGGTGACGCTCCGGTTGGGCTACCAGTCGTTCCAAGTGAGCAGTATAGTGCATAAGCGCCGCGGGTAAAAGATAAAGGGTCCATATGCTCGCCGATAAAGATCGCATTTTTCGCAACCTCTACGGCTTTCACGATGCGAGCCTCGCTGGCGCACGCACGCGGGGCTCGTGGGACGGCACTAAGGGCTTCATTGACCAGGGCCACGACGCCGTCATCAACGAGGTCAAGGCTTCTGGCCTGCGTGGGCGCGGCGGCGCTGGATTTCCGACCGGGCTCAAATGGTCGTTCATGCCCAAGGCCGACCCGCGGCCGTCCTACCTCGTCATCAACGCCGACGAGAGCGAGCCCGGCTCGTGCAAAGACCGCGAGATCATGCGGCACGATCCCCATTTGTTGATTGAGGGGGCGCTGCTGGCCGCCTTCGCGATGCGCGCGCACACGTGCTACATTTATATCCGCGGGGAATACATTCGCGAGCGGGAGCGGCTACAGGTCGCCGTCGATGAGGCTTACGCCAACCGGCTCATTGGCAAAGGTAACGTCCACGGCTGGGACTTCGACCTCTTCCTGCACCACGGCGCGGGCGCCTACATTTGCGGTGAAGAAACCGCGATGCTCGAAAGCCTCGAGGGCAAAAAGGGCCAGCCACGCCTCAAGCCGCCGTTTCCAGCCAACGTCGGGCTGTGGGGCGCACCAACCACCGTCAATAACGTTGAAAGCATTGCCGTGGTGCCCGACATCTTGCGGCGCGGCGGCGCGTGGTTTGCTGGCCTTGGCAAGCCCAACAATACCGGCACCAAGCTCTTTCAAATCTCCGGGCACGTGAACGAACCGTGCGTCGTGGAAGAGGAAATGGGCGTCCCGCTGCGCGAGCTGCTGGAGCGCCATGCTGGCGGCGTGCGAGGTGGCTGGGACAACTTGATGTGCGTCATTCCCGGCGGAACATCGATGCCGTTGATCCCCGAGGATCAGTGTCAGGATCTGACAATGGACTTCGACGCGCTGTCGAAGCTGAGGTCAGGTATGGGGACGGCTGCCATCATCGTGATGGATAAATCGACCGACATCATCAAGGCGCTTGCCCGCACGGCTTATTTCTACAAACACGAGAGCTGCGGCCAGTGCACGCCGTGCCGCGAGGGCACCGGTTGGATGTGGCGCGTGCTGCAGCGGATGGCCAAGGGCGAGGCCGAAAAGCGCGAAATCGACCTGCTGTTCGACGTGTCAAAGCAGATCGAGGGCCACACGATTTGTGCACTTGGCGAAGCTGCCGCTTGGCCGGTTCAGGGGTTGATACGAAACTATCGCCACGTGATCGAAGCCCGGATCGACGAGTACCAGGCCAAACCGATGAAAGTTGCAGCCGAGTAGGGGGAGCCAGATACCCCTCGCGCGCGGAACTTAGTTTCAGGAGAGCGCGTTTGCCTGAGGTGAGACGGTCCGCTCTCCTCGGGACACCTCAATGCCGTTCGAATTCATGCCGATGGAAGTGGTGCGTTTCGTCGCCGTCGCTGCAACTATGGTTGCAGCTGTGCTTGTCGCTGCCAACTATTCGCCGCGAACGATGTGTGCCGGTTTCCTGCTGTTTATCGTCGCGTCAGTGTTATGGATGGCCGACGGCTGGTTCAGCGACAAACCATCCCTCGTCGCGCAAAACGCTTTTTTGGTGCTGGTAAATCTCGTTGGCGCGGCGAAATGGTTTGGCATGGCGCAGGACCCGCCCGATGGTGACACGGTTTAGGATGCGGCCTGCCGACGTCAGATGCGTTTAGTCGGGGGCCGCGCGGTGCTAGTTTCGGATGTAGCGCCAGTAGACGTTGTCGCTTTGGCTGATGGCTGAGTTCGGCGTTCCCGGGATGGGCTGGAACACGGGGAAACGGCGGTGGGGTGGGTGCACGGACGTGCGCATCAGCAGCGCCATATCGGTAAGCACGTGGGTTTTTTCGGCAAACGTCGTGTGTCCGATGCTGCTGCCGATCCCGACACCAAGGCTGGCAAGCAGCCCGCCACCGTCGGAAATGTCGATCGTCTCGACGCCTGGAACAACGATCGGTTCGCCTTCACTCGCGTCTCCCGCGCGCGGGCCGCCTTGGGCAAACTGCCGAGAGGCTGCGAGCGCGTAGTCGTTATTGGAAATGTAGAGCGTGAGGGGTTTTCCAGCCGCCTTAATGCTCTCGGCGCGCGAGATCAACACGCTGCGGTCAATGTCGGCCGCCGCCAAAATGATCTCACCGAGCTTGGCAGTTTTGGCCGTCGAGGTTGGATCTTTGGCTGGATAAAGCGCATCCACAACCAACCGCGCGCCCATGCTGTGGGCGATGATGTGGATTTTTTTGGCCGTCGTGCGCTTGGCAATCAGATCGATGAAGTCGGCGAGGTGGCCGTGGCTGGCATCTGCACTTTCGCGATCGTAGGTGTAGCCAAGCGTTTCGCCCTTCGATGGCCATGAGAACGCGTACGGCACGCCATCGAACCCGATATCGTGGGCGAGCTGTGCGGTGCGGAACATGGCTTCGTCAAAGCTCGTGTTGGTCCCATGGACAAACACCATCGCGTGGTCCTTGAACTCGCGCGGGCGGCTACCTTCGGCGCTCGCCATGAGATAGAAGCTCGCCGCGTCGAGAACTTGGAGGTTGCCGATCGTGAAGTGCTTGCGCGGGTCTTCCTCCTCGCGGCTGACATTGACCGACAACACCGTGACCTGGCGGGGGCGTTTTATGCTGCCCGTGGCGCGCTTCGTATTGGGTACGGTGATCTGGGCGAAGCCGAGCGTCAGTTGGCGGGCCCGATCGTGCCCAAAACGCGGCATTGGCGGTATCTTGACGGCCGTTGTCTTGACGTTCGATTGCGGTTTGCCGGTTGCCATCCGAACTGGAACGCTTGGGAGTTGGACCCGGTTGGTCGCATAGAGCAGCGTTACGACACTGAACTGTTCTAGAACGCTCGATGAGGTTGCAGCGTCGGATGGCGCAGACATCGTGGTGAGCGCGTTGGCTGCCGACAGCGGCCTTGCGCTTCGGGTGGGTGCAAACGACGGACCGAGACCGGCATGAGTTGGACTGGCATGAGTTGGACTGGCATGAGTTGGACTGGCATAGCGAGGTAGGATAATGACCTCGGGCTCATCTGCGGGTGCTAAGCGCTCACCGGCCGCGAGATGAGTACGATCGGCGACGGTAGCCGTCGGACCAGTGACGCTGGTTTCGATGAGCCCGCCAACCGAGACGCTAGAGCCCGAGCCCGCGCCTGAGCCAAGTGTTGGTAGTCCTCCATTGCCGCCGCAACCCGCTAGCCAGCCAGCTAGCGCCACAACGAACATCAATGAACTGCGGCGCAACAAGCGAATCATATTGGTCTCCCGCCGCTAGTTTAGACGGCTGGCGACTGCGGGGCTGATGCGCCCGCGGACCGCCAACAGGTTCGTGGGCGGAATTTATTCGTAACTAGGCGTGGCCTGACCGTGCAACTTAGATCGTCAACCGCTAGGCCGTCAGCGGCGGATCGGGGTTGCCGCATGTGAACTCGGCGGGTTGGTCAGATCGCGCGTGATGCCAGCGCCAACGAGCAGAACCAAGCAGGCGATCATCGCCCAGAAGAATAGTCGATGCTGGCCATTGAGGCGGGCAATTTCCGTCTCATCGATCTTTGCGAATGTCCTCGCCGCCGCCGCGGTTCCGCTCAGTTTTTGGAAGGCTGACCGTCGAACGCTACCGGCATCGGTGAGTGGCACGCCCGCGCGCTCGGCAATATTTGTGGCAATTTCCGCATAGGGGAACGCCGGCGCGGTGTTGGCTTCGCTGTCGTAGCCAAGCTTGATGACCGTACCGTCTTTGCGGACGAGCCTTGCGCCGCGTAACATCACCGGGGTGACAAACGCGCCGTAAATTTCGCGACGGGTTTCGACGGCGGCGATATCGCCGTAGGGCACCTCGTGCGTACGATAGGACAGCATCGGGGTTGGTCCACGACCGGACGGCAGCGTCAGGCGGACCGTCGACGGGCCAAGATCAACCCGCGCGCGCAATGAAAACATGAGGTTGATCAGTAACAATCCCATGACAATTGCGAACCCTAATCCAAAGATGGCAAGGCCGATAACATCGTCCCATAACCCGCTTTGGGCACGCATCACGGACATGAATGGGACGGCGGCAAAAAACGGGAGTAGCACAAGGATCAAGATACAGATGAGTAATCGGCGGACGCCGCCAACAGCGTATACGATGCGTCGTGCAGCCATTGGGACAACGACGGATGCCGTTGGTGTAAGTGGTGTCGGGGGCGCCAGTGGTGTCGGGGGCGCCAGTGGTGTCGTTGGTGTCGTTGGTGATAACGGCACGGCAACCTGTTGCGTCACTGGCGCCAATTGAGGCGATAGGGCGGATGGCAAAGGTGCTACCGTCGTGCTGGCCGAGGGCACAACGGCGGCCAGGGCGGCCAGGGCGGCCAGGGCGGGCAGCGTCGCTCTGTCCGTCGCCCCGTTCGCCGCAGGTGCGGGCTCAGAGGGTTGGACATCGAAAAGGGGCGGTACGGCCGTCATGACGTAGGGTCTCGCAGAGTGATGATCGAAACATCATATCTCAGGTTAAGCGCGCGGGGATAAGATCGCCCCGAAAAACTTGGGGCAGGCCCAAAACATCGGGTTTCGTCTGCTGCCGGAAGGCAGCGTGAAGTTGGAATGCGGGGATAGAACCCGCAAAACGTGGCAGGAGTGCAACATGTTTTTGTTCAAGAAATCGTCCGAGCTGCCGACCGCTGCCACCGCATTGCCGGGACGGGAGCGGGCGATCCCAACGGCGGCCAAACACCACCTGTTCGACCGCCCGCTGAAGGGGCCGTATCCCGACGGCACCGAGATGGCGATGTTCGGCCTGGGCTGCTTTTGGGGCGCGGAGCGCAAGTTCTGGGAGTTGGGCCCAGGTATCTGGATTACGGCGGTCGGGTACGCGGGCGGATTGACGCCAAACCCGACCTATGAAGAGGTCTGTAGCGGCCGGACAGGGCATAACGAAGTCGTGTTGGTGGTGTTTGACCCCAAGGTCGTCTCGTACGCAGCGTTACTGAAAGCGTTCTTTGAAGTCCATAACCCGACGCAGGGTATGCGCCAGGGCAACGATGTTGGAACCCAGTATCGGTCCGGGGTCTACACGTTTGGCGAGCGGCAGCAGGTTGAAGCCGAGGCCGCACGGGGAGCTTACGCGGCGGCTTTGAGCGTGGCCGGTCATGGTGCGGTCACGACCGAAGTGATGGCAGCGCCGGAGTTTTACTTCGCTGAGGACTACCACCAGCAGTACCTCGCCAAGGTGCCGCATGGCTACTGCGGCCTGCGAGGGACTGGGGTGACATGTGCCGTGCCGACAGTTGCGTGAGGTCGGCTCAGCGCCTCACCGGGCCGGGTAAAGCAGCGATGTGATGGCGTCGCGGCTCGCCTTGAAGTAGGCGTCGTCGCATTCAAAAAACGCTGGCGGAACGGCGATGCGCGTTGGAGATCCGCGACGATAATGCGTGTCGCAGTGATTCCTCGCCGACGCCGTGCGTCAATTGGCAAAGATCTCTGTCCGCAACCGGCGTCGGCCGAAGTAACCAAACACCACAGCAACTCCGGTGAAGAACGCAAACGTTGGCAGCGAGAACAGGCCAGCGATCGCGCTCCATACCCACGGCGGCATCCGCAGCGTTACGAACTGCCGCGTTGCCTTGAAGCTTTGCGGCGCTAGTTCCTCCCAGTGGCGCACAACCGCCGTTGGCCTAAATTCAGCCGACCGGCCAACCGTTGACGTCCCGATGTCTTGGGCCAGCGCGACGGCCGCGATAATGAGCGCGACACCAGCCGCCCCCCGCGCAATCGGTAGCGACAGCGCCGATAGCAAGCCGCCGACGGCGCGCAACGGCGACAGCGTCACAAGCCGTGCAAACGTTTTTATGAGCTGCCAGAATTTGCCCATGTCCGTTGGTCCCTTGCGATCGTGCCCGACGTGATAGCCGATTTTTGCTGCGACGGCTTCCTGTCCGTCGACAGACCCGATGGTCGCGTTATCGCCCGTCGTCGAGGGTCGGTCGCGCGATCGCCTGTTGAATACGCGTTCGCCGGCCAAACACATCGATCGCTTCATATCGCTGCGCGCCAACGGTCAGTCGGAACAACGAATGGGGACCGGTGAGGCCACGACCCGGTGCGAACTGCAGTCGCCCGGTGATGGTCTGCTGATAACTCGAGCTATCGAGACGGTCGATGCGCGCCACATTGAGGGCGCTGCCGTAGCCAACCGAACAGTCCTGAACCGGCCGCAGGAGAGCGCCTGACGCGTCCTTTAGGACCGGGCCTGCCGACCGCGCCGTTGCAGCATCGATCAGGATCGGGTTGCTGACATGTCGCGTCCACTGACCCAAGAGTGCGGGGGCGCTGTAGAGGACGAGCGCGTCCCAACTCGACCCCCAGCGGTCAGGTGATTTCTCGTCGGCCGATCCCTTGAAAACGGGACCCTCGTGCGTGGCCGCGATCCACAATTGACCACCGTGTTCAAACAGGGTCGCATCGTGAAGTGGCTCCTCGATCAGCACACCAGCGGGCTCCCACGCGTCGGGAAACCGAGTGGCTCGGTAGATGATGAGTGCACCGGCGGCGTTTTGCTCCGGTAGCATCCAGATCGAACCGTCGCGGGCAAACACCTGCGGATAAGACAGGTGGTGTCCGGTATCGAGGACAGGGCGTGGCGTTGCGGGGATAGACCCGTCCGTTGGCAATTCAGTGACTGAGATAATGCCGCGGTTGGTGGCGGTCGGCAGTTCCTCGACGAACAGCCAAACGCGCCCCCCCTCAGCAAACACGAACGGGTCAGCGTAGTAGCGATGGCCATCGTCGGCCAACAGGCGATAGGCGGCTGGATCGAGCATTGTCGTGCCAACCAAGGTGCCCGACGGCCATGCCGCATCGGCCGGTTGCACAGCGTAGGCAACGGCCCATTGCTCCGGGTCGGTATCTGGCTTCACGGATCGCTGGATGATGGCTCGGAGTTTGTTTCTCAGTTTGCGCGAAACGATTTTGGCCGCCGACCGCACAATCGGCGTCGCATGAGAGACGGTCGCTGAGATTGAAATCGGGCTCGGTCCGGGCGCTCTATTGGCGGCACCGGATCGGCCCGGGGCCAAAGGTAGCCGGTCGCCGATACCGTGGGCCAATCCCTGGATGAGCCGGACCACGACCGAGCCAGCCGACATCTGGAGCGCCATCGGCACCTCAATGGCAGGCTGGCCGACGTCCCAGATCCGATAAACGCCGTCCGCCCCAATGTCAGCAATCGACAACCGAGGCGCTCGGCCTTCGAGCAAGGCTGCCCACATCGCATTTTCGCCCGGTACGCCATTAAATAACGGCACAAGTGTCCGCTCCGGCGCCAAGCTGTCCAAGACCGATGCGGCAAGGTCGATTGTTACGGTCGCGCTGCCGCCAGTTGTTTCCGCCGGGGTCGATAGCGGCGATCTGTCCCCGTCCCCGTCCCCGTCTCTTGTCCCGTCCCAAATGGTAAACGCAGGGTGCGCGGCCCGACTGCGGGACCTCTCAAGGGCCCACACGGCGCGTACCGCCGACGGTAGTGCGCGTTGAGATCCATCACCCGCGACGATGCGAATGTCACCGTAAATGGACAAAGACCGCGCGAGCGCGGCATGCCAGCCCCACCGGCGCAGAGGTTCAAGTCGGAGTTGGATGACCGGCACGGACCGTGAGCTGTTGCAATTTGAAACAATGACCTCGTACCACGTTCGGGCGCGATGTCATTATTGTTTGCCCAACAGCGATAATGAAAAGCGGATGCAACCGGGATGATACCCTGGTCTGGCACACCGGCGGCCCGATGCCGCTGCGCAGCATGGTCTGTGCATAGGCTAAGACTGACGTCAGAAACGGCCGCCGATACTGGCGCCGCCGGGTAGCGAATTGAACCCGATCCCATGCTGTTGCGCCAGACGCTATTATACCTACCAGCCCAGGTCCTCGGTCCGCTGTTCCAGGTGATTTCGGCGTTTGCCTGGACGCATGTTTTGGCGCCAACCGAGATGGGAACGCTGGCGCTGATAACGGCAGCACAGGAGTTGGCATTCTCGCTGCTGCTGCTATGGTTTTCGCTCTACACGGTCCGCTATCTCGATACCAATGCTCCAGAAAATGAGCGGCGTCGCTTTCACGCGACGGAGGGCGCGATCCTGGCGCTGGCGCTTTCGGTCAGCACGGCGGCGTTGATCTTCATCCCGATCGGTGTCAGCGGCGTTTTGACCGGTGAAACGTTGATCGCTGGCCTTGCGTTCGTGCTGTCACGTTCGGTGGTTGGCTACCTTGCCGAGCGAACGCGCGCCCATGGCGATACGCTGGCCTATACGGTCCTCCAGACCGCGGGTCCCGTCGTTGGCTTTTTCCTAGCCTGGGCCCTGCTCCGCGTGCTGCCAAGTAGCGCTGCAACCGTGATGTGGGGCTATGCGATCGCGCAAGTCGGCTCGATCATTTATGCGGTGCGCCGCAAACGCATCGGGCTCGACGTGTGGAATGCCGATCCCATGTTGGTTCGAAAGGCACTGACTTATGGTGCGCCGTTGGTGCTTGGCGGCATGTTCGTTTGGGTCGCGAATAATTCAATTCGGTTCCTGATCGAGTGGCGTGAGGGCCTGGCAGCCGTTGGTCTTGTTACGGTCGGCTGGGCGCTGGGGCTTCGGGCGGCGCAATTTGCCTCAATGTTGACGACGGCAGCAGCCTTTCCACTTGCCGTCCGAAGATTTCGCGAAGCTGGGCCCGAGGCTGGTCAGGCACAACTTGAACGCAACGCAGTGCTGCTGCTCGCAGTCGTCACGCCAGCGTTGACCGGGCTATTGCTCATCTCGCGGCCGTTGATCGAGTTGATCGTGGCTGATGCATACCGGGCTGTGACGATC
>JBBQNE010000084.1:0-13537 GCA_038329675.1 Hyphomicrobiales bacterium | reverse complement strand
GCTTTGTAAATCCTGACAATATTAACGATGTCTCTGCTGCCGCCGTTTCCATGACAGGAAAACCCAATCTCTCACTCGATACGCAACGCCTCAGCCAGCGCCACGTATGGCGAGGCGGCGGGGTGGTTTGAGACGTCCGCCCACAGTGAGTTGTCGGCCGAGTTTGGCGAGGCGATTAGCGCTTTGCCCATGCGACCAAGCGCGGCTACGGCCTCGGTGAACTCGGGCCGCGTTTTGCGGTCGTCGCGTTTCACGTCGACCCAGAACCAGCCATCGGCAAACAAATCAAGCGCGCCGGCAAGATGGACGGCTGCCGATAAACCTGGGATCGTGCAAATTCCACGGTAAAACCCGACATCAATGTAGGGCGGATAATCATCGCGTAGGTTGGCGCGCACGATCGCGTCGGCGGTGCTTATGAGTAGCGAGCGATAGGTTTCTCGCGTCACCGCATCGGGGAAGCCCTGCACGATTGCTGCCTCGTCAGGGATGTAATATCGCGTTGTCAGTAGCGAACCTAACCCAATTACAAACCCAATATCCAACCCAGTCACCGACCTAGCAACCGACGATCGTCCTAATCCGCTACCTGACCCGACGTCTCCAACCTTTTCGCTTTTTGCCGCGATCGAGCGCAAGACTGCGTCCGGCAGGAACGTCCGATGCTGCCCCTTCGCAGCGGCGCGATACGCCTTCAGAGACCGAAATGTCTTATCGTCAAACAGCGCAGCCAGCGCCGCGTCGTCGAAGAGTTGATCGATGTCACTCGCGTTGCAAGCGAGCGCCAGTCGCACGTCGTCGATTGCTTCCTCGTGTTGACCGAGTGCGACGCGCGCGACCGCTGTTTGTCGATAGACGGACGGCTCGATCCACGCATCGGCGTGGATCGTCGCTACGAGCGTTAGCAGTTCGCTGTGACGGCTCTGTTGGCGCAGCGCCCCCACGCACTGGACGACCACCGACCAAAACCGCCCATTAAACGGGTCTTCGCGTAAGTATAATTCGCTGTTTTGCGCCAGCCACTTAGCCGCGTAATCGGCGAGCGCGGTTGGTCCCTCGTCATCTTGCCCAAGCGATTGAGCGACCTCTTCAAAAGCTTCCACGGCGGCCAATCGCGGTGGCACATCGTCCAGGACAGTCCTCGTCGCAAGTTCGCCCAGCCGCCGCTCGGGTCGGTCGGTGCGCTCAATGATGGGTCCATCGAGTGAGGCGCTGTCATAGACGACGAGGTCGCCGTCGCGATCTGTCAGCCACGCCAGCCGGACCTCGCGTTGGCGCTGTACCGTCCGCCGCTCGGTATGGCGAACGATTGTACTCGCGCCGTCGAGCGGCAACCGTTGGCTGCCCATATAAACCGCGGGGGCGCCGATCAGCAGCGCGTTGCGCCAATAGTAGAGGCTGTTGTCAACTCGCGCGTCGGGGCCAGCCCCATCGAGCGGCGTGCCCTCGATTGTGAACCAGCGCTCGGCATCGCGCAGAAAAAAGCCGCCTGCAAACTTGATCGTCGCTGGGTCAGCGCCCGGAATGATGCGGCCGTCGGGTGCGTAAACATGCTGAGCGTCGCGATAGACCGTGCCGCCCTCGCCACCTTTTGTTGAGACCACGCAGAATGCGCTGGGGTCCGTCGCAACGACGTGGCGGCCGATCGCGGCATGGGCGCAATCGCAAGCCCCCCACGGCCGTTGCACTGTGGTCAGCGGATCAAAGCCGATCAAAGGCGAGCGGCCTTCAAACAGCATAAAATGACCGTTGTAGTGATATTTTTCGAACAGTCGCACGGGGGCGAGTAGCGTCGCTGCCGGTACGCGCTCCAGTGCGATTGCGCGACCGCGCGCCTCGATGATCGCTAACGCCTGCCGCCGTATCGTCTTGTCAAGAACGGCTGGCTTCCCCATCATCTCCTGATAGGACTGTTGGTAAATCTTTGCGCCAAACATATCTGTGTCGAGCAGTGTGTTGAACGCGCGCTTGTCGTCGTCCGTGAGGCCTCGTTCCCGTGCTGCGCCATTCGCCTTCGACAGCGTTAGGACGAGTTCAAGCTCGTCTCTCGTACAGTTCATCGCATCTGCCGAGATAAGCACCCTCCCGGTTGCGCCGTCCGACATGTAATTTGCGGCACGCAACAGCGCTTCGTAATAGGGCCGCGCCGTGATGGCATCAGACCGGTCTGCCCAGTTGAAGATGTAGGCTACAAATAGGGCCTCTTCCGTTTTTAAGTAGCGCAGGATCAGCCAGTCCTGTTGGCCATCAGCGACGATGCTGGCCGCCGCCTCAGCGAAATGCGCACCTTCTGCTTTCACAAAACGGGCGTACGATTCTAACGTCAGCGGGATGAACGCGGCTAGCAGCGAGGGTTCAGACATCGGTGTTTTTCGCGTTTGGGATCGAGGTCCGCGCGCCGATATACGCATATTCAAGCCCAAACCTAATGGCTCAGTTCACACGCGCCGGACAAATCTCGAAAGGACTTGAAATATGTTATAACATAACACTACATCGCTCCTGAGGGTCGTAGACCTGTGATCGCAAAGGAGTTCGTGATGGATGCAGATTTGGCCAAGCACTTGCGTGACGGTAATGATGACGTCGAAACGCGTCTTCCAGTCACCGTGCTGTCGGGTTTTCTCGGGGCTGGCAAGACGACACTGCTCAACCATGTGCTGAACAATCGCGAGGGCCGCAAGGTCGCTGTCATCGTCAACGACATGAGCGAGGTCAATATCGATGCGGCACTTGTGCGGGACGGCGGGGCGAACTTGTCTCGGACCAACGAGGCCCTCGTTGAGATGTCGAACGGCTGCATCTGCTGTACGCTACGCGAAGATCTTTTGATGGAAGTTCGCAAGCTCGCAGCCGACGGCCGGTTCGACTATCTGCTAATCGAGTCGACTGGGATTTCCGAACCCCTGCCTGTCGCTTCCACCTTCGACTTCCGCGACGAAGATGGCAACAGCCTCGGCGATGTCGCGCGGCTCGACACCATGGTGACCGTCGTGGATGCAGCCAACCTGCTCAAAGACTACTCCTCGACCGACTTTCTGGCCGATCGTGGTCAGTCGCTGGGCGACGATGATCACCGCCCGCTCGTCAATTTGCTCGTTGAACAGATCGAGTTTGCCGATGTCATCGTGTTGAACAAGCTCGACATCGCCAAGCCGCACGAAGTTGAGGCAGCGCGCACCATCATTCGTTCACTCAATGCCGGCGCAAAAATCGTGGAGACGACCGAAGGCGCAGCCCTACTCGATGCGATCCTAGACACTGGGCTGTTTAATCTTGAAAACGCACACCGCCATCCGCTTTGGTTCAAAGAGTTGAACGGCTTCAAAGACCACAGGCCAGAAACCGAGGAATACGGGATCAGGAGCTTCGTCTATCGCGCGCGCGCTCCGTTCGAACCAGCCAAACTGCATAATTTTTTCAACAAGATATGGCCAAATGTCATTCGTGCAAAAGGATTTTTCTGGGTCGCCACACGCCCACAGTGGTGCGCCGAGATGAGTATGGCTGGCGCGCTCGTTCGCCACAACGCGGCTGGCTATTGGTGGGCGGCGGTACCAAAAGACCGCTGGCCAACAGACTCCGATCACCTCGCGATGATCGATAAGCGCTCAGCTGAGCCCTTCGGTGATCGCAAGCAAGAGTTGGTATTCATTGGGACGCAGGACATGGACGAGGCGGCAATCCGTGCCGAACTTGACAGCATGCTCGTCAACTTGCCCAAGCTCGGCAAGGTCGACAGCCGGACCTGGGCGAAACTGCCTGACCCATTCCCACAATGGCGCCGAACCGACGACTAGGCGCGCGGCTGGTCACTCCGCGGGGATACGGGTCGCCATTGCCGGGGTTGGCATCCTGTCGACGTGGTAGGTGTGACACGTCGTGCAATCTTGGCGCACGCGGGCGCTATTGTGACACGTCTGGCAGAGCTGTTTGTCCACGGCACTAAAGTTCGATGAGAACGCTAGCGGGTTGCCCTGCTTGTAGCCGTCGATCACCGCCGCGCTTTGGCCCTTCTCCAGCTTGTGACAGCTGATGCAGCCGCGGTTATCTGTCGTTGCAAAATGGGGCTCGTGGATAAACCGGGTGAACTGCGGTTGCTGTTGGTTAATCTTGACGGAGGCTGGCGAGAAATTGACTTTGCGTCCGCTGGCCAGGGCTCCAGCTGCGCCGTCACCCGCGACATTACTTTGCACAGCACCCGCCACGCTGCCCGGCACACGATCGACGCTATGGCACTTCGTGCAGCTGCCTTGCGCATCCTTGGCTGTCAGTGCTGCGAACACGGCGGCCAATGGACTTTTGTCACCCGGTGTCGCGTGCGGGCCCGTTAGCGTCAGCCATGTTGTGATGAGCTTATCCTTATGGCCGATCGGCCGATAAAGGATCGCGTAATCCTGCCGATACCAGCCGCCGTGACCAGCCCAACTCTCCGGGTCGATATCGCTTTCAATTTTCATCGGTTGCAGCGGTGCTGGCGACGTGTCCTGCACAACTCTGGAGCCCGCGCGGTCAACAGAACCGGTGGTGATGGTTCTGGCGTCGTTGCTTGAGCCTCCCGCATCGACCGCCACCGCGATAACGCGATCTGTGCGTGGTGGTGGCTCGGTGGCCGCTGCCGAGGGTGTCGTGTTCTTGATACGAACTGGCAGGTTGCGCTGTTCCTCCGGTGTGGGGTGCAACAAATCATCGTCCTGGCTCGCTGCTTCCGAGCGAGGTTTCGGCTCTTTAGCAACAACGGCTGCAGATTGGCTTGGGGTTGGCGGCGGGCTGGCGTTTGCGTTTGCAGCCGCTGGCGCTCTGGCCGGCTTCGCGCTCAAGTCGGGACTTGAGCTAGCGCGCGAACCGAGATCAGAACGAGGCTCAGAACGAAGCTCGTTTCGAGACTGGGCGCTTGCCGCCAAGCCCTCCCCGCGCCGCCCCATCGCCTTGATTTCGTCCTGGGTTGGATAAAGCAGATCGTCCGCCGACTTGCCTGCGGTACTCTTAGGTTCCTCAACCTTGGCAGCGCGTCCGTTATTGGCTCGACCATCGACCGCACCAGCGTCGGCTGCCACTGTTTGCTGGGCCGATGCCGCCTGTTGAGCCAATGCCGCCGGCTGGGCCGATGCCGTCGTGGGCTGAGCATCGGCGTTGGGCCGGTTTATCCGATCCGGCGGCTCGGACTTTGACGCGACCGTCGGCGCCTTGCCAACCGGAACCGCCGCCTGACGCGACGGTTTCGCGCCAGCCGCCAGCCGCGCGTCACGTGGCATTGCGATCTCTGAGCCAAGATTGGGCAGCCAGTGCTGCTGGGCGGCGCTGACAACGTCGAGCGGCAGGTTCGCGGTCAGATCGCCAACGAGGCTAGCACTGAGGTTGCCCTCACCGCCAAAGCTGACACCGGACAACACGTCCACGGTCGGCTTTGTTATGAGGTCGAAATAGAGCTGCTTGATCTCCCACACGAGGTCCGTCACCGCCTTGATTTGCGCGTCGCTGGCACCGCCGAGATTTTGCAGACCAAGCGGCTCAAGCGCGTTGAGCGTAGTGCGGCCACGCTCGGTCTTGCTGATCATCACTTTCATAAATGGTGTCAGGCCAGCTTCACTCTCGTTTGGCCATTCGCCAATCAGCGCTTTTTTCTTTTTGAGCGTTGCCAAGTCGAGCCCAGGCAAACTCAGCACGGCGATACCCTTAGGACCGCTGGCCCGATCCTTGCCAATGATCTGATCGAGGTGGCAGGAACGGCACGTCGTATCGAACGACTTCACGGCCATGATGCGCCGATCAACACCACTGTCATGGCAACCCGAGCACGTTGCGGGGATCGTCTTGCCTGCGTCTTTTTTAGCAATTTCTGGAAAATGCTTGTCGAAATGCCCGGTGTGATCATACGCGATCCGCGTGCGTCGCTTGTAGGGATAGCCTTCAAACTGAGGGTGGCTGCCATCAAAACTATCGACCTTTACCGTGTGGCAGGAACTGCACCGATTATCTGCCATTTGGGTCAGCCCGGCGTTGGCGCCGCGATGGTCGCGGTGGCACGTTGCGCAATCGAGGCCTTTGTCGACGATTGCTTCGGTTGGAAACGCGATGCCTTGAACGATCGCCATCGTCGGCGCCGCAACGAGTGAACGCGCCGCTGCCAGCGTTTGTCGTTCGGTCGAAGCCCGCAGCGTCGCAACGGATGTGCCATGCGCAGCCAGCGCGGTGCCAAGCTCAGGGCGACTGGCACGGACAAGCGTCGAATTTGGTGTCTGGTGACACGTCATACACGCCTGGCTGTCGGCATGGGGCTTGCCTTGGCCGAGGGTGGCAAGCCAATTGAGTTTTCCAGCCCCGCTGCCGACGTGGCACGTGGCGCAGTCTTCGATCGAGCTGTGTGCATTCGACAGCGGCCCTGGCATCAGTGCCGCCCGAACCGACGCGTCGCTTTGCAAAATGAAGGCGAGAGCAATCCCAACCAGCGTCATGGCGACCGCAACCAGCGCTAGCCCGTCGCGCATCGCGCTCGGCCGCAAGGCGGCACGTCTGCTACGTTCCGCGCCATCCGGGTTCGACCTATTTGGCATCGAGCCCATCACGCCGCCCCCGACGAAAACGCGTAGGCCAACAGCACGTGCAGCACGATCAACGTCAGGAGTGCGTAAGTTGCAGGAGTGTGGACGAGCAGCCAGCCGCGCGCGAGGCTCAGATGCAGGCCAGTGAAATCGAGCTGGTTTTTCTCCACCGCGAGGCCGCGCACGAACGCGAGCCGTTGCTGATCGGCTGCGTCGAGATAAGGTGCCAACGCATCGATTTCAGCAAGCAGCCGGGTGAGTGGCGCCTTGGAGCCGACGAGATGGGCCACCGTATTGCGCGGGCCGTTAAAAAAATCACGGAGTTGTTTTTTGTAGAGGTCCATCATCCACGCCGCTTGTGGAAGGGATGGCAGCGCGCTTTGGTTGGTCAGGGCGGTATTGCTGGCCAACGCCAGATGGGCTTCTCGTGCAATTTCGGATCGGCGTGCCTCGATCCGCTCGCGGCTCATGGAGCTATCGATACCGTGCTTGGACCGCGTTGACCACGCGACGTACGTGCCAGCAACGCCCGATAGCGCAACCATCACAAAACCAAGCCATAAGCACCATTCAAACGCCTGATCGGGATAGGAAAATCTGGTGTGGGACACGAAGGCTGCGATCAAGACATAGCCCAGCAAAATGTGAAACCGTCGCCATCGCACAGCCGATTTTGGCGAAAGCCCCGCCGTCCGATTAGCGATGTGGAAAGCGACCTGCAGCCCAACGCCGCCCAGCAGTATCCATCCCGTTAGAAACTGCACATTGCGCAAACCACTATCGTAAATCGCGGCAACCCAAATCAGCGCAGCAGATGACACGGCCACGGCGACGATTTGAGCTGTTCGGCCTTGCCCGCGTCCGGTCAGACGGGGGATGAAGCGCCCAGTGTTGCGACTTGCGCCGCCGCTGATCCCCGGACCAGCAGAAACCCCAAACGTCGGCCGTTTTGATTTTCTGGATGCCGCCCCAATCATTGCCAATTGCCATCCATCTCCCGTTGCCTTGCCGCTCATTTGCGCAATAGCTGCCACACCGCCACGTCAGTTAGCCGCTGCGGCTGCTCGCGCCGCGCCCTTGTATTTATCGGGCCCGGGAATCATTGGATCGAGGCCCGCCATCGTGCTGCCGTCGTACTTTTCGCTGATGGTTGCGAGGACCTTGCCGATTTCGTCGGCTGCCGTTGTGAGGAGTCGTTCGTTGTTGAGCTTGAGCCCTGCGGAGTGCGCAAGCTCGACGATTTTGCTGATTTCCGGCACGCTTGGTACGGCCTTGGCGACATTGGCCAACTGCGTTCGCGCCCTGTCGACGCGCCGCGCCATTTGGAACGCGTATACTCGGCGAACCGTCGCTTTTCCGATCGCGCGAAGTCCGGTTTCTAGGTCGACGCCTAAGCCGACGACGTACAGCATCCGTTTGCGCGCTGCCGTTGCTACCGCGTTGTCCTTGCCCTTCGAGTGCCACGTGTTGTGACGCACCTCGCCTTGTGACCAGGAGACCAGTTCGAAGGTGCTGCCGGCGGCGTGTCCGCCCTTGTTGACGAGTTCCTCGTGCGGCGTGACGTGGCAACCATAGCAATTTTTCGCGATCTGATAGACCGACGACGGCCGGATCATGCCCTTCGACTGAGCAAGCTTCCAGCGGCTTTGCGCTTCGGCCTTTGATTCTGTCTTCTCTGTCTTTCCGCTGTATTGGCTGTGAATCTTGATCCAGCTGTCGCTCGCGCCGTGGCAAGATTCACAAGAGATGCCCGCGATCGGTTGCGGCGTCTCCTCTTTCAGTTGCACCGTGTAATGGCAACTGAGGCAGAGCCCCTCGGATCGCAACCGTTGCACACCCATTTTTTCAGCGATCTCGACTGCTTCTTTGTTGCGCGGCAAATCGCGGAACGTCTTGTAATGGTGCGAGGTTTTCCACGCTTCGACCTCTTGCTTGTGGCACTCCGCGCACGCGTTCGGTCCAGATATTTTGGCTGGTTCGTTGGCCACGGTTCCGCTGACCCCGTAGCCGAGGATCGCAGCTAAGCCCGCGAGCAGGATGGCGATGACGCGATTTGATCCTGAGTCGTGCGGTCCTGTCCCACCATGGCGTCTCCCATGGTGATTATTACAATCGTGTCCCTCGTTGATGGCCGACATCCCCTGTCCTCAACTTGAGTTTATGCCAACTCACAATCATGTTTGCTTGTCGCAGGTCGCCGGCTTAGGCCGCTCACTCTGGCCAAACTGGCCCAACCTGAGCCGCATCGACACATCGTGTTCCAGAGCCGCTATTGGCGCGCGCAGCCGTCATGCGTTACGGCCGCATTCCGGCATGGCGCCGATCCTGCGCAGCTAGCCCGTTCAGCCAGGTGATCCGTTGTCCCGTTCGCGCCATCTCGCGGGGCTGAGCAATTGACGTCCGCGCCTGCGCTTTGATCGGCGTCGCAGCGACCTTGCTTACGGCCGCGTTTGGCATGAAGGGATCGGCGTAACACGCTGCACCGGCGCGTCCGGCGACTTCCTTGATCGCATCGACCATCTGCGGCGCGCCGCACGCAAACACCACGTCGCTGTCAACCAGTTGCGGCAGGAAGTCGGTCGGGCGGCCAAAGCTGACCGCTATCGGCAAATCACGCTGCCCACTACAAAACGGCACGATTTGGATATTTGGGAAGCTTAAGAGCTGAACCAAAGCTGGCACCATATATAGCGCATCGAGGCCACGACCACCGACCACCATCACCACGTGGCGCCAAGGGTTTTCGCGGAGGGCTGCCGATGCTATCGACCAGATTGGCGCAAAGCCGGTGTTGGTCGCAATCAGGATCAGCCGACCGGGACTGTTTGGTCGAAAGTATGCGGAGCCGAATGGGCCATTGACCTGCACCCGGTGGCCGACCGCGATCGTTCTGCCGAGCGCCGACGTCACCTCGCCTCCGGGCATCCGTCGGATATGGAACCATAGCGTCCGTCCGGCGGTTCGACCCAGCAAAGGATGCGTCATACTGAACGCACGGCGTTGATAGCCTTGAAATTGGAGCTGGGCATATTGGCCCGGATGATGGGGCAGCGGGCGATCAGTGCGGATGCCAACTTCGACGACGTCGGCTGATAAAGTGCGCACCGAACTCAAAACACCGCCAATGGTCCGGATGCTTTCTGTGCTGCGCGCTTCGATGACCGCATCGCCGATGATTCGGCACTGGCATGCGTGAACAGTATCGGGTTCAGAACCCTTGCCGCCTCGCACATCTCCCTCGACAAGTCGCACACAGCACGTGCCGCAATGCCCCGATCGGCAATCATGGGGAAGATCGACCCCATTGCGAAGGGCGGCATCCAGTAACAGCTCGCCTCGAGATGCCGATATGGTTCGACCATTGATTGAAATTCGGCAATTTACACCCATTCGTGTTTCCCCATAATCGTCGAAGCGTGTCGCTGCACAGGACTGCCTGTTTTCAATGTAGCGCGGGCGCTGAACTGCTGATTTCGCTGCATAAACAAATCACAGTGCCCACTGAAACAAGTATCTAAAGGCGAAAGTAGGGTGGCCGAATGTCAAAGTTGAGAAAGCGCTGCCCAACAGACTAGCAAAACCGTACCTATTCATAGCCTAAGTGGCATTGATCTGATTATTTGTGTGAGCTGCCCAATTTTGACCGAGATTGGGTGGCCGTGTGGCGGTCGGGGGCATCGGGATCGCTACGATGCTAAAAATGAAACGACGACACGACACGAGACCGCTCGACACGATACGTTCGACGGCTCGTGCGGTATGCACCACACGTGATTTCAGGTGCTCTAAACCACCGCGCTACGTGCCATCGCGCAGGCGCGTTGCAAGTATCCGCGTTGCCGTACGACGTTACGGGGAACGGCGAGGACATTCTCGACCGAAGATAGAGAACACGACATAGCGCACACGAATAGGCACTTAAAATGTCGAGGGCGGCAGGCCAACTGCTCAGCATGCCCTTAATTGTGTCTATGCGCATCGTCATTCAATTGTGAATGGTACGGCGAAGACTGGACACTTTCTTGGCGAAAGTGATCGAGTATCGCTTAGAGATATTGCGGGCTCCAAAGGCTTGAGATTAGTCGGGGACACGAATGGCACACTCGTTTTACGCGAGCGTATTTCTTTGCGCTTTTCTTGGATTCACTCTTGCCACGGGCGAAGTCGTTCGGGCCGAAGATAAGATATCGCCGAGTGCCGAAGAAGACGGTCGGGGACAAGTCTCCACTCTCGCGGCCGCGGCAAAGGCGGAAAAGGGAAAAACAGCGCCAATTCCCGCCGTTGATGAAGAAACGTTGTCCCTGTTTCCCACCGCTGAGCAATGCGGCCAATGTCACAAGCAGATCTATGACGAGTGGTCATCGTCACAACATGCTTATTCGTCGATTTCGCCGATGTTCCATGCTTTTGAGCAGAAGTTCCAGGAACTGACCAAAGGGACCGTCGGAACTTTTTGTGTGCGTTGCCACCAGCAGGTTGGGACGCAACTAGGCGAGAAGCGGGATACGCCGCTGTGGGAGATGAGCCAGATCTCACGCGAAGGCGTCACGTGCATCACCTGCCACCGGGTCAAAGAGCAGTACGGCAAGGTCAACGGTGAGCGCCGCGTGGAGCCCGGAAAAATCTATGAGCCCGTCTACGGCAGTGGGGACAAAAGCGTCCTGAAAGACGTGCTCGCGGACAAGGAGACTTACTCCGTCAAGACCAGCAAGGATGGGCGCGGGACAGACATCCATAATGGGATGATGACAAACACACAGATCACCAAGTCGGAGTTCTGCGTCAGTTGCCACCAGGTGGCGGTCAACCTCGGCATCAAGCTTGAAATCGTCTGGGACCAGTACCGTGATAGCCCGGCCCAGAAAGAGGGTATCACCTGCCAGGACTGCCACATGGGCAAGGTCCCCGGCAAACCTGACGGTTACTCGATTGCGCCGTCGGCCATTGTTGGTGGCAAAGAAATCAATCCTGGACGTAAGCACGCCAACCACCGGTTCATCGGTCCTGGCTACGCAATCGCCCATCCTGGCGTCTTTCCCCACAATCCAAAGGCCAAAGCTTTCACGATGAAAGAATGGCTCGCTTTTGATTGGCGCGCCGGGTGGGGGACGCCGGATTTTGAAGACAAGGTCGCAAACAAGAAGCTCAAGGTCGAGTTTCCCAAACGCTGGGCCGATTCAATTGACCGCGAGGATGCACGTCTGATTATCGATGAGAACATTGCAAAGCTCGACACGAGGGACGCGCTACGACGGGAGGTCATGGAGAAAAGCACCAAGATCGACGGTCCATTTATCGAATCGGCGCTCAAGGTCGGCACCGACCTTGCGTTCTCGTACAAAATTAAAAATCTCAACAAGGGCCATAATTTGCCGTCCGGCTCGCTCGGCGCGCAGCCGCAGCTGTGGGTGAATGTCGCCCTCGTCGATCCAGACGGGCTCAATGTGTTTGAGACCGGTTATGTCGATAGTAATGGCGATGTCGCTGATCTCCACAGTCTCGATGTCGCTTCCGGCAAGATCAAAGCCGACCAGCAACTCGTCAATTTCCAAACGAAATTCCTGACGACGAACGTCAAGGGTACCGAGCGCGAGATGTATCTCCCGGTCAACTTTGATGTCGACCCGCTGCCGCATCTGCGACCGCCGCAAATTCCAACCACGGTCTTGAATCATGCCCCATTGGTGCGCATGGAGAACAAGTCACTGCCCCCGCTCGGCGAACATATCGCGACGTATAGGGTGCCTGGTAATCTTATCCGCAAGCCCGGTGCGTACCGTCTCGCCTTCCGCATGCGCAGCCGCGCGGAGCCGATTTACTTCATGCGCTTTGTGCGTGCCACGCGTGAGATGGAGCAACGCATGAACGAGCGGATGCTCAGCTTCAAAGTGTCGACGACCAATCTACAAGTCGCCCCGTAGGGCATATCTAAGTATATGAGTTAAAACAAAATTTAGGCACGCGTCAGTTGTCCCAGCTGACGAGCGACGGCGCTTGCTCTGAAGCCGACGAAGCGTTCGATCCTGGATTGGAGCCCGCACTTGCCAGTGAGCAAACCCGTGAGCGCACGAAATTTGATTGAGAACGGTCGGCTGTCTGAGGCGGTACGGTCGGGTTCTTTCTGGGCCAGCCTGTCAATGCTCGCAATGTTGGCTGATCCTGCGTTGGGCCAAGGCCCTGAGGAGGTGCGTCGTCTCAGTTGGCCAGCCGTGACAATGCCAATCACCGAGCACGACTTCACCGGCGGCTTTGCAAACGCCAAGGCATTTGCCAGCCCAAGCTATCTTGGTGCACGAGCCAGCGGCGATGGCGGTAAGACAGACGGCGATGACGCCAGTGGCCCAGATCAGGGCCCGACAAAACGAAGTACCAAATCGCCAGGTGCTGAGGCCTCCATTGAGGCTCTTTTTCGCTCAGGTCCACAGTATGAAAACCAGTACAACGTTGCGGCAAACGTCGATGTCTATGGGTCTAAAACATCGATCGAGCCGCCGCGGCCTCCCATCGAACTCGGCCGCCAGCAATACACGTCCGGGTCGTATGATCAGAGCAGCACAGTGTTTGGCGAACTCAATCCACTACTGCCGGGTTTTGCCGTCTACGGCGATTTGCGCACAGCGGTCGCCTACAATCGCAACAACGGCAAGGACCTATCGCTGTTCGCAACGCGCCTAAACATCGACCTCGACTTTAAGATCACCGGTACTGAGCGCATCCATGCGTTCTTCACACCGCTCCAGAAAAACAACCTGTTTACACGCTATGAATTTGGTGCCGACGGCGACCGGCGCTTCAATGGCGAGTTTGATGCCAACCCTCAAACGCTGTTTTTTGAGGGCGACTTTGGTTCGCTCTACAGTGGCGCAACAGGCAGCGCTGCAAGTTTTGACTTGCCATTCACCGTTGGTCTGTTCCCGCTGTTTTTACAAAATGGCATCTGGGCGAACGATGCGATACTTGGCGGCGCGGTCAGTCTACCGGCGAAGAACTCGGCT
>JBBQNE010000083.1:0-13775 GCA_038329675.1 Hyphomicrobiales bacterium | reverse complement strand
GATCTGTCTCAACCTGTGGCCGACTTGCCGCCGCCCTGACTTGCCATGTTGCGAGCCATGTGTGCTGACGGCGAATTTGTGCTGGTGCCCCTGGAGGGACTCGAACCCCCACGTCCGAAAACAATCGATTTTGAGTCGGGTCAAAAGATCAGTAACCTATTGATATAAATAGGTAATTGAGAACGATAGTGCGCTAGTGTGCTAATCAATGTGCTAATTTGTTGGTGAAATTTGGGACTGAAATTGCCCCTCTGAGCCTCACTGACGCCCTTTGACAGTTCCGGTCAACCTTGGTTGCCGAGCCGCCTTGACCTCACTGTAATGGCATCCTCGTAAACCCTGCCAGAGCGGCAAATTCCGGGGTGTTTTCCAGCCCTGTTGATCTCCCAACTACGCCCCTATTCATGATGCGTTCTGCTACGGAGTCGAAGTTGCTGTGCTGGCGTCAAGCAACGCGATAGCTCCTTTCGTGGTGCGCGCGATAGCGTCTCGGTCACCTAGCGCACGGCTCAGGGTGTATCCTCCTTGCACAATTGCAACCAGCGCTGCGGCAACGTCGGAGGTCGATAACTGGCTCGGGAACTCGTTGCGATCCGCAGCCTCGGCGAGAGCCACTCGCACAAGCTCTAGAACTCGGGCAAAATAATCCGCAATCGGCATTCGCAAGTCGTCGTGATCGATTACTTCGGCTTCGTTGGCTAGCCGCCCAAGCCGACACCCCGCCAGGCCATTGCGCTCCAATGCAAGCCATCTTCGTATCCGTTCAAGCGGTGGTGCCTCGCTTGCGAAGATTTTTTCAGCCGCTTCGGTCAGTTCACGCTCGACATCGACAAGCGCCGCCGCAGCCAAAGCGCGCTTGGTGGGAAAGTGATGGTACAGGCTTCCGTGCCCTACCCCCGAACGGTCCAGCACCTTGCGAGGACTCATCTTCTCATATCCGCCCTCCCAAAGCAGCGATTTTGCCGCGTCGAGCAAAGTCTCGCCCATCTGATTGACTCCATACCTAGTAGTATGTAGGTAGTATGTAGCTCAATAGGTGAAGGAGTGTTCTATGTCGAGTAATTTGAGTGTCGAGATCTTTGCGGTGGTGCTCACCGCGCTCTTCACGGGGCTGCTATGGATTCCGATCATTGGGAATCGGCTTGTCGAGAATGGGCTTTGGCCAGCCCTCAAAAATCCCCAGCCAGATGTGCGACCGCGCGCCGATTGGGCCGACAGGTTGGCACACGCGCATCGTAACGCGATTGAAATCTGGTCGTGTTCGCACCGCTGGCTCTCGCCGTGCATATCCAAGGGGTCGGCAGCGAATTGACCGCCAATTGGTCGCTGATCTTCGTTGCGGCACGCGTCGCACACGCTTTCATCTACGCGGCAGGCGTGCCGCTGCTGCGTACGATTGCGTTCTTTATTGGTTTCGTGGCGCAGGTTGTGCTCGCACTGCGCCTGCTAGGATTGGTTTGATATGCGCCTTTTCTACAGTGCGACCTCGCCTTACGCACGCAAGGTCCGCGCCGTATTGATTGAGAAAAACATCAATAACGAGGTTACACTTGTTCCCGTCAATCCGTTAGGGGACGATACGGATGAACTTCGTCGGCTCAATCCGCTCGGTAAAGTGCCAGCCCTTATTCTTGCTGACGGTCGTGTCATTCTTGATAGCCCCGTCATCTGCGACTGGCTGGACACCTATGCGCCTGAGCCACGACTTATCCCCACTGGGAGTGATCATCGCCTCGACGTGCTGACGCGGCAAGCCATTGCGGACGGCATGACCGATGCCGCATTTAGTCTTGTCATGGAGGCGCGTCGCCCGGACATGCAACGCTCGTCCGAATGGACAGAGCGATGGACGACGGCAATCGAACGGAGTGTGAAAACGCTGAACGAACGCATTACGCCGGAGCGTTTCGATCTCGGCGACATCGCAACGGCGGTGGCGTTGCTCTACCTCGATTATCGCCTACCCTCACTTAGCTGGCGCGATGCAAATTCTACGCTGGCGAGTTGGACGGACCAGCTCTCCGAACGTCCGAGCCTCACACAGACAAGGCCGCCCGCATGAACCCAGCATGGGCGTTATGGGCCGCTGCCGCAGGAGCAGGCATTCCCGTCATGGTCGCTCTTAACGGGGCACTGTCCCGCCAGCTTGGCAGTACACCTGCAGCTGCAACGGTGCTCTTCGTGGTGGCATTAGTGAGTGCTGCCTGCACGCTCGCGGTCAGCGGCGACGCCGCCCGTCTCAAAACGATTGCTGAAGCTCCGTTGCCACTGTTCGCTGGTGGCTTGATCGTTTGCGCTTACGTGCTTTCGGTAACCCACCTCGCCCCACGATTTGGCGTCGCGAACACGATATTATTCGTGATGGTTGCCCAGATCGTCACTTCGACGGCAATCGATCATTTTGGGCTGTTCGGTGCTGGCGTAAAACCTCTCACTAATATGCGTTTGTTCGGGATCGCATTGCTGCTGGTCGGCCTTGCATTGACCCAACTCTCGACGGGGAAAGGCACCAGCAGTTAGTCGTCTGAACGATGACAGACCGCAGGCACCTAGACAAAACCTGCCGTATGCGAGGCTCAAACAACCTGCTTTTTTTATCGTTATGCCACTGCTTCGCTATTTCAAATTATTACGAACAAATCTTGCGGTGCAACACTGGCGCGTTGTCAAGCGACGCGTTAGTCACCGCCCTCGTCCTGGCCCTTCTCGCTCAACTCCTTGCGCTTTGGCCCGACGGCCGCTAACATGATTTGCGAACCGTGGGAAATGTTAGGCACGCAGCAATTGTGATGCCGTGGCCAACGCCGATCTGTCTCAACCTGTGGCCGACTTGCCGCCGCCCTGACTTGCCATGTTGCGAGCCATGTGTGCTGACGGCGAATTTGTGCTGGTGCCCCTGGAGGGACTCGAACCCCCACGTCCGAAAACAATCGATTTTGAGTCGATCGCGTCTACCATTCCGCCACAAGGGCGCACCACACAGGTCCGGCTGAAAACACCGGATAAACTTGGTCATAACTGAACGAGATGATCTCGTCGATTTCTTGATGCGGTCGCGTCGTCGCTTAGGCCGTTGCTGAGGCCGTCATCGCTTTTACGCGCGCCGTCAATCGCGATACTTTACGGCTGGCGGTCTTGGCGTGAATGATGCCTTTCTGGGCGGTTCGCACCAGGATAGGCTCAGCGGCCTTCAAAGCTGCCGAGGCCGCCGCGGCGTCGCCCGAAGCAATTGCTTCCTCGACGCTGCGCACTTTCGTTTTCATGCGCGTCAAGCGCGACCGGTTTACGGCCGTTTGCCGGATCGTTTTTCGCGCGGCTTTTTTGGCCGACTTCGTGTTTGCCATAAAACTTTTTCCTTGCGGCTTATGCGGCTTACTGGATCAGCAACGAAGCCCAATCGTTTGGACCCGCGCGGGTATGGATGGAACCGTGGCGTTTGGCTCGTGCGAGGCGGGAACAAAGAGTCCCAGCAGCCACAGCGGCGAGCCCAACTGAAAGTGCTGCCCGGAACGGAATTCCGCGCGACATCGTGCGTCGTATATACGGAAGCGTCGGACGGTCAATACGCAGCCCGCGCATGACCTGCTGCCAGGAGCAACGCCACGCCATGGGACTTATTGTTACGGTCGCGTTCCTTTTAGCCAGCCTCTATGGGCATTTGGTGCTGGCGGGGATGAAGCAGCCCGTCGGCTATGCGGCCCTTGCTGTGTTGGCGGCCGCCGTGCTTGCCATTCCAGCAATTCTGCAGCTGCGGCAACTTGACCAAGAGGGCCAATCGCGGGCTCGGATCGCCTCGACGGCTGCGCGGAGCATTGCGTTCGTCTGGATCTTTGGGGCGATGGTGCTGTTCTTGGTCTACGGGTTTGCCCTCAAATGGCGCGAATGGCTGACGTTTGGAACCGCTATGCTGGTCATTGGTGCCCTGTCGTACGGCTTGGCGATTATGTTTGCCAAAGACGCCGACCGTGCAAAATCCGACTCGGCCATGTTAGGTTTCGGGCGCGTGCTCAATATTGCGCAAGTCGTCGGCGTGGTGATCGCGATGGTCGGTCTCTTTATCGATGGTAAAATGGTCGTGGCGCTTGCCGCCAGCCGGTCGGACTGGGCAGCGAATTCGACGTTTTTCACAGGCGCTGCGGCGATTGCCGCGATTGGCATTGTGTCGCTTATTGCCGATCGGCACGCCGCGCAACGCGAAGCTGGTCCGTCCGGTGCTCGCGCTGGTGGTGACACTTAATGGCCGAGCCCGTCCAAACGTTTAAGCCGCTGCTGCTGGCGCTTGGCGTGTTGTTGATTGTGAGTGTAGCAGGTCAGATGGCTGGGGCTATAAACGGCTCGGCGGAGCTATCCTACTTTGCCGCGCTGGCTTTTGCTGCTGGCACATTGCGCGCGGCTTGGCAGGTCAATCGGCCTTGGTGGACCGTCAAGTCTGAACAAGACATCGGCCCGGTGCCAGGTTTGATCCAGCCGCTGCTTGCTGAACGAAACGCATTGCTGTTGGCGCTCGGCTATCTATGGGCTTCGGCGAGTATGCTTGGCGTTTACCTAGGGACGACGCTGCGTTGGCAGCATGGCTGGCAGTATGGGGCGGCGATGGCTGTGATCGGGTTGCTAACCTTCGTCGTTGCGCGGTCGACACGGCGTAACTGGGACCCGACCGCGCTTAACCGGTTAACGTGGGCGGCACTCCTGCAAAGCTGGGCGGCGAGCGGGGCGATCATCTGGCTCGCGGCGACGGCCAAGTTGCTATCGACGCGCGGCGACTGGGCGGCCAACGTGATCTTTTTGACGGGTGCCACGATCGTTGCTGGCGTGAGCGCCATGTGGCTACGCTCAGCCCGCTTGATCCGAGCTCGGCAAGACTCGATGACGTAAGCCGCTAACAGCGATTAGCGCTGACACAAGCTGCAGTAAAACGTCGATCGCTGGGCTTGAACGAGGCGCTTTATCAAGCCGCCGCATCCGCTCCGTTTGCAGGGTTCTCCTTCGCGGTCGTAGACGGCAAATCTCTCTTGGAACAATCCGCTCGCGCCGTCGGCGTGCCGGTAGTCTCGAAGGCTCGAACCGCCAGCGGCGATGGCCTCGTTCAGCACGGCTTGAATTTGGGGCACGAGGCGGATCGCGCGGTCGTTGGGTTGGCCATCGAGGCGGGCGAGGGTGGCCGCGGTGCGTCGTGGCGATAGTCGGGCGCGGAACAGGGCTTCGGCAACATAGATGTTCCCGAGGCCAGCGACGATGCGTTGATCGAGCAAAAACGACTTCAGGTCGGCGCTGCGACCGCGCGAGCGATGTGCCAAATAGCTGGCAGTTAGGCTGCTGGAGAGCGGCTCGACGCCGAGGCCAGCAAAAGCTTTGTGTTGATCGAGCTTTGCCGATTGCGCCAGTAGCATGAAGCCAAACCGGCGCGGGTCATTGTAGACGATGGATTGCCCAGTCGCGAGCGCGAGGATCACGTGGTCATGCTGGGGTATTGCACCCGTATCGTAGACATAAGCGCCAACGGTAACTGCAGCGTCGCCGGGGGATGCGACCACGCTGAGCCGCCCGCTCATACCCAGGTGTACGATCAGCGTCTCGCCGCCCGATAGGGCGATCAGCAAGTATTTGGCACGGCGGGATACGCTCTCGATCCGGCGACCGCTCAGCCGTGCGGCGAAGTCATCGGGAAACGGATAACGCAAATCCGGTCGGCGGACATCCAGATGGGCTATGGTCGCGCCTTCCAGGACGGGGGCAAGGCCGCGCCTTATCGTCTCGACCTCGGGTAGCTCGGGCATTCAGATTTCGTCCTTCGTCGCGTGCTCCAGGCTTCGTTCACAGTATCGTTTTAGGGCTTCGAGCCTGCGCTTCGTATCTGGCTTCGGTGCAGGCATGGCCTCTGTACGGCTGCTGAGCGTTGTCATTGCAATTGGCTCGGTTGAGCGTTTATGCTCAGCAGCCGAACAGAAGCCCAGCTGTCGCGAGATAATCCGCATCCATGTATGAAGCTGTTACAGGTCCAATCCGTATTCGCGTGACACCGGCCTACGTTGAAGAACAGTCGGCGCCTGATGATGGCTATTTCTTCTGGGCCTATACGGTTGATATCGTCAACGAAGGCGAACACCCTATGCAGTTGTGTTCGCGCTATTGGCGGATTGTCGATGCTGGTGGTCGGGTTGAAGAAATCCGGGGGGAGGGTGTCGTCGGCCAGACCCCTGTGATCGACCCCGGGATGAGCTTCACTTATACGTCGGGCTGTCCATTGAAGACGCCGTCGGGCATCATGTCGGGCACCTACCAAATGTCATCGATTGACGGGCAGATGCACGATGTTGCGATTCCGGCTTTCTCGCTAGATTGCCCGTTCGTCGTGCGCCAAATGAATTGAGCCTGCAATGAAGCCACGCAAAACGCGCCATGGCTCTCGTTGAGCAAGCGGCATCACCCCTTGGCACGCAACACGTCACATGACGGTTGGCACACCTGATACAGCGTGACACAATATTGGCACCATGAAATTGGCACCATGAACCCTCCCGCCTATTCCACCCTTGAACTGCTCGATCGGCTCGTTGCGTTCGATACGACGAGCCATAAATCCAATTTGCCGCTGATCCGGTTTATCGAAGATTATCTGGCGCAAAACCGGATCGCGAGCCAACTCGTGCCAACGCCCGATGGTGCCAAGGCTTCGCTGTTTGCAACGATTGGACCCGTCGGCGTGCCAGGCGTCGCGTTGTCAGCCCACACCGATGTGGTGCCGGTTGAGGGGCAATCGTGGACGACCGACCCGTTCCGGCTAACGGACCTTGGCGACCGCGTCGTTGGTCGTGGGACCAGTGACATGAAGGGTTTCCTCGCCTGTGTGCTCGCGCTGGTGCCCGAACTGACTAAGCGCAAGCTCGTGACGCCGATCCATCTCGCGTTCTCATATGATGAGGAAATCGGCTGCGTTGGTGTCCGTCCGATGATTGCGGAGTTTGGCGAGCGCCTGACGAAGCCGCGCATGGTGATCGTTGGCGAACCCACATCGATGATGGTCGTTGACGCGCACAAGGGGCCAGTGCGGTGGCACATCGACATCTAGGGCCGCGCGACGCACTCGAGCATGGCACAACTTGGCGTCAACGCGATTACCTACGCGGGACGATTGCTCGGCGAGCTTGCGCGGATCGAAACGCGTTTGAAGCGCGATGCTGACCCGCGATTTGATCCGCCGTATGCGACGTTGCAGGTCACCCGGATAGAGGGCGGCACGGCGTCTAATATCGTGCCGGTTTCGGCGTGGGTCGGGTTTGAAGTTCGGGCGCTTCCGGGCACAGATACAGGAGCGATTACGCAACAGTTACGGCGGTTCGTTGATGACACGTGTTTGCCAGAGATGCGCGCGGTAGCGATGGAAGCGTCGATCACGATCACGGAGACGAACAGGGTTGCTCCTTTCGTTGCCGACAAAGACTGCGAACTTGCTGCGCTTGTCTTGAAGTTGTCGGGCCAGAACGAAACCTTTGCAGCGTCCTACGCGACGGAAGCTGGCTTTTTCCAATCGGCTGGCAGCGCGGCGATCATTTGCGGCCCAGGCGACATAGCTCAGGCCCATACGGCCGATGAATGGATCGCGAAGAGCCAGCTCGAAGACTGTAGCGCGTTCTTGAGCCGGCTCGCCGATTGGTGTGAAGGTAATGGACGCATCGGGGACCGAGCGTAAGTTCACACGTCGAGGTTTGCAACGCTAAGCGCGTTGGTTTGAATGAAATCCCGGCGCGGTTCGACGACGTCGCCCATGAGCTTTGAAAAGATCTCGTCGGCTTGCGTCAGATCGCCGACCCGGACCTGAAGCAGGGTGCGCACTTCGCGGTCGAGCGTCGTTTCCCAGAGTTGGTCTGGGTTCATTTCGCCAAGACCCTTGTAGCGCTGGAGGCTGATGCCTTTGCGGCCGGTTTCATAGATACTGCTCAGGAGACGGCGTGGCCCCGTGACGGCTGACGCTTCGCCCTTGCGCCGCAACGTTCCAGGTGACGCGTAGACGTCTGCGATTTGGGCGTGCTTTTCGTTAAGGCGGCGGGCATCGGCGGAGGCCAGCAAATTCCTGTCGAGCGCGTGCACTTCCGTGACGCCGCGCAAGATGCGTTTTAAGACAAAGCCCTCGGCGCTAGCAGAGCCTGCCCAGCCGCCTTCTGTCTCTTCAGCGAAGGCGTCAAGGCGTGCGGCAATTAACTTGGCGATGTCGGCGGCTCTGTCGAGGTCGGCAAGGATCGTCGGGTCGTAGGCTCCAGCGATCGCTGCCTGTTCGGCGATGTCGCGATTGTAGCGCGAGTGCAATCCGTCAATGATCGATGAAACTCCGCGCGCGGTTTCGACGATATCGCGCAGATCGCGCCCGCCACGCTCGACCTTGTCGCCCGTTACGAAGACGGCTTCCGATAGCCCCTCATCGATGAGGTAATCTTCAAAGGCGCGTTGGTCTTTCAGGTAGGTGTGCGACTTGCCCTTCATGACTTTGTAGAGCGGGGGCTGGGCGATGTAGAGGTGTCCGTGTTCAACCAACTGGGGCATCTGGCGATAGAAGAACGTGAGCAGCAGTGTTCGGATGTGGGCGCCGTCGACGTCGGCATCGGTCATGATGATGATTTTGCCATAGCGCAATTTGGCGAGGTTGAACCCGCCGTTGCCCTTTTCGTCGGGCTCACCGAGGCCGGTGCCGAGGGCGGCGATGATGTTGGTGACTTGCTCGGAGCCCAGCATTTTGTCGCGGCGGGCGCGCTCGACGTTCAAGATTTTCCCGCGGATCGGCAAGACGGCTTGGTATTCGCGCTTGCGGGCCTGCTTGGCTGAGCCGCCGGCGCTGTCGCCCTCGACGATGAACATCTCGGTCTTGCTGGCGTCGCGGTCCTGGCATTCGGCCAAGCCGCCGGGCAGGCGAAGGCCGTCGAGGACGCCCTTGCGACGCGTCAGGTCGCGGGCTTTGCGGGCCGCCTCGCGAGCGAGCGCACTTTCTACGATTTTTTGGACGATGACCTTCGCCTTTGATGGGTTCTCCTCAAAGAATTGCGCCAGTTTGTCGGCGACGACGGATTCAACGACGGGCTTTACTTCGGACGAAACGAGCTTGTCTTTGGTCTGGCTGGAGAATTTTGGGTCGGGAACCTTGACCGAAAGTACGCAGGTTAGGCCTTCACGGGCATCTTCTCCCGACAATTCGACCTTTTCTTTTTTGGCGATGCCGCTGGTCTCGGCGTATTTGTTGACGACGCGGGTCAGCGCCGCCCGATAGCCGGCGAGGTGGGTGCCACCATCGCGCTGCGGGATGTTGTTGGTGAAGCACAGCGTTGTCTCGTGGTAGCTATCGTTCCACCACATCGCGATTTCTGCGGTGATGCCGTCCTTCTCGGCGCGGAACAGGATCGGCTTGTCGATCAGCGGTTGCTTTGACCGGTCGATGTATTGGACGAACGCTGCAACGCCGCCCTCGTAGCAAAGATCGAGGACTTTGACGTCGGCGTGGCGTGCGTCGGTCAACTTGATTTTAACGCCCGAATTCAAGAAGGCGAGTTCACGAAGGCGATGCTCGAGCGTGCCGAAATCGAAGTCGGTTTTTGTAAATGTGTTGGTGCTCGGCAGGAATGACAGCTCAGTGCCGCGACCCGTTTTGTCTTGGCCGGTGACCTTTAATGGAGCGACCGGGACGCCGTCGCGGAATTCCATCTCGTGGATGTCGCCCTGCCGCCAGACTTTGATGCGGAGCCACGACGACAGTGCGTTGACGACGGAAACGCCAACGCCGTGCAAACCGCCCGAGACCTTGTAGGCGTTGTTGTTGAACTTGCCGCCCGCGTGGAGTTCCGTCATCACGATTTCAACGGCGGAGCGCTTGGGGTCGTGGTCGTCGTCCTGTTTGACGCCGGTTGGAATGCCGCGACCATCGTCGCGGACCGTAACCGAGCCGTCGGCGTTCAGCATCACCGTGACGAAGCTTGCGTGACCGGCCAGTGCCTCGTCGATGGCGTTGTCGACGACCTCGTAGACCATGTGATGGAGGCCCGAACCGTCGTCGGTATCGCCAATGTACATGCCGGGGCGTTTGCGGACGGCTTCGAGCCCTTTGAGCGTCTTGATGGTGTCTTCGTTGTAGTCGTCCGTTTCCAGTTGGCGGGCCGGTTCAGCGCTCATTTGGGTTGTCTTTCGGGTTCTTGTTTCCAGCTGGCTCTGATACCGTCAGTGTACCTTGTTGTATCACCCTTCAGATTAGCAAACGCGGATGGAAATGTCCACCGATAGCGGCTGTTTTTAGACTGGAGAGACAGCAAATCTTGCGTTTATTTTCAGTGATTTAGAGCAACTTCGGCTGAACTCTTACGCTCGTGCGATATCAAGCCGTTTTTATTGGCCACAGATCGCGTCGTTCGGCGTGTTTTCGACGCTATTTCGACGGGTTTTCCTCAGCCGCTTTGACGACCTGGCCAGAGCCTTCGACGGTCAGAAATGTCGCGCGGTGGTGCAGCGCTTGGAACGCTGAGCGATCGGTCCCCGTCATCCACGCTTGGGCTTTAAGCCAGACGATCTCATCGAATAGAGCAGCGCGGCGTTCGTCGTCGAAGTGGGCCGTGATCTCGTCAAGCAACAGGATGGGGGCGCGACCAGCTTGTCGTTGCGCGGTCAGTTCGGCATGGGCCAAAATGAGCCCGACGAGCAGGGCTTTCTGCTCACCGGTTGACCCGAGGGCGGCGGCGACTTGCTTTGGTCCGTGGATGACGGAGAGGTCGGAACGGTGAGGGCCATCAAGGGTGCGACCGGCTGCGCGATCGCGATCCCGGGCGCGCGCTAAAGTGCTGACGTAGTCGTCCTCAACATCGACCGCTGGCTTTGCAGCAAGGTTGGCTTCAAGTGCTCCCTCTATCGCAATCTGCGCCCATGGAAACGGTGAGAGAGGGTTACGCGCGCGGCGAGCATCGATGATGGCCGCCATCGCGACGGCAGCTTCGGCCCGGGCGGCAGCGATCGCGACCCCGCTTTCGGCCATGATGCGTTCGAGCCCTTCGAATTGGGTGTTGTCGCGCACGCCGTCGGCGAGCAGGCGGTTGCGCATCGCCATGGCGCGTTCGAATCGGCCCGCGATGAGCCGGTAGCCGGGGTCGAAACAGAGGATCAAGCGATCGAGGAAGCGTCGTCGGTCGCCAGCTGGACCAGTGAACAGTCCGTCCATGGCCGGTGTCAGCCAGACGATTTCAACAATTTCGGCGAGGATACCGGAGCTGCCGTGCGTTTCTCCGTTGAGCCTGACGATACGAGACGTTGGGGCTCGGCCTGGTCGCGTTGCGGCGGCCGTCAGACCGGTTCCGATATCGATACGCCCGGCGAGGCTATCGACCCGGGCAGCGACCGCCCATGATCCATCGCCACCTGCGCTTGCCATTGCGGGAAGGGATGCGCGTCGCAAGCCCTGGCCAGCCGTTAGCAGAGAAATAGCTTCCAGGATGTTGGTTTTGCCAGCGCCGTTGGGGCCGCTTAAAACGACGGGGCCGGGCGAAACTTCAAGCGTGAGGCTAGCGTGCGACCGGAAGTTCGTCAGCGCGAGCCGTTCGACAGACAGGCCGGGCAGCGAGGAGGCCCGGACGTTTTGTTGGTCGGTATCAAGGCTGTTGGCCAGGTTACTGTCGAGATTGCTGTCCTGGCCACTGGCCAATTCGGCTGTCGATGAACTGGCGTTAGGCTCCGTCACGATGGTCTTCCCGGGCTCCATCTTGCGTTCAAACGAGCATCCTTAAACGCGCATCGGCATCAAAACGTAGAGTGCGCTGTCGTCAGACGTATCTTTGACCATCGTCGGCGAGCCTGGATCGGCCAGCATAAACTTCGCTTCCGTGCCCTCAAGTTGGGTCGCGATATCCAGCAAATAGCGGGCGTTAAAACCGATCTCCAGCGGATCGGCGCCATAACCGATGCCAAGTTCCTCGGTTGCACTTCCGCCCTCTGGATTGTTGACCGACAGCGTCAATATACCGTTCGCCAGGGCAAGCTTGACTGCGCGACCGCGCTCACTTGCAATCGTCGATACGCGGTCGACCGCGCTCATAAATTCGGAATTGGATACGACCATTGCTTTGTCGTTGCCCTGTGGGATCACGCGGCCGTAGTCGGGGAACGACCCGTCGATCAGCTTAGACGTCAAGATCACGCTGCCGATTTCGAAGCGGACTTTGGCGGGGCTGACGCCGATGCGCACCATGGCGGCGGGGTCTTCAATGAGGCGGTGGATTTCGTGAACGGTTTTGCGCGGGACGATGACGCCGGCCATGCCGGTTGCGCCTTCCGGCCGGGGCAACTCAACTTGGGCCAAACGGTGCCCGTCGGTTGCCACTGCGCGTAAGGTCGGGTTGCCATCAGACTCAGCAGTGTGGAGATAGATCCCGTTCAAGTAATAGCGGGTCTCTTCGGTCGAGATCGCGAACTTCGTCTTGTCGATTAGTCGTTTAAGATCGGCGGCAGCCACCTCAAACTCATGGTCGAATTCGCCAACGGCGAGATCGGGAAAGTCTTCGGCTGGCAACGTTTGCAAGGCAAAACGCGACGAGCCAGCCCGCAGCGTCAGGCGACCTTTTTCGGCATCACGGACAAGTTCAACCTCGGCGCCGTCTGGGAGCTTGCGCACGATGTCGTGCAGCATATGGGCGGGCACCGTCAGCGCGCCCGGGTCTTTGACGTCGGCTGAAACGCTTTCGATGACCTCGCGCTCGAGATCCGTTGCCTTGAATTTCAGGGCCCGACCCGAGGCCGATAACATCACGTTCGACAGAATCGGTATCGTCGTGCGTCGCTCCACAACGCTCGTCACGTGGCTCAGCGCTCTCAGTAATTCGCCGCGTTCAATCGTGAGCCGCATGGTCGTTCCTTGCGCATTTGCCCTTGGCCGTAGCCCCGGCGACATGATGAAACCGCGCGAGCCACCTTGCGTTGCAGATACGCGCCGAGCCATAGGCCGGGGACAGCCGGGGATGGCATCTACACGTGAATCGCAGGTTTGAGCTACAGGAAACCGCGAATTAGCGGCTTGCACGGCGAAAATCAGTAAGGGGCGGACCCTTTCGGCTCCACCCCCCCTTCGTACCCCGCCTGCAACCGAACTGCAGTTCGGTGTTAGTTGTTGAGCAGCTTCTTCAGCTCCTCGAGTTCGTCACGCAATCTTGGGTTGTCGCCAAGGATCCCTTCGATCTTGCGGATGGCGTGGATCACGGTCGTGTGGTCACGGTTGCCGAAACGGCGCCCAATTTCTGGAAGCGAACGGGCTGTCATTTGTTTGGCGAGATACATCCCGATCTGGCGTGGCCAGACGACTGAACGGTGGCGGCGCTGAGACAGCAAATCGCCTTTAGAGACGCCGAAGTGACGCGAAACGACGCGAAGAATGTCTTCGATCTTGACGCGGCGTGGCTCGATACCCTGGACGAGGTCGCGGATCACCGTTTCTGCGATATCGATCGTGAGCGGCGTGCGCGTGTACTGCCAGGTCGCATAGAGGCGGGTAATCGCGCCTTCCAGTTCGCGGCCGCTTTCGGTCAAGCGTTCGGCCAGAAGTTCGAGGACGTCGCTGCCGACGTCGAACGAGGTATCAAAACCTCGTTTTTCACCAACGCGGCGCTCTAGGACCTTTAGGCGTAGGTCGTGATCGAGGGCGCCGATTTCTGTGACGAGGCCACGCTGAAGCCGTGAGCGCATCCGCTCATTGAGACGTTCGATGTGGTTTGGTGCCCGTGCCGAAGCAACTATGACTTGGCGCCCTCCATCGAGGAGGGCGT
>JBBQNE010000082.1:0-13792 GCA_038329675.1 Hyphomicrobiales bacterium | reverse complement strand
GAGCGGCAAGTTCGATCCCGCACGGTTGACCGACCTCGATCGGACCGCCGAGACGCTTGTGACCGCGATCACGAACGCCAAACGTTACGCTCACACGATGTCGTCGGCCGCTGAATGTAAGCCAACGACGATCCGGGTCGCAAAGCTCGTCAACGAGATCGCAAACCAAGCCAAGCCGATTGCGGCAAAGGCGCGGGTCGAGCTTCGCACCAATATCGCAGCCGACATGCCAGCGATCGTGGCCGACGAAGCCCGGCTCCGCTACGCGCTCATTTGTTTGATCGTGAATGCCATCCGCTACACGCCACCTGGCGGGCGCGTAACGCTCGAAGCCATGGCCGAACGCGATGGCGGCGCGCGCTTGCAGATCGCAGATACGGGCGTTGGGATCGCCGCGCCAAAGGTTGAAGAGTTGAACCGTGTGCTGGAAACGCCAGCGGTGCCGTTGCGCGCCGGTGAGCCTGCGGGCTTGGGCGTACCGATGGCCGCTGCGCTAGCTCGCCAGATGGGTGGTTCAGTCGTCCTTGAAAGCAAACAAGGTGGTGGCACACGCGCCGCCGTGATGTTCCCGAAGTCGCGATGCGGCGTCAATCTCCCCGAGGCGATGGCAAGCTGAGCTGTCGTGCTCAGCCGCCGAGGCCTGAACCGTTTTTGAGTTTTACGCGAGAGTAGTGCCCAGCATGCAACCGACACACACCCCGAAGGTCCCCGGCCAGGAGCAGCAGGGCGTGCTGAACCTCGCGTTGCTCGAGCAGTATAAGTCGCGCAAGAGCAACCTGCTTGAGCGGTTGATCAACGCCTACCTTGAAGAGGCTCCCAAATCCTTCCAATCGCTGCGCAAGGCGGTTGAGAGCGGCAGTTATGACGGCATTCGTATGCACGCACATGCGCTAAAGTCGACGAGCTACAACCTCGGCGCAGGCCGATTGTCGAAGTTATGCCAGGACCTTGAAGCAGCAGCGATCGCACGCGAGAACGGGCGAATTGTTGACTTGATCAAACGCATTGGCCCGGAATGCTTCGATGTGGAGCAGGCGCTATGCACAGAACTCTATCAGCTAAAAAAAGCCGGCACGATCAGCTTGCCCAAAACAAGCGCGCTGGATGACTTCGACCAGGACTGGAACTGAGCCATGACCACCACAATTCTCGTACTCGACGATAACGTCGACGTCGCCCAAGGCGTCGCCGACATCCTCGAAATGTGTGGCTACGCCGTGGTTCAGGTTCACGATGGCCCGTCGGCCGTGGCAGCCTTCTTGGGCGGCGGTATCGACATGGGACTATTTGACGTCCGCATGCCGGGCATGAATGGCGTCGAAGCATTCCTCGAAATCAAGCGTCAGGCGCCAGCGGCCGCCGTTATTTTGATGTCTGGCTACGCAGACGAAGATCTCGTGAAGCTTGCGATGGATAACGGCGCACTGGGGCTGCTGTCGAAGCCGTTCGAGCCTGAAGATATGTTGAGCCGAATCGAAGACGTGTCGCGCAAGCTCGCAGAAGCCGCCTGATCGACCAAACGAGCTTGTCCTAGCAAAGTTCAGTAAGCCGCTGACGCATCTGCCGACCGGCAACAGGAGCCCGCCGTGACGCTAGCTGCAATCGAACACGTGTTGACGACGATCCGGCAAACCCGGGCCTACGAAACGCGACTTTGCGAAACGGGCCACGACTGCGATGGCGTGGCGCGAGCCATCAACGCGCTGCTCGACGAATTGGCCGAGCGTGATCGCGCATTAGAAACGCGATTGCACGACCTCGCCCACTCGCGCGATGATGCACAGACGTCGAACCTGATGCTGCGGCGATTGAAGCAAGACCTCGCGCACAAAACGGTCGCCCTCGATCACGCGCTACGAAAAGCGGGCGATGCAAACAGCGCGAAGTCTCAGTTCCTGGCCAACATGAGCCACGAGATCCGCACGCCGATGAACGGCATCCTGGGCATGGCCGAACTGATGTTGCGGTCGAAGCTTGATGACCGCCAGCGCAGTCAAATGACGACGATTGTCGACAGCGGTCGCGCGCTGTTGAAGATCATCAATGATATTCTTGACTTTTCAAAAGTAGAATCTGGAGCATTTGAGATCGACGCGAAGCCGTTCGATCCGCGCCGGTGCGTGTTTGATGTCGTCGAATTGTTGCGACCAACCGCCGAACGCAAGGGTCTGCGACTATCAGCCGAGATCGCGCCCGAGGTTCCAGGCGTGCTGATGGGTGATGCGGGGCGTCTGCGCCAGATCGTGATGAACCTCGCTGGTAACGCGGTAAAGTTTACCGAGCATGGCGCCGTAACGGTGCGGTTGGCGGCCCGCTGCCGCGATGGACACGCCGATATCCGGATTGATGTGAGCGATACCGGCGTTGGCATTCCAGCTGATAAGAGCAGCGACATCTTCGAAAAGTTCAGCCAAGCCGACAACACCATGGGCCGCAAGTTCGAAGGCACCGGGCTTGGACTTTCAATCAGCCAACTGTTGGCCAAGCGGATGGGCGGCATTATCAAGGTCAAAAGCGAGATCGGACGCGGGTCAGTTTTCCGGCTAGCGGTACGAATGCCGGTCGGCCAGATCGCAGGGGATGGCGCGAGCATCCAGCCGACGGAGGCAATGTCAGCGCTCGCAGTGGACGGTTGCCGTGTGCTCGTTGTGGACGACAGCGCGGTCAACCGCGAGGTCGCCAAGGCGTTCCTGGAGGGGCTTGGCTGCGACGTCGGATTTGCCACGAACGGTCAAGAAGCGATCGACGAGACGGCGAGAACCGCGTTCGATCTTGTGTTGATGGACTGCCAGATGCCCGTGCTCGACGGATATGCCGCGACCGCTGCGTTGAGGGCGCGCAATACCGGCGCAACGCGGCCAGATGTTACGATCGTTGCGCTGACGGCGAATGCATTTGCAAGCGACCGCGACAAATGTCTTGCGGCCGGGATGGACGATTTTTTATCTAAGCCATTCATGCCGGACGAGTTTGAGGCGAGCGTGCGCCGCTGGCTGGCGCGGTCCCTCGACAAGCAAGGCGCTGTCGCTGCCTAAACGCGTGGACCGTAGTCTTCAAACGCCAGTCATGTTGTAGGCGGCCAGAACCGCTTTATTGACGATGTCAGTATCTTGAGCGCCGAGCGTGCAAATTTGGACGGGATAGTCGAGCCCAACCAACAACGGGCCGATAACCGTGACGCCAGAGCCGAGCTCCCGCAGCATTTTGGTCGAGATCGACGCGGCGTGAAACGCCGGCATGACGAGGACGTTGGCCGCGTCCGTAAGTCTGCAGAACGGATAAAGTTTCATGAGATCGCGCGATAGGGCAACGTCGGCGGCCATTTCGCCATCGTACTCGAAATCGACGCCGCGCCCGTCGAGCAGCTCAACCGCATGACGGACCGTCTCGGAACGCTCGCCGCGCGGCTGCCCGAAGGTCGAGTACGCGAGCATCGCAACGCGGGGTTCCATGCCGAGCTTACGCGCCGCCCGGGCCGCCTCCTCGGCGATGTTGGCGATTTGCTCTGACGTCGGCATATCGTGGATCGACGTGTCGGCGATCAAGACAGCGCGGCCGCGCGACAAGACGAGTGATACGCCGATAACGTGGCGGCCAGGTTTGGCGTCCATCACGCGGCGGATATCCTGATAGACGGTGGTGAAGTTGCGCGTTGCGCCCGACACCATCGCGTCGGCATGGCCGTGGACGACCATCAGCGCGCCAAAGATGTTGCGCTCATTGGTGACAAGCCGCAGGCAATCGCGCCGCAGATAGCCACGGCGGTGCAGGCGGGCAAACAGGTAATCGGTGAATTCATCAATGAAGGGCGATGAGCGCGTGTCAAAAAATTGATACTCAGGCCGCACCGGAATGCCGAGCGTGGCAAAGCCCTCTTTGATGCGGTCGCGTGTACCAACCAAGATCGGCACGCCAAAACCTTGGCTGAAGAATGAATGCGCGGCCCGCAGCACGGTCGGGTCCTCGCCCTCGGCAAAGACCACCCTCTTTGGCTCAGCACGGACCTTGTCATAGGTCGTCTGAAGCCAGCCAGCCAACGGATCGAGGCGACCTTTGAGGCGGGCGATGTAGCCTTCCATGTCGACGATGGGCTTGCGCGCCACGCCTGAATCCATCGCCGCACGGGCAACCGCTGGCGGGATGTGGGTCAGCAAACGTGGGTCGAACGGAGCAGGGATGATGTAGTCGGTGCCAAAGCTCGGCCGACGGCCATGGAAAGCGGCGGCAACCTCATCGGGCACTTCTTGGCGGGCGAGGTCGGCGAGCGCTTCGGCAGCGGCGATTTTCATGGCCTCGTTGATGGTTGAGGCCTGGACGTCAAGCGCGCCGCGGAAAATAAACGGAAAGCATAGGACATTGTTGATCTGATTGGGATAGTCGGACCGGCCCGTTGCCATGATCGCGTCGTCGCGAACGCTGGCGACGTCCTCTGGCGTGATTTCAGGATCGGGGTTCGCCATCGCGAAGATGATCGGTTTCGGCGCCATCGAGGCGACCATCTCTTTGGTGACAATACCGCCGGCTGAAAGCCCGACAAAGATGTCAGCGCCTGACATGATGTCGGCGAGCGTTCGCGCGTCCGTCGCCTTGGCAAATGGCTCCTTGTATTCGTCCATCAACTCAACTCGGCCCTTGTAGACTACGCCCTTGATGTCGGCGATCGTAATGTTTTCGCGCTTGATGCCGATCTTGACGAGCAGGTTGAGGCTTGCAAGAGCGGCCGCACCCGCTCCGCAACACACGAGCTTGACGTCACCGATCTCTTTGCCCGAAACGCGCAGCGCATTGAGAATGCCAGCCGCAATCACGATGGCCGTGCCGTGCTGGTCGTCGTGGAAGACGGGGATGTCGAGGAGGCCCTTCAGCTTCTCCTCGATGACGAAGCAATCGGGCGACCGGATGTCTTCAAGGTTGATGCCGCCAAACGACGGCCCGAGATAGCGCACGCATTCGATAAAAGCGGACGGGTCTTCGGTTGAGACAAGGACGTCCATGGCATCGATGTCGGCGAAGCGTTTGAACAGCGCGCCTTTCCCCTCCATCACGGGTTTCGACGCAAGCGCTCCAAGGTTACCGAGGCCGAGGATCGCGGTGCCGTTCGAGATCACGGCAACGAGATTGCCCTTGTTGGTGTAGTCGTAAGCGGTGGCCGGGTCGGCTGCGATCGCCCGGACGGGGACGGCCACACCCGGCGAATAGGCAAGCGACAGATCGCGCTGTGTGGCGAGTGGCTTCGTCGTGTTGATCTCGAGTTTGCCGGGCTTGCCCTGCGCGTGAAACTGCAGCGCCTCCTGCTCGGTGAAACGGGCTTCGGCAGCTTTGGACGGCTTGCGATTGGACACTGGCGTTCGGGCTCGGTCTAGGGATCGGTCAGAAGCGGACGATAGGGATGGTGGTCGAGGGAAACAAGCGCGGCGCCGAAGTTGGGCCGATGTGAGGGCGGTTGAACGGTTGGGTCGAGTCGGGTCGAGTCGGGTCACGTCGGACAGCGTCGGGTCAGGTCAGGTCAAGTCGGCTTCGGTCGCGGTGGCATACCTCGTGTGAGCTTATCCAAAATAACACAGGGACCGTGCGCGGGGATAAGTTTGGCCAGCCGTTGGTCGCAATCGAGCAAACATGGGGGTTAGCGCGCCGGCGATTTCGGTTGCAGGCGCAATTTGCGGGGATAGGCGGGGTCGGGGGTCGCGAACTGTCACTCTAGCGCAACAGCTGCTGGCAGCACGACGGCGATCCTAGCGCCGCCCTTGGGCGACAGTTCAGCCGCGATCCTGCCGCCGTGGGCCTCAACGATCTGGCGGGCGATCGCTAGGCCTAAACCCGACCCGCCGGTCGACCGGTTGCGCGAGGGCTCAGCCCGGTAGAAAGGCTCAAATATCGCCTCGCGTTCAGCTTGCGGGACACCGGGTCCATCGTCGTCGACATGCACAATCAGTTGGCCGCGATCCAAGTTGATGGAGACGTCGGCGTGGCGGGCGTAGCGCAGTGCGTTATCGAGAATGTTCGCGATCACCCGGCGGAGACCGATGGCATCGCCGAGCATGATGGTGCCGCGCTCAAAAGGCTGCATCGATCCGGCAAGCAGAGTGATACGTTGGCCATCGCGCAGCGCAACCTCGCTCGCAACGAGTGTGCGCAGGTCGACGAGCTGCCGCATTTCCAGTGCCGCACCACCTCGCGCGACCGCAATCGCGCTGTCAATGATGTCCGTCATTTCGGCGAGGTCGCAGATCGCCTTGTCGCGCGCAGTGTCATCGTCGAGAGCTTCGACGCGGAGCCGGAGGCGGGTGATGTAGGTCTTGAGGTCATGGGAGACCGCGCCGAGCAGGATCGTGCGGCCTTTGAGCAAGCCCGCAATGCGCGTTTGCATATCGTTGACCGATTCGATGAGCGCTCGAACGTCCGGTGCGCCGCGCGGCGCAACCGGCGTTGGTTTCGCGTCGGCTGAAAAACGGGTCAGCGCAGCCGACAGGTCCGCGAGCGGCCGAGCCTCCCGCCGAATTGCTAGGATTGCCATTAGCCCGAGGATCGCGCCGAGCAGCCCGACGCCGAACCCCGTCGGTACGCCAAACACCCGTTGCGTCGGCCCACCACGCGTCTCGAACACAGCGAATTCGCCCGCCGTCAGCGGGACTGTGATCCTGAGAGGAAGCCCCGGACCAGGGGCGAGGCCCTTGAGCCAGGACAGCCATCGTGGCTCGCTGTCGCCAGCGGGATGCACGAGAATTTCGATACCGCGTTGCGGCAACACTTCGAGGTATTGTCCGATTAGCCATTCCGCGACCGGCATACGTCGACCGAGCATTGCGGACGGCTTTTCGGCCGTAACCGTGATCCGCAGGTCATCCGAGTTGACGGCGCGAAGCACCAGTTCGCGCTTTCCGATACCGCCGCGCTCCAGCACATCGACGATCGCCGCGATCTGATCGGGCAGCGGTGGACGGGCCTCGACGCCGCCGTCCGCGCCCCGGCTCCACCAATTCATCGCGATGCCAGCTGTTCCGAGCCCGACGAGGAGAAGCAGCAGGATCGCGATCATACGGCCAGCGAGGTTGAGGCCTGTGAACATAGGGTTATGCCTCGCTGACGGGCACGGTCAGCACATAACCGGCATTACGGATGGTCTTGATCAGCTCAGTGTCGCCGTGTTCGATCTTTTTGCGCAAGCGCGACAATTGAACATCGATCGTCCGGTCGAACGCTTCTGCGCGGCGGCCCCGTGTCCAATCCATCAATTGGTCGCGCGATAACACGCGGCCGGGGCGGATCACGAAGCACGCGAGCAGATCGAATTCTGCGCTGGTCAATTCGATCGGCTGACCGTCCCCGGCGACAACGAGTCGAGCGTCGAGATCGACAATGATCGGACCGCATCGAACCCTTCGGTGGTCGGCATTGATGCGACCTTGGCGGCGGAGAATGGCTCGAATGCGCGCGACGAGTTCGCGCGGGTTAAACGGCTTGGCGAGATAGTCATCTGCGCCAAGTTCCAGTCCGACGATGCGATCGACCTCGTCGCCCCTGGCGGTCAGCATCAAGATCGGTACCCGGGACCGCGCTCGCAGGCGTCGGCAAATCGAGAGGCCGTCCTCGCCCGGTAACATGACATCGAGCACGATGAGGTCGGGTTCGCCCGAGGTCGCGATCATGCGGTCGAGTTCAACCGAGCCGCTTGCCGCACCAACGCGAAAACCGTTGGCCGCAAGGTACGTCGTGACCAATGCCCGGATTTCCGGGTCGTCTTCGACGACGATGATGTGCGCGTCATCTCCCATGGTGCACCGACCCTACGGACGGCCCCCTAATTTTCAACGACGCGATACGCGCCGTTACAAATTGCAAACAATCCGCCCGAACGCGCAACACGCCAGCAAACCGCAGCCACCAATCTCCATCTCGACGCCGCCAGTGAGCGTCTCCTGAAGCAAGACACCTCAGACGATGGAGAATGAACATGAAACGCATTCACACGATCGCAATTGCTACAGCAATGCTGATGGCGGGCGCCTCGATGGCTGAGGCCGCCTCCCGCCAGGGCAGCGCGACGGGTCGCTACGGTGGGACGGTCAGCTCCAGCGGCTCTGGTTCGTGCACGAAGGGCGCGGGTTGCAGCTCGCAGGGCACCTACAGCGCAACCGGCCCCTACGGCAACACGAAGTCCGTAAACCGCAACAGCGGCACGACATGCTCTGGCGCCAGCTGCACGCGCTCTTCGACGTTCTCGAAGCCATAAGAGGGTCAGCCCAGTTCTATCGGGGCAGCAGTTCCCCTTTGCTGCCCCGCCTCGATCCCAATTTCGAACAGAAGGAACACACCCGATGAAAACCCTCTTCGCAGCGGTCGCCGTAACTGGCGCCCTGCTCTTGTCGCCGACGGCCAACGCACAACAACTTCCACCGCAGGCCAATCACCCCGCCGTCAGGGCAGCCGCCGCCGTCTGCGCCGGTGACATCCAGTCGTTTTGCCCAAACGTCGTGCCAGGCGGCGGCCGCATCGTCCGTTGCCTCGCCGCCAACGAACAGAGCATCACGCCCGATTGCAAGACAAGCATTCTCAAAGCCAAAGCCGCACTCGGATTATGATCGGCTAAGATCCCAATGCCTTGGTCGCCGCCCACCTCCTCATTCCCAACCCTGCCGTGAATAGAACGGGCTAGCATACCCATAAACACTCGGGCCATCCACAAACCCAGGCGCAGACAGCCGCTCGAAGTCGGCGAGCGTCCACGCGAGCCGCGGGAAACCGTCGGCGGCCCGCGTGACGCCGTGGCGGAGACTGATGCCCGATGAGACATGCTGATCGCTGGCTGGCAGCGTAGCCGAAGCGTTGAATCGTTGATCTAGCTCCGCCGCTCCGTTCAAGCGACGCCAATCGACCGGCGCTCCACGGGCGCTCAACCATTCCAGCGTCGGATCGCTCGCCTGCGGCCTTGCCCACGGCTCAAATCGCGCCCCCTCCCGGATCGGCCTCATTCGTGGCAGACGCTGGCGCTTCGATTTGCGAACCGACGATGTGACCCGCCCGTGAACGGACTGTTCGACGACCTCGACGACGCGCACGCCAAAGCTCGGCCCCAACCGGCTGCTGCCGTTGGCCCAACCGTGCCTGTCCTGTTGCCGGTCGCGCTCGACCAGACGTACGATTACCGACTAGCCGATGGCATGGAGACGCCAGCGCCGGGGACGTTCGTGATGGTCCCGTTCGGACAGCAGAGCCGCATCGGCATCGTGTGGGCCTCGTCAATTGGCGACGCCCCACCAGCTAAACCCGAAAAGATCAAACCGCTGGATGCCCTGCTCGATGTTCCGCGATTGCCCGCGTTGTCGATGGCGTTCGCCGAATGGGTCGCGCGTTACACGCTAGCCCCGCTCGGCATGGTTGCGCGCATGATGATGAGCGCGCCGGCAGCGTTCGAGCCAGCCAAGCCCCGGATGGGGGTCGCGCTCGTGTCGGGTGCCGCCCCGCCGCCGCGGATGACACCCGAGCGCATAAAAGCAATTGAGATCGCCAGCGATGGCGCGGTGCGGTCGAAGTCGGCCCTGGCCGAGGCGGCCGGGTGCACGTCGGGCGTGGTCAACGGTCTCGTTGCGGCCGGATTGCTCGCCGAAGTCGCGATCCCTGAAAAACGATTGCCGCGCCCCGACCCTGCCTATGGCGCCAACACCTTCACCGAGGCGCAGGAGGTTGCGGTCCACGGTTTGCGCTCAGCCGTCGATGGTGGAACGTCCTCGGTCACGCTGCTGGATGGCGTGACGGGATCGGGCAAAACCGAGGTCTATTTCGAAGCCGTCGCCCGCACCTTAGAGCGCGACGAGCAGGCGCTGATCCTGCTGCCTGAAATCGCACTGACCAGCCAGTTTCTCGGCCGTTTCGAGCGACGGTTCGGCGCCCCGCCAGCCGAATGGCACTCTGCCCTATCGCCAGCCGACAGGGGACGCATCTGGACGGGCGTGGCGACGGGGCAAGCGCGCGTTGTCGTTGGCGCGCGATCAGCGTTGTTTCTGCCCTACCAAAACCTAGGGCTCATCATCGTCGATGAAGAGCACGACGCAGGCTTCAAGCAGGACGATCGCGTCCACTACCAAGCCCGCGACATGGCGGTGGTCCGTGGCCATCTCGGACGCCACCCGGTGATCTTAGCCTCCGCGACCCCCTCGATCGAAACCCACGTCAACGCGCGCACCGGCCGCTACCGGCACGTCGTGCTGCCCGGCCGCTTTTCGGGCGTCGAGATGCCCGACGTCCAGGCCATCGACTTGCGCTCAAATCCGCCAGAGGCAGGCCGCTGGCTCGCCCCGCCGCTCGTCGCCGCCATGGCCGAAACGCTGGGTAACGGCCAGCAGGCGCTATTGTTCTTGAACCGGCGTGGCTATGCGCCGTTGACGTTGTGCCGAAAGTGCGGCGAGCGGGTCCAATGCCCGCAATGCACGGCGTGGCTGGTCGAGCATCGGTTTCGCAAAAAGCTGAGCTGCCACCATTGCGGCTTCCAACTTCCAATGCCGGAGCGCTGCCCGAAGTGTGAAACGGCCGGCTCGCTCGTCGCCTGCGGCCCAGGCGTGGAGCGCGTCGCCGAGGAGGTGCGCGAGCGATTCCCCGACGCGAAAATCGAATTGCTGTCGTCCGACCTTGTGCCGGGCTTGACCGAAATGCGCGAGACGATCCGGCGGATCGAAGCGGGCGAAAGCAACATTATCATCGGCACGCAAATCGTCGCCAAAGGTCATAACTTTCCAGACCTGTCGATGGTCGGCGTCGTCGACGGCGATTTGGGCCTTGCGCAAGGTGCCGACCCACGAGCAGGTGAGCGCACGTTCCAATTGTTGCACCAGGTGACGGGCCGCGCCGGTCGGGCCAACATTCGCGGTCGTGGGTTCGTCCAGACCCACAGCCCACAACATCCCGTGATGGCCGCAATATTGTCGGGTGACCGCGAGGCGTTCCTCGAAAACGAGATCCGCATCCGCCAGATGGGCCTGCTACCGCCCTACGGTCGCCTCGCAGCGCTCGTTATTTCGGCCCGCGATAAGGCGGTGTCAGAGCGCGTGGCGCGTGAGATCGTCCGCCGCGCTCCGCTCGACGACCGGATCGACGTGCTGGGACCTGCCGAAGCACCAATCGCCGTCATCCGCGGCCGCTTTCGGTGGCGCATCTTAGTCAAGGCACCGCGCGATGCCGATCTGCAGGGCTACCTGCGAGCCTGGGCCGGTGCGATTCCTAAGATGCCGACCGATGTGAAGGTCAGCCTGGATGTCGACCCGTATTCGTTTCTCTGAACGAAGCCGACAACGGCGCGTTACCCCGGCCTTTTGGGTTTCGCCGGGTCAAATCCCCGTGGCCATTGTCTCCAAATCGGAAAGACAGACTTGCTGCAATGGCTGCGTAACACTGCTGGGAACCGCTGGCGGATCATCGGCAACAAGCGATAGCCTTTACCCCGGGCTGAGTTTGGAAAACGCTGCTGCGCTTTGCGTTGCGGCCACCGGGGCAACGTGCACCATGCGACGATACAAATCGACCCATCGCGCCATCAATGCGGGCCTGTGTGTCGTTTTCGCGTCCCTCGCTTCGGCACGAGCGGCCGAACAACTCGCCCCATGCTCAACGCCAGCCAATTGCACGATGGTCGGCGCGGAAATCGATGATGAAGCGACGATCAAATTGCGCGCCAAGACCGGCACAGGACCAAAGTCGGGCATCATTTCAGATCGCCGCATGAAGCAAGACCTGCAGCCGGTCGGCAACCTGGCCAACGGACTTCCTATTTATGCGTTTCAATTTGCTTGGGAAACGAAGGTCCGCGTCGGGCTGATCGCGCAAGATGTTGCGGAGCGGCCCGATACTCAAGCCGCAGTTCTCACGCTGTCCAATGGCCTGCTTGGCGTTGATTACGCCTCGCTCGGTCTGCGGATGGCCACGGAGCGCGAGTGGATCGCCGATGGGCAAGCTGCACTCGTTGCTGGTTACAAGCCAAAAGTGTTGTTGGAGCCAGAGGAGCAGCCAATCGTGCTCTACAATCGTGCGGTCGGCCCGCTCAGCCCGTGACGGCGAAGTTTGGCCTTGCTCATGTCCACCGTGGCATCATGCGGAGGTATTCCAAACAGTTATCCACAGCTGCATAAATTTATCTCAGCCCGACAAAGCAGCGGAGTTATCAGGCGACATCGGCTGGTCGAACCGCCAACAGACTGGGGTGGGCTCGGCATATTCATCGCGCCACCATAGTTTTGCCCCCGGCAGATCCAATAAATCACATACTGATGGGTAACAACTTACTGATATGTCGATACTTTTTGAACCGTTGTCGGGTAGTCGAGACCGCGATCTGAAGCCCATCGCGGCTTGTTTGGCCGACAGCTTAAAGTTTTTAGGAGCGACCTAGACGTGACCCAGAAGCGCTTTTGGAACGAGACGCTACGGGCCGGGTCGTGACGGGTCCCGAGCACGGTTCGCACGGTTAGAGGGAGACGACGGGGCGCGCGGCGGGTGACTGCCGCGCGTTTTTTCAATGGCAAAATATCCTCCCAGCTGCGCACCACCACAACGAACTCGTGCCAAACCGATGTCGACCGCGCGCGCGGTATCCAAAAGGTGCAGCGATCAATCCTCACCGTTCGCGGTGCGGCCAGTCCTAGAAGAGAACAATCTGCAGCCTGCGGCATACCGGCTGAGCGCAGGCGGTCGGGTTGAACGGTCGGAACGCCCGTGATAACGCACCGCCGAGCGGAGTGGCGGGCTCTTTAGGAGCTGCCACGTTTTGCTTGTCGGAAGAGTTCGCGCGGCCTTGATCCGCAGCGCTTCCGGCAGACCTCCCCGCAAGACCGAGGGTACACGGTGGCGAATGACGAACCCATGACGGCGAGCGTGGCGGGGCGGTATGCTTCGGCCTTGCTTGATCTCGCCCAGGAGCAAAATAGTGTGTTGGCCGTTGAAGCTGATCTCGACAAGTTCGACGTCATGCTTCAATCGAGCCCAGATTTAGTGGCATTTGTTCGCAGTCCGATACTGTCGGTGGACGATCAAGTCCGCGCACTGACGGCCTTGCTGGCAAAAGCAGGGATTGGGGGCACGGCCGCCAACTTCCTTTTGCTGGTTGCTCGTAATCGGCGTTTGTTCGTCGTCGGCGATATGATCAAGACGTTTCATGCGCTTGCTGCCCGTGCCCGCGGGGAAACGGCTGTGGAAATCACGTCGGCAGTGCCGATGACCGATGCGCAAATGGAGGCGCTCAAGATTGAGCTGCGCCAAATCGCGGGCAAGAACATCGTCGTCACGCCGAAGGTCGACCCGTCGATCCTCGGCGGCCTGATCGTCAAGATCGGCAGTCGCATGATCGATAGCTCAATCAAAACCAAGCTCACAAGTCTAGGTGCTGTCCTAAAAGCCAGCAGCTGAAAAATACAAACGCGTGCGCTCGTCGCGAACGTGCGCAGCGCAGCAAGCCAACCGACTGACCGTAATCCCGCCACCGCGAATAAGAATGAGGGTAGCCGATGGACATCCGAGCCGCAGAGATTTCCTCGATCCTAAAAGAGCAGATCAGAAATTTCGGTAAGGAAGCGCAGGTCTCCGAGATCGGCCAAGTGCTGTCGGTCGGGGACGGGATCGCGCGCGTCTACGGCTTAGATAGCGTCCAAGCCGGCGAGATGGTCGAGTTTCCAGGCGGCATCCGCGGCATGGCCTTGAACCTCGAAGCCGATAACGTCGGCGTCGTTATTTTTGGCGACGACCGCGGCATCAAAGAAGGCGACACCGTTAAGCGAACCGGGTCGATCGTGGAAGTGCCGGTCGGCAAGGG
>JBBQNE010000081.1:0-14066 GCA_038329675.1 Hyphomicrobiales bacterium | reverse complement strand
ACCCAGCCACCTCGGCCGACGATTCGTCTCCCGTCGGCTCGTCTGCTTCTTACTCGGTCGGCCGAGCGCTATACTGCTCACGCTTAACGCGCCGGGCGATGCGCGCTTGTTCATCGCGCGCTTGCGACAGCCCGCTGCGTGCAGCAGCCAATCGACGGCGCGATAGCATGTACTCGGCGCGGAGTTCCTTCGTGCGGTTCTGCACTTGGCCCTTGTACATGTAGCGGCCAGCAAAAAAGCCGATCAGGCCTGAGATCAACACGAGGCCCATCAACTCCAGAAGCGGCCGAAAGTTTGAAACCCAACCCATAGCTGAATTGGCATCCGCCGCGGCAACGATCATGGCGATGGTCATAGTTTCGTCCTGTCAGAAACGATCAACGCAACGTCATTTCAACGCGGCGATCGATTGGATTTTGTTGCTCAACCGTAATCGAGAGCGGTCGACGCGTACCGTAACCGACAGCGGTAAACCGTCCGGTATCAACGCCGACTGAGCGGAAAACTTCGATCACCGCTTCCGCTCGGCGCCAGCTGAGAGAAAAATTGCTCTCCGCCACGCCCTTGGCATCAGTGTGACCTGCAACCTCAAGCTTGGCGTCGGGACACGATTTCAGCATGCCGCCAAAGCGCTTGAGCTGTTCAACCTGGACCGGGCTGACCACGGTGCTGCCGGTGTCAAACGAGATCAGCAACGTGGTGGTGGCGGCTTCGACGGCTGACAGGCACGCCGTTGATTTTGGTGGCGGCGATGCACCAGATCGTGCCGCCGACCCCGGTGCGCCAGGGGTGGACAAGGCCGCAAGGCGCTGCTGTTCGGCGAATTTACGCTCGGCCTCTCGGCGTTCAATGTCCCGCTGATCCAACTCGCGACGCTCAATGGCACGCTTAGCGGCATCTTGCCGCTCGGCTTCAGCGGCGACGTTCAAGGCGGCAAGACGCTCTTCGAGCGACTGCAGCATTTGCGCAATCGGTGCGACGCCCTTGGCTGGATCGAGGGCCTCAAACGCTGGAGGCGGCGGCAAGGGCGCAGCCCCCACGGGAGCAGGGGCCGCCGATGGCGGCGCAGCGGGTGGAGCACCGGCGATCACGGCTGGCCGTGGCACGCTGGTTGGTGGCGCGTTGATGGAGCGAGGATCAACAGCGGCCGCCGTGCGCTCAGGCAATTTTTTTGATGTCGGTTCAGTGGACGGCGACGGCGTCACAGGGGCAGGCGCTGCTGGCTGTAATTGACTGGCCGGTTGCGATGCCTCAGCAACCTGCCGAGGCTTCGACGATGGGGCAGCGCTTGTGGTCGGCTGCGGAACACCGCGGACAGCATCGGCAACCAAAGTCGCGGCCGCCTCAACGGGAGATGAGCCGAGGCGCGGTAAGCTTGTTAGAAAAATAGCTGTCAGCGCCGTTAATGATAGGCCAACGGCTGCCGCTAGGATCGCAAATCGCGATTTGGCGCGGTCGGCTTTGCCAAGTGCGTGCTGCAACTTGATCGGCACACGTGCCGCTGCCGGTCCACTGGCAGCTGCCAGTCGCCGCGCAGCCGGTGATGCAACGGTGCTGTCTGTCGTCTTCGCCATGATCTGCACTGCATGTAGCGCCAAGCGTTTTTCGCCTAGCGGGTTGGCATTACCACAATCGGGACCAGAACGCGCACCGACGACACTATCTTTACGATAACCCTTTAAAATTTACGATGCAGTCCTCTCGGATGTTTGCAAACATATGCAAAGGCTTCACGCGTAATGAGTAATCCGGCATGGACTTTCTAGCTTGGATCGGCACTCGGCGTGGGTCCCTCGGCGTGGTACGCGGGGGACGCCCGCATGATATTATTGAGCTGTTGATCAACACGAGCGTCGCTGTCCCAGCGATCATCGGCGATCGCACGTCGAATGAAGAAGTCTTAGCCTCGCGCGTGTTGTCTGGCGGGGTGCGCCCCCGCACGCAGGTATCTCGTGGCCTGCGACACGACCTTCCAGCCATCGTCACAGCCAGCCGCGAAGGGCCAGTCTTGGTGGTGCCGCGCATCACTGAAATGTATGTGCGCGAAGAACGGCAGCGCGCAGCCGCCCAAATACAAGCCGTTGCCGGCTATGGCGCGCCACGGCCAATCCTCGATCAAATCGCAATCGACCGCGTGGCTACGACGTTTCGCGAGGCGCACCGCCACCTGAGCGCTCCGGTGATGCTGCATGACGCCATTGCGCAATTTCCAAGGTCGTCACTTTCGGGCTTCTCGATCTTTGGCTATCCGGTCACCGCTAAAAGCGAGCACGATCAGGACGGCGAATTTGATGCTGAGCCGTCGACGATGGTCATTGTGGATCACGCGAGATTTTTAGCCCGCACCGATCTCGCCACGCTGAAATCCATGCACACGCCGTTCATGAACGCCTCTGATGGCGCCCTCTTTGCATTCTGGGACAGTTGCCTTGAAGCCCTCCAATCCGCTGGCCATGAGGCTGTTGAGTTGGCTGGCCGCGCACGCCACGTGCTTGGCACGCTGCATGTGCGCTCGCCGGAGAGTTTCAAAGTCGCCGATACCCAATTTGAGACTAACGTCGAGCCCAGACTTGAAGCGAGGAGCGAGCCCAAGGCAGAGCCGAGGGGTGAACCCGGCGTCGATCTAAGCGCCGGCCGCGAAACCGTGCAGCGAGCACCGGCGTCGACGGTGTCGCGGGCCGGGCCGCCGGGCAATAACCCTGGGCATAGCGCTGGCACCCGCCAGATCACGCGGCGGCCGGATGTCATCAGGCCGCCTGACGACACGCGGCGGCCTGACGACACGCGGCGGCCTGAGCCGATGCGGGCAAGTGACGTCGGATCGCACAATCCGCGCAGCCCGACGACGGGCCCACAAGCACAGCCGGGCGGCGAAGCCTCGGATCGGCCTGAAGCGAGGCGGTTTACGCCGATTGAGCGGACCAGGAGAGACGTGCAGGCACAGCCACCTCGGGCACCTGATCAACGTCCGAATGCACGTCCAGCGGCACGGCTTGGCGAGCCTGGGCCCGCAGACGCGCGTCCGACCGGGCCACAACAAACGCTGCCGCAACGGCCAGATGTTCAACGGCCTGACCAAATGGGGCCAGACGCGTCGAGACCGGCTGCGTCGAGATCTGATGCTGTGAGACCTGCGTCAACTAAACCTGAACCCACGAGACCCCAACCTCGACCGAGCGATGTTCGCCCGTTGAACATCTCAGCCCAAGCCCAACCATTCCAGGCCCGGGAGGTTGCGGCGATCACCCGTGAAGCTGCGCTCGACCCGTCGACCGTTGGAGCACGGTCGGCCGGGCAAGAACAGGCCGCCCGCGTTGATGCCGGGCCGCTCGACGGTCACACGGCTGGAAGTGGCGCCAAACCAGATCGCGGAGCCTCGCTAGATCAGCCCGCGCCACCGGAGCGCCCACAGCCCCCCTATCGCCCAGCGCTACCGGTTCGCTCAGCGCTACCCGATCGCGACGCGTTGTTACCCAGCAGAGCCGCATCAACGCGCAGCGGTCCTCCCACGGGTCGTATTGCCGTCCGCGCGATTTCACACGGGCTGCCGTCGCGCGCCGACAGGATCACCGGCAGCGCGGTCGAAATTGAGCCAAAACCGTATTCGGCGTCACCGACGACGCGAGCCCAGGGTGATGCGCGAGCGGTCGTACCAGCCCCCGCCCAGACGCGCGAGGCCCAGACGAGCGAGGCCCCAACGGCTGGCAGCGCTGAGACGTCCCCAGACGGCAAATCAACGGCCATATGGAGCCGCGTGGCCGATCCCGAGCCGCCCAAACCTCGCTCGGTGTTCCGCTCAAAACTTCTCGACGAGAACGCCGATAACGGGCGACCAAAAGTTACGGTCGTAACAGCTCCAGCGCCATCTTCCAGCGAACGTGCTTTTCCCTTTCAGAAACCCAGTAAGCCGTAAGTTCGCCTCCCGACAAAAAATCGCCCGACAGGCTGTTGTCGGCTGCATATTTTTGCCAGTCCGGGCTCGCGTGGATCGTCCGAAACAGATTTTGCCAATAGGCGACTTGATCGGGTGCCAGCGACGGCGCGCCAACAACAGACCGTTGCATCTTGTAGGTGAAGTCCATTCCAGTTTCACGAAGCGTCGGCTGGGCGGGGTAGAGTGCTAAGCGCGCTTGCGTAAACGTCAGCAACGGCTTGGTTATGCCCTTCGGGAAAAACTCGTTTTGCTCGGCTGGATTGTTGACGGTTGAATCGACTTTTTTTTCAGCCAGCAACCGCGCAACGTCTCCACCACCGCCATGGGCCTGATAGGTCATCTGCAACCCGTACTGCGCATTGAGGAAGTCGGTCAGCAAATTGTCCTCGGCGCCCGTCCCCGTGCCAGCCATGACCCAGTCTTTGCCTTTGGCTTTGGCAGCTTTCACGAAGTCATCAATCGTCGTGATGTCTTGCCGGTCTGAATGGACCCATAAAGCAAAGACGTCTTCGGCCATGCGGGCAACGGGAGCAAAGGTTGCGATATCGACGGCGATTTGCGGGCGCTCAAGCGGCGTGGTGTAAAAGCTGTTGAGAGTAAATAACAGGACGTGTGGGTCGCCCGCCCGCTTCTTTAAAAGTGCTAACGCCTCGGAGCCGGAATCGGCTGGCATATTGACAACTTCAAATTTGACTGGTGCGAGCCTTTTTTTCTCAATCAAATCGATTAGGAAGCGCGTGGCCTTGTCCGCGCCGCCGCCTTTGCCCGCCATGACAATAAAATCGACTTGCTTGCTTGGCGCCCATTCGGCCATGGCCGGTCCGATGGCCGCGACCGCGAGGGTGAGTACGGCGACAACCGCTGAGACGAAGGTCACAATTTTGGTTGGCATGTTTCCCTCGGATTGGTCATGGGCGAGACTGGCCGTGCGGCAGCCTCGCTAACGATCCGGGCCCCGTTTGGCCCGGTTCGATGTTGTCCGATCCCCAAATTCATCGAGCCCCTGAGAACCTATAACGCGTTGACCTGCGTTGCCGCGCGACCAACCCGCTGCCGGTCAACTACTTCACCCACACCTCGACGCGGCGATTAAGCGAGCGTGCTTCGAGGCTGTCGTTGCAGGCCACTGGCGCAAGTTGGCTAAAGGCTTTGGTGACGAGTTGCGCCTGAATGGGCTTTGTCCCAGCCCGTTGCAACTCGGCAAGCACCGTGGCAGCCCGCCTCTGGGATAAGATGAGATTATTGTCGAAGCGGCCGACGCCGTCGGCAAAGCCAGCGATCATAACAGTCTTGCCGCGATATTCCGGGCTTTCAACGAGCGTTCGCAGACGTGCGACATCGGCCAATGCTTTGGTATCGAGCGCAAAGCTTGCGACCTCGAAACGAAACGTCGACGTAAGGCGCTGGGCTGGCTTGAAGTCATTGATGAGGGTCTTCATCAAGTTCAAGTCAAAGTCGGCACCCGCCGCATTCAACGCATAAGCGATGCGCGCGGTCTGGGCCTGGAAGTCGAGGGTCTCGGGCGATTGATCAATAAAGTCGTTCTGCCGGACGATGGGTTGTGCTGCTGCCGATAGCGCAAACTCTAACATCGCGCGAGCAAATGGCTTGGCTGGCACGCCCACCGTATAAAGATAGAGACGGCGAGCAAAGGGATACTCCTCGGTTTTCATGGCAAACGTCGACGGCCGCGTGATGAGACCGCACGACGTTTCAAGATTGAGAGCTTTCGCATTGCGCCGGTAAGCGATCGAAGCGAAACCGATCCCAAGCTTATCGGCGGCAACCGCATCGGACTGGTCAGCGTGGTTTGTAAAACGCTTGGCCGCATCGGATAACTTCAATCCACGCGGTCTCATGACGAGGTCGTCGAAGGTATCCATGGTTCCAGCGTCGGCCGACGGCGCGTAGATTTGGATTTGGCCAGGCGGCAAGCCGACGTCAGACCAGTTCGAGACTTGGCCGGCAAAAATCCGGGCGATTTGATCAATCGAAAGTGACACAGCCGGGTTGCCCGTAGCCACGAGCACGGCCAGGCCATCAAGGCCAAGCACGTGCTCGTTTGCTGGCGCCCGCATGTCGCCAAGGCCAGCAACAGCTAGGGCGCGGGCCTCGTCTAGTTTCACTTGGCGCGAAGACATTCCAATATCGGCAGCCTTCGCACCAAGCGCCTTAAAGGCCGTGCTTGATCCATAGCGTTTTAGCTCAACGGAGCCAACTTCTACGCCCTTGGCATCGATGATTTTGAACGTTGCTTCTTCCGGCACGGCACCGGCAACACGGGCCGCTTTGAGCCCCCTCGACTGCGCGAAGGCTTGGACAAACGCAGGCATGAGTTCGCCGCCAATGGTCGCAGCGCCCGCAATCGAGATACTGCCGATTGGCGCGCCGCTGATCGCTACCGCGACGGTTTGGCCGGGCTTTGGACAGGCGGCACCTTCGCAATCAAACCGTGTCGCATCGAGCGCCATAGACCCGAATGACTTCGACACGATGGTATATCTTGAGCCGTCGAAGCCCTTCAATTCTCCGGTGACCGAAAAGTCGCCGCCCTTCATGCGCAACGTGACGTCGGCGGCAATCGCCCCTGTTGCGCCAACCACGATGACCAATGTCGCCGCGATGCCCGATGCGAGCCACGCCATTCCCCTAAACATTCCAAATACTCCGCCGACGCATGACCTGATGACGTAACAAAAGCTGCCAAACCTGGTGCGGTCCAAACGCCCCTCAACGCTTGAACCGAAGATCGGAAACCGCCTCGCGCAGATAACGGGCGCGGCCATCAAGCGGGGTACCGCAAGCCACGCTCGGTAGGATGCCGTTTTCTCGAGTAACATCGCCGCTCGTGGTGGTGATGATCGCCTCATAATCAACTTCCGCGAGGGCCCCATCGCCACACGCCTCGCCGGTCGCCGTCGCACCGCGGGTCGCGTGCTCGATTGCGAATGGAACAGCGCCAGCGGGCTGATCGGGACTATGGAAGAAGGTATAGACTTCGATGTGGCTGCCGCCTGCGCGCCCGTCACTTGACGATGAAATGAAGCCAGCACCTCGCCCGGAGGAAGCGGCCAGCGCTTGTGCCTCCTCCGCGGTGCGTGGCGCCTTCGCGTGGACATGCCCGGCTGCGCCCAGTTGGGCATTGTTTTCGATGGCGTGGAGATCGAGGTCAACAGCCTTAGTCCAGATCAGCGCAACCTTGGAATACGCCCGGGCCTCCGTCGGGATTGCGGTTGCAATGCCAATCTGCTGCCCGTCAGCTGTCGATAGCGTCACGCCCTGCCCATCGCCCAAATAGAGATCGACGATCGCTGATACCTTGCCCGTGCCCGGATCGAGCGAAAGTGGCCGAGTTTCTTCGCCGTAAACAAGCTCGACGGCTTGCCCGCGACGGCACGGGCTTTCGACGGTCAACTGCAAGCGGCCGCCAATCAGTGGGGTGACGCTTGTTTTTGGCACGTCCGTGCAAGCGGCAGGAGCCTGTAAGGCAGCCGTCGGTGGTGCTGGTGCCAGGGCCGCTGTCTTACGGGCCGCCGCTTCAGCCGCGATGCGCTGCTCGTCAGCTTTGCGCTTGGCGTCGGCCTCGGCTGCGAGGCGTTGCTCGTCGGCTTTGCGCTTGGCGTCGGCCTCAGCGGCGAGGCGTTGCTCGTCAGCCTTGCGCTTGGCATCGGCCTCGGCTGCGGCGCGCTGCTCGTCAGCCTTGCGCTTGGCATCGGCTTCAGCGGCGATGCGCTGCTCGTCAGCCTTGCGCTTGGCATCGGCTTCAGCGGCGGCGCGCTGCTCGTCAGCTTTGCGCTTGGCATCGGCTTCAGCGGCAACGCGCTGCTCGTCAGCTTTGCGCTTGGCATCGGCTTCAGCGGCGGCGCGCTGCTCGTCAGCCTTGCGCTTGGCGTCGGCCTCTTGTTGGCGACGTTGCTCCAGGAGCACGTCCTGATTGCGCCGCTCAGCCTCAAGGTCGGGCAACCGGCGAGCGTCAAAAAACGGACCGGCTTGCTGTGCGACAGCGATCATGCCCGCGAGCGATAGGGTCACCACCACAACAGCACTGAAAACAATCCAACGACGCAACACACGCAATCCTCTTCACGACTTGCTTAAACGCGCGATCGCCTCGTCGGTCGACGGGCACCCGCCGAGTTCCTTGGAGCGCTTATAGTATTGCAAGGCTTGGATCCGGTTGGCCGGAGCGCCGAGCCCGTTTTCAGCGAGCGTGCCAAGAAAACACAGCGCGACCGGATCGCCATTGCCTGCTGAGATCTCCCACAGCAGCCGCGCCTTCTCGTAATCAGGTTCACCCGAAACGGGTTGAGCAGCAAGCGCGCCGAGCTGGGTTAGCGCCCAGCGCAGCTGCGTGTGGCTAGCGGTGAGTGCCATGGCCTTCTTCAGCCAGAACTCCGCTTCCCCGCGATCAATGGGCCGGTCGACGCCGTGTAAATTGTGGTCAGCCAGACGCAGCGCCGTCGGCAGATCGATATTGGTTGCAATCTCGCCGCGAGGCGATTGCGGCCCGGCCATAAACGCATCGGCGATAACTGGGCGCGGTGCGGGCGGCGGCGGTTGTGGCCCGATCCCAAGCATCGGCGCAGCAAACACCGCCAGGAGAAGCGAGGCGGCGGCCAGGGCCGCGCCACCAAAAAACGCCAGCAGGCCGGTGGCGGGAACCGACCGAAGCGGCTCACCGGATAGGGCAGCTGCGGTCGCGTTGCGGGCAGCGACAGCGCTCGCTTGTTTGACGACGATAGAGGGCAACGTCGTGTCAGCGGGCGGTTCGACCAGTGGCGAAATCGAAGCCGCGGACATCACAGGCTCGGTCGGCGCCAGTCGACCAACCGAGCGGGTACTTTGCGGCCCCACGTGGGACACAGGCGTCGGCGGCGCGTGGGCTGCAACTTGGGCTGCAACGTGGGCTGGCACAACGACGCCGCGCGCCGCGTCTCGGGCGGCGACATCCAGGCTGGCCAAATTTTGCCGACCCGCACCTTGGCTCGGTTTCGGCTCCAATCGCGACAATGTATCAGACGCGGCTTTGCCATTGACGATTGTCTGTGGCGATGGCGCGACCGCGACCGAGCTTTTGGCCGTTGGCGCCACAACAGTATTTCGAGCGGTTGCCTCAGGCGACGGCCCGGCGCGGTTGGGTCCCGTTGGCCGTTTAAGGGTCGCAAGCGGTTCATCATGGTCGGGCGACGTTGCGCCGTTGCCCGACGGTCTTGGTGTCGCCAGTGCGCCAGGGGGTTTGCCGCGACTCGTTTCTGGGCGCATGACGGCATCGGCGGGCGTTGCAACTTCGACCTTTGCCATAACATGATTTGCCAGGACGTAATCGAGTTCGCCAAGGGTCTCAAACAACGTCACGGAGGGAGCGCTGATCGTTGCGGCTTCGATAACCGCGCCGTTCGATTTCGTGGTGCCATCAGCCGGGGTCGCTAACGCCGGGGTCGCTAAAGCCGGGGTCGCTAAAGCCTGGGTCGCTAAAGCCTGGGTCGTTGAAACCGGGGTCGCTGAAACCTGGGTCGTTGGCCCAGCCACGGCCGCCGCAATGGCAGCTGCCACGGCCGCGTCTCGTTTCGCAACCTCGGCAGCAGCACTTCGTTCGCGCTCACGCTGAGCGGCGGCCTCGCTAGCCGCCCGTTTTGCTTCCGCTTTGGACCGTTCGGCAGCTGCGTACTCCGCCGCCATTTGCGACGCGGTCATCACCACTGGCGCGGAGACAGTGGCGGTCGTCGACACCGGCAAATTCGGCCACACGAGTTCAGCGCTAACATCGGCGTCTGAGACGGTGATCGTCACCGGTACGCCGGGCTCCAAAAGCGGCGCATCCACGACGTCTGGACCGACACTAAGCTCGAGTCCATCGGGAGTTTGGCGTGTGGCGAGCGGGGTGATGTTACCGCGCGGCCAACCAACGTCGTCGGCCAAGCTCTCATCGATCGGGTCGATACGAAGCGTTGCGCCGGGCGGCAGAATTGAAATTCCGCGCAGTTTAATGATCGCATGCCCGCCCGTCGAGACGGAGGGGTCGGGGACGACCTCGATCTTTGCGATGCTCATGCCTCCCCCTCAAATGGCCCGGGCGCAAACAGCTGAATCAGGGTGCCGAGTTCCCGATCCTTGTCGCCGCGCGACGAGCCCATGTTAGCTGCCGCGATATTGTCATCGACGAGAGCTGCGAAAGCGTGCTCCCAGCGCTCGGCGTTAAAGCGTCCACCCCTGCGGGACAAAGCCCCGCCCCCCATTGTTGAGGCATATCCAGAACCGCTACCGTCGGCAACCTGAAGCTCGCTAGTTTGCTGCACGTAGCCCGATCGGTCACCCCGATCGCCCGCACCCGATAGACCTTCGAGATAGGCAGCCGTCATACGAAAGGCGTAGGCGGCTAACGGAATGGCGTTCACATCGCCCGCCGGGTTCGCGCGGCGATAGGCGCCCGCAATATCATCAGCAAGCCCGAGATGGCTGGCGCCGCTTTGAAGTTCATCGACGATATGATGCAAAACGGTGCCGTCAATGCCAAGGTTGCGGCAGGTTTGGCGAGACCGCGCCGCGCGTTTCAGGCAGGTGAACCAATAGGTCATCGCCGCACCTGAAAGAGCAACGGGATCGTCAGCGGCAGCGTCGTTGTCAACGCCGCCAGCATTACGAATAATCGCAGACGGCACGGCCAGATCTGAGCGGGAAAACTCGGGTTCATCGTCGAGAACGGGTCGAGCCTGGGCCGCGACGATGGCGTGAAGAAACTCATCTTCGGACGGTAATAGCACCCTCAGCAACCGACCGAGTTGGCGCTGCTCGACCAAGGCAGCCAGCCGATTACAGGCAACAACCGCCGTCGACCGCCGCCATTCTGCGATCATCAAGGGATCGTTCGACACGTAATGGCGTGCAACGGCGAAACGAAGCGTCCGCCGGACTTCGGCAACGGCGCGACCTAATTGGATCGCCTTCACACGGGGCGTGGCTACCCGCGCCAACTCCGCAGCGAGGTGACTGACGCCAGAGCCAACCGTCCGTCGTGGCGGGCTGGCGGTCAGGTAGTTTTGCGCGCGGGACAATTCCGACGAACCGGGGCGTTGCGAATGCCGCGCGGTTTGGCTGGTTGGGTACGCCAATGCCCGGCCATCGCCTGGGCCCGATTGCTCTGATGTGAGCAGCGCGCCATTCGATCGGCGGAGCGAGCCAGCTGCTGTGGCGGTGGCCATACTCGTTTCCGGCGCGAAGACGCCACCATCCGAACCGCCAGTTGTCTCCAAACGGGATCCAGTCGGCAACCCAACACTCGCGCTCACGTGATCAGCGGCGCGTGAAAACCAGTAGATGTGATCAACGGACCGGCCAGGAGACCAACTTGCCGCGCCGGCCTCGCCCGTGCCGATCAAATCGTGCGCCATGGCCAGAACGCGCGCGCCAGCCGAACCGTTAAAATCACTGGCCGCGCCGGTATCACGCGCCGTATTGAGATGAGAGGCGTCGTGATCTTGAATTGCTGGTCTCGCAGCGGCCACAAACAATCCGCGGCGGACGCGCTCCCGGGCCGACGGACTTGCGCCCTGCGCGGTCTCGATCCAGTCTGAAATCAACGGAGCCGTTGCGTCATCGTCAACGGCGGGATCAACCACCAAAACTAGGCACGTCACGTCGCGCCGACGTGTGGCACGTTGGAACAGAAATGATGGCTTCGTTTTGATGTAACGTGTCACGGCAACGGCGAAGGCGCTTTGGCGATTTGGCGCTGCGATTGTTGCCAAGCTCGGCCCGACCGGTCGGTGGTCGGTTGTGATCTCGCCGACGGCATCATCGGATATGATCGGTTGAGATGGGAAGTCGATCAGGTCGGCAGGTGCCATGTCGGTCAGGCGGCCGGGTCCAGCAACAACGGGCAGTTCGGCTGCAAGTGCGGCGAGAACAGAACGATCGACATCGACGGTTTGCCCATAGCGGGTGACGATCGAAATCGTAGCGGACGCAGCATTTGATCGGGCGGGCGTCATCGCCAAAATTGTTGACGCATCGGCAATACTTTGAGGGTGTCTGACGAGCCAGCCGGTTACGCGATCTTTGCCGATCAACGCCTCCGGCATCACATAAGCTTCTGAGCCGTGGCCCAGCTCGTCGAGCGTAGCGCAAAGCCGATGGAACAGTTCCGTGGTGGCGGGTTCGCAACCCCAAAGGACCGACAACAACGCTCGGCGATCAGCTTCCTTCAACAGCGCCGCCACGTCGCGCAGGCGATCAAAGTATCGGGTCGTTGTTAGGCCTCGCAGGAACGGGTGTTCTGCCCAATGGGAAGTAAAAATCTCGCGCAATTCGAGAATGTCGCGCCCGGCAATCCCCGGCACCGGCTGCAACGACACCCGGGATGATGCTTCGATGAACAGGCGGTCGACTTCAGCCAGCGCCAGTGGCGTTGGAGCGGGGCCGGCGGCGGCAAGCCGCGATGTCGCCAAAATGGCTGCGATGTCGACTTCCGACAGCAACAAAATGCGAATGGGATATCCGCGCGGCGTCGATGGTCTTTCAGCTGATGTGAGGCGGACAGCCAGACAGCCACCGTTTCCTCCCTCAGAGCCAAGCACGTGGCGCAGCATTTGGACATCAACGGGTTTTGATCCGAATTCGCCAGTCTGTGTTGGGCCGCGAGTTCCAAGCAGTTGCAAAACGAGGTCGGACTTACTCGCGCTTTGGCCACCGATCACGCCGATAACTGGGGCCTGCTCTGCGGCTCCAGCGATCGGCGCAAGCCGACTGGCTGTGCCCTCGATGTCTTCGATCACAGCTGAGTGGGCAGCACCGAGAATAGCCGGGTTCGCATCCAGCCAATCGCATAGTCGTCTGGCGCTATCGGCGGTCTGCCGACAGGCGACGATAATTTTCTGGGATGGCTTCACGCGGCGTCCATGTTCACGTTCCCGACAACCGTTCAAATCCTTGCCCGCTGCCCGGGTTGCTGTGGGCCGGGGCGATCCGTAGTGCGTCGTCCCTGTCGCCAACGCGCGCGTTGAGAGCTGGATGTGAATCGAGCGCCAGATGATCGGCGACTTTGCGCGTTGCGAGCTGGAATTGTGCCGACTGCAGCGCATTACGACTGGCCGTATAAGCGCTGAGAATGGCCATTAAACGACTGGGCAGGGCGGTATTTTGCCCAGCATGCCCAGCCAAATCGGCTTGATCGGCGTGCAAAGCCAGATCGGCGTGAGCGCAGATCGAGATGCGGGCTGGCGAAACCGGCGCGTTTAATGTCAACCGGTCGATGATGTCGGCGAGCCCGGCCATGTCGCCGCCAACAATGAGATAATCGCAATTCAACGCTGCAATCGGCTCGCATGCCGCGTCGATGCCGGGCCATAGGTCAGCGGTCAAATGACGTTCGAATTCGCGGCGGCTACTATCGATCAGCACGTTGGCCAGTGAAAAATCACGCGCGCCAGCCGATGCTGCCAAGACATCGAATTCGGCGACCGCCGGGTCGAGCCGACCGCCACCAGCAACGACCAGGGCATCAAGCCTGCTGCGGGCAATGCCAAGACCGGACCGCGGCGGTAGCCCCGCATAATAGCGCACGAGCTGGAGCGCGGCAGGCCGCAGTAGCTTTGATTCAAGGCGCCGGGCTAACTGCTTGACATCGGTGCCCGGCGTCGAACCAGCGCTGGTTAACCCACCGCTCCCGAGCCGGATTAAAAATTGACGTGGATCCGCGATACCAGCGTCTCCAAGCGCGCCTTCGATCGCGGGGACGATGACGGTCTCAGCCAGTCCGTCGGCCGTGCGCTCAACGCCTTGAGCCACGCGATCGGTTGTTACCAGTTGCGCCTCGATCGTCCCATCGCCAGTGACGTCGTAGTCAACGACGGTCAGCGCCAACGAGCGCATGCCAACTTCGAGAGAGGCCATGCGAAAACGGTCGCCGTTTGGCAACCTAGAGTGAAGGTTAGCGTGAAGGTCAGCGTGAAGGTCACTTGCGTCGTTGGGATAGCCGCCGGGATCGCCGCCCCCATGGTCATGGCGATAGTCATTTGGTTCGCCGCGTTGATCGTCACTCGCGCCTCGGATGCTGTTCGTAAATGCCGCAAACGAGCCGCCGAACTTGCGATGTACTTCGTTGTAGAGATGGCTCAATTGTAACCCGACATCGGCC
>JBBQNE010000080.1:0-14336 GCA_038329675.1 Hyphomicrobiales bacterium | reverse complement strand
ACCGTCCCGGTGTCTCCGCTCTTTCGAGTCGTTCCATTGCGAGCCTCCTGCCCGTTCACCGGGCGCGGCTCAAGAGGGGCTAGGCGCTGGGGCACCGTTGAGACACAGGAGAGGCTCATGCCCTATTACGAGCATGTGTTCATGGCGCGTCAGGACGTGTCGGCCCAGCAGGTCGAAGCCATGACCAAAGAATATCAAGGCGTCATCGAAGAGCTTGGTGGCAAAGTCACCAAGTCAGAATACTGGGGCCTCAAAACCCTTGCCTTCAAGATCAAGAAGGCACGCAAAGCCCATTACACGTTATTTAACATTGATGCACCGCCTGCGGCGGTCGCAGAAATGGAACGGCGCATGGGTTTGGCGACCGACGTGTTGCGGTTCTTGACCGTCAAGGTCGAAACCATGGAAGCTGATCCTTCCGTTATGATGCGGAAGGCCGACCGCGATGACCGTGACGGTCCAGGTGGCGGCTTCGGTGGCCCACGTGGCGATCGCGGCCCACGTGGCGATCGAGGTGGCGGTGGCGATCGCGGTGGCGGTGGCGATCGAGGTGGCGGCGGCGGTTTCCGCGGCGGCCCGGGTGGCGGCGGTGGTGGTGGAGGTGGCGCCTCAACCTTCCGACCCCGGCCTCCGCGCGAAGGAGCCCCAGGCGACGACGCTGGCGGCCCGCCGCGCGATCGTGCCCCACGGCCGCCTCGCCCCCCCCGCGACGAAACACCGGCTTAAGGAGAACCAACAATGTCGGAAATCCCAGCCGCTGGCCCGCCCGCGCCTGCCCGTCGTCCGTTCCAGCGGCGCCGAAAATCGTGCCCGTTCACCGGGGCAAATGCGCCCAAGATCGACTACAAGGACGTTCGTCTTTTGGGTCGCTACATTTCTGAGCGTGGCAAAATCGTGCCATCCCGGATCACAGCTGTTTCCGCCAAAAAGCAGCGCGAGTTGGCGCGTGCGATTAAACGGGCTCGGTTCCTTGGTCTGCTGCCGTATGTGATCTCTTGATCGCATCCGAAGTCGACGCAACTCGCATCGACGCAAGGTCACGTGGCACGTCGCCATGAGCCCTTGCGTTTACTAACGAGCTACCCAGGTTGGGGTGAACGTATCACCCCTAACCGCCACCGCGCGGGACAGCTATGAAATCAAATCTACCCGTTGCCGCGTTGGCTGGCGTTGCCGCAGCCGTGTTGTTTTTGCTCGCTGCCACGGGCGGCTTACCCCTCCGCATCGTCCTGCTGGCCTTGGTGCCAGTGCCGATCGCGTTGGCAGGCCTATCCTACAATGCCGCAACAGCTCTCGCGGCCGCCGTTATCGGCGTGACCGGCGTTGCTGCCCTATTCCAGCCCTTTGCGGTTGCCCTATACGCGATGGCGGTGCTGCCCATTGCCGGTCTCGTTTACCTAACGCTCCTGAAACGCGAAGACGACGGCGGATCAGTCGAGTGGTATCCCGTTGGTCGTTTGGTCCTGGCAGCCGCCATCGCAGCTGGCGGGCTGTTTGCGTTCGCGGTGTTGCCGCTCGTGAGCGAGCCCGAAGCCTACCGCAAGGCGATTGACGCGTCCGTCGCTGAAGTCGTGAAACAAGGCCTTTCTGGCCTGCCAGCCGAAGCCACGCCGACCGAGGAGCAACTGGCCCGATTGGGCGATGTTTTAGCCGTCGTTGTGCCATCTGCCGGGGCAGCAACGGTGCTGATGAGCCTGCTCGTGTCACTCTACTTAGGCGCGCAAGTCGCCCGGGCGGCAGGCACGCTGGTTCGGCCGTGGCCCGATCTCGCGGCTCTATCTCTGCCAGCTGGCGCACCGTTACTCCTCGCCGGTTCAATGCTCGCAGCGATGGGGTTAACGGGGCCGTCTCAAGCAATCGCGTTGAGTTTTGCTGGCGCATTTTACGCGGCTTACACGCTCCTCGGCCTAGCCGTGATCCATCACCTGACGCGGGGTGCGTTCTGGCGAACTGCGGCCTTGGCCTTGCTCTATACCATCGTCGTCCTCAACCTCGGCATGACCCTCTTCATCGCCATGCTCGGCCTTGCCGATAGCCTGTTTCCGCTGCGCCGCGACGCCAATCAAGGTGCAGCGCCGGGCGGACCAAACGACGCTCGCTAGCCGATACCCAATCACTTCCGTGGCTTTCAACACCTGAAAAAAGGACCCAACACATGGAAATCATTCTGCTTCAGCGCATCGGTCGCCTTGGCCAGATGGGCGACGTCGTGACCGTCAAAGACGGCTATGCGCGCAATTTTCTGCTCCCACAGAAGAAGGCGCTGCGCGCGACCAAGAACAACCGCACTCAATTTGATGGCCAACGCGCACAACTTGAAGCCAACAACCTTCAACTCAAGTCAGAGGCCGAAGCCGTCGCAACGAAGCTGAAGGGCCACACCTTTATTACGATCCGGCAGGCGGGCGACACCGGCCAGCTCTACGGTTCTGTCTCAACGCGCGACATCTCCGACTGCGTGACGGCGGGCGGTTTCACGGTCAATCGCAACCAAGTCGTTCTCGAAAAACCGATCAAAACGCTGGGCCTCCACGCCGCGAAAATCGCGTTGCATCCCGAAGTCGTCGTGCCAATTGCGCTGAACGTCGCCCGCTCGGAAGATGAAGCAAACCGTCAGGCCGCCGGCGAAGACGTGACGATGGTCAAGGAAGAGAAGCTCGAAATCGAAACGTATTCCGAGGACGGCGATGGCGGCGAACGCTGACATGGCCGTGACCTGATATGTATGCGGTCAAGGAGATCTTCTACACCTTGCAGGGCGAAGGCGCTAACGCCGGTCGCCCTGCTGTGTTCTGCCGGTTCGCTGGGTGCAATCTATGGTCTGGCCGCGAGGCCGATCGAACCACCGCGGTCTGCCAATTCTGCGACACGGACTTCGTTGGAACCGATGGCACCGGCGGCGGAAAATTTGCAACCGCATCGGACTTAGCCACAGCGATCGTGTCAGCCGCCGCTGAGGCGTGGGAGACTGACCGCTCAGCGCCTCGGCTAACCGTCCTCACGGGCGGGGAACCCATGCTGCAAGTGGACGATGCCCTAATCGCAGCACTCCATGGTGCTGGGGTCGAGATCGCAATCGAGACTAACGGCACAATCGCCGTGCCAACGTCGATTGACTGGATCTGCGTTAGCCCAAAAGCCCGGGCCGAACTCGTCCAACGGACCGGCGATGAATTAAAGCTCGTCTACCCTCAAGCCGACCTTGACCCAGACGGACTTCGTGGCCTTGCATTCACGCACCTGTTCCTGCAGCCCATGGCTGGCCGGGCTGGCGCGACCGAAGCCGCAGTCAGCTATTGCCTCCGCCATCCCGAGTGGCGCCTTTCCGTCCAGACCCACAAGGTCATCGGCATCCCCTAACGCTGGCGCGGACTAAACCAATGACGACTGCCAAATCCGATTTTCTCCGAACGCTGCACGAGCGCGGATTTATTCATCAGGCCTCCGACGAAGCCGGCATCGACGTGCTCGCCGCCAAAGGTCAGCTGATCGCCTACGTCGGCTATGACTGCACCGCCCCTTCGCTGCACGTCGGCCATCTCCTCCCGACGCTGATGTTGCATTGGATGCAAGTAACAGGCGCGGGCAAGCCGATTACGCTGATGGGCGGTGGCACGACGCGCGTCGGCGATCCGTCCGGTAAGGACGAAACACGCCAGCTCCGATCAATCGAGGAGATCGATGCGAACAAATCGTCGATCAAATCGTTTTTCGCCAAGGTTCTCCGCTTTGGAGACGGCAAGACCGACGCCGTCATGCTCGACAACGCTGAATGGCTGGCGCCGCTCGTCTACATCGACTTTTTGCGCGACGTTGGCCGCCACTTCTCGGTCAACCGCATGATGAGCATGGACTCTGTCAAGCTGCGCCTCGATCGCGAGCAGGAGCTGTCGTTTATCGAGTTTAACTACATGCTTCTGCAGTCCTACGACTACGTCGAACTCGCCCGTCGTCACGGTTGCAATCTGCAGATGGGCGGGTCCGACCAATGGGGCAACATCGTGCTCGGCGGTGACCTCGGCCGGCGGATGGGTACACACCAGCTCTACGCATTGACCTGCCCACTGCTAACAACGTCCTCGGGGGCCAAGATGGGCAAGACCGCCGCTGGCGCCGTGTGGCTCAACGAAGCCCAGCTCAGCGCCTATGATTACTGGCAGTATTGGCGCAACACCGAGGACGCCGACGTCGGTCGGTTCCTCAAGCTGTTCACGACGCTGCCGCTTAGTGAGATCGCGAGGCTCGCTGCACTCGGCGGCGCAGAAATTAACGAGGCCAAGAAGGTTCTCGCTACCGAAGCCACCGCCCTCATCCACGGCCGCAACCTGGCAGCAGCGGCAGCCGAAACCGCACGTCGTGCCTTCGAAGACGGCGCCGCAGCCGACGGCCTTCCAGTCATCACCGCTGACCTATCGACGGGTGTGGGCATCTTGAAGCTTACCGTCGACGCCGGGCTCGTCGCTTCCAACGGAGAGGCCCGCAAGGCAATCGCCAATAGCGGGTTGGCGCTCAACAACACCAAGGTCACAGACCCAACCTACACCGTGACAACTGGCGACCTTATCGACGGCCAAGCGAAATTGTCGCTCGGCAAAAAACGCCACGTGCTGGTCAAGTCCGTCGGCTGAAGGATCCCGTCAACGAACGAGCCGTCATCCCAGGCAGCCGCCACCGGAGGCCGCCGTCATCTGACCAACGGCCCAGGTAAACAACGCCGCAACCGTCGCATCATTGCACCGTCGGTCGCTTGTCGGACGCGACCGGATCAGCCGATGCAGCTGGCGGGCGCCGACGGGCCGGTTGCGGTGCCGGTGGCACTGGCGCGAGCGCGGGTGCCACTTCTGAGGCCCAACTGCCACCGGTTTGTGGTGCAGCTTTTGGCCGAGCGGGCGACGTCTCTCTGCCCGGCGCAACCGCTGTGGGCGGGGAAGCCCGGATCCGCTTGTTGACTGGAGCCGCTACGGGCTGATCTTCACGCGGCACGACTTGCGGATTGGGATTGGTCATTTGCGTCAGCTCGCGCAAGATGCCCGGTGCGACGATCGAAAACGGGTTCACGATGACCTGTGGCTGCGCAATCGACCCCTGAATTGCGAACGTCAGCCCAAACACCCCATCAGACAGCAACTCCCCAAACAGGGGCACCCCACCAAAAGCGTTGTTGAGCCCTTGTAGCGGAATGAATGTGCCGCCAAGATTCACCGTTCTATATTTAAAGTCGACTTTTCCAGTCATCGCCATGCCCTGTAACGGGCCGCGCAAATACGCATTCTCCAACACGAATTGGCCGTAGCCAACGGAGAACGGAATTTTCATCCGGTCAAATTCAACAACGTCACCCTGGACGGGTTGCGGCGATTTTCCAGCCCGGCCCGGCGGCGGGCTCTTGCCGGGAGATTTGGCAAGTTCGCTGACCACGACGTCACCGAGGATCTTGAAGTCGTCGACCCACAAGATGCCGGTCTTTTCCGCCGGTCCACGCCCATCGACATTGACCTCCAGCCGCCCACGGCCCGACTGCATATTCGGATAAAAACCCATCAGCCTAAAGGCTTGACCAGCATCCGTCGTATCGGCCCGCATCACGCGCTGCGCCCCAGGTGCCGCTGGCGACATGGCAACCGCGATTTGCGCCCCTCCATCGATCGTCCCGCGCCCGTCCATGGAGACCAATTTATCGCCGCGGCGGCTCAGCTTTAGCTTGAGATTTCGAATCGAAACATCGTGATGGCCAAGAACGTTTTCGATCTCAGCATCGAGGTCCAAAGCCGACGCGGGCTTGGCCGATTTCGTTGCCGTTTCTGGCGTCGCGCCAACGGTCAATAGCGCGCGGAACATATCGCGCGCGTCGAAATTACGGCCCTTGACCTTAACCGACCAGGTCCCGACCTTGTCGTTGGCGTCAGTCTTCAGCGCAGCGTTTATTTGCAGACGCGTCACGACGTTTAACGTCAATTCCTTGAGTTCGATTTCTCGCAACCGATGGTCGCTAGAAATACCAGCACTTCCTTGCAAAGCGATATCGTCGCCTTCGAGCCGCAAGTTCTGTAGCTCGATTTTGTGAGTCTTGCCCTTTACGATGTCGGCTTGAAGCAAAGCACTTCGCCCACGTGGCTTGCGCCAAGCAATCTTTTCGAACTCAATCTCAGCGTTGGTCAAATCTGCCCGCAGCCGAACCGTATGGGGATCGGCCTTCTCCGCTCCCGGCTCGATCAGGACTTCAACCGGCACCTCGCCTTGGAGAATATGGTTGATATCGAGACCAAGCTGATCGCGATCGGCGTTATCCAACGTCGCCGACAAGCGCAACGGCGGCTGGCGCTCGCCATTGTCTTCAAGAACGCGCTGCCAGCCCAGTTTCACGGGCACGCCATTGACGAGAAACTCGCCGCTGGCGTCAATTGCCGCGGTCGTCACGTCAATTGCAAATGAGCCCGCCTGAGCATCGAATGCGCCGCCAAGCTGTTTGGCTTTCGCGTCGCTGACCTTGGCTTTAGCCTCGATCGCCACATCGCGCGCAAGAAGGCCCGCGATCAATGGAAACGACAATTTGACGTTGCCGTCGGCTTTGCCGTCGATCCCCTCGGTTGAAATCTGGTGATTGCGAAGGAGCTTGAGTGGGCTCTGATCAAGCACTTCAAGCACAGGTACGACGCCCGCCGTCGCGCGAAATGTGACCTCACCTTTTGGCGCTGATTTTGCCAAATCTGTTGCCGCGAACCGCGCACCCTTAATTGGAATGCGTCGATTAGGCCCGAGCGCAACATGCGCATCGGGGATGTTGACCTCGATGGCGTTGTCCTCGAGCCGCACCAACAGGCGCGGCGCTTCAATTGGCGACAACCACGGCAACGGAACGCCGGTGACGTCGGTGGCCTCCAGAGCAAGGGACAGACGCCTTTGTTCGGCGCCCTTTGCAACGCCAGCGTCTGGCGCGTAACTCCCATTGAAGAATTTGATCGTTGCGGATTTAATGCCGCCGTTTTTTATGCGCTCGCCGACCCAGCTGCGCGCGCCGTTCGCAACGCCTCGCGGCCACAGCGCTTTGAGCCGATCAACGGTGGTCGCGCCGAGCTTAGCGTCAAAAAAGCCCCCGCCGCTGGCCCCAGTCATGATGCCAGCCGTCCCGGTCAGCTCCGCGCCGCCTGCTGCAAGAACAATGCGATCAAAGCGGACCTCATCAGGTGGCTCCGCTACAGACGCGGATGGCGTCGCGTAAATATACCGGCCCTGCAACACGCCTTCAGACAAAGCGATCGGCGCGACACCAAATTCTTCAGCAGCCAATTGTCCACGGTCCGTCGAAAGCCCAAAAGCCCATCCGCGGCCCTCGTTGCCCGCTTGCGCAACGCCCTTAAGGGCAACGAGTGAATTGCCCCAAGCGAGACTTGCGGTATCAAGGTCAATTCTCCCCGCCCCGTAACGCGCGCCAAGGACAACCTTGTCGATGCCAAATGGACCATCGGCGACAGCGGGAATGACCAAGCTTCCTCGACTGCCGGTCAACGCAACCGTCCCCGTTGAAACCGCGCCATCTGCTCCAATTTCAATGCGGATTGTGCCGCTCACCGGCATATCGAGCGGCTGCAGCATCGCAAGCTGCGGCATTGCTAGTCCGAGCACGCGGGGATGCAATTCCCCGATGGTTGTAAGCACGACGACCTGCCCGTTTTGTGGCTCTCTCAAAGCCTCAACAGCTAAGGTCCACGGTCCGCGGCTCGACGCGATGCGACCTCTCGCTGACACCAACTTATCGGCGCCAGCGTGCTCGAGATCGATTGTTCCATCGCCCACATGCCATTCGCTTTTCGTGCCGCGATTATCGATGCTGACATAAGCATTCCTGACAGCAATTTCGCGCAAGTAAGACCCGCGCTCACTATGCCTGCGGCCGCGATCGGACAGCGACTTGATAAAAGCAGCAAGGTCGGCATTAGCCACCCCTGCGGACGTCGAGACGACCTGACCGACCCCCGTTGTGTCGCCAGATGGAACAACGGCGGGAAATTGCGTGCCAACACGACCATCGGGCTTGCGTCCGCGTCCGTCGAGATTGAGGCCCCATCCCTTCGCATCCGTATAAGACAGCGAAACCCGCGGCTCGATCAGCTCTATGCGCGATGGCACGAGCCGCAATGCCCGCATCGCTCGACCGGATAATTCGATCGAAGCTGACGGAACGGATGCGACCAGGTCGCCAGCAGGCGTCGACAGCCGCAAGTTCGCAAGGCGCATTTCAATGCCGCGCCCTTCGTTTGTTGCGGCAATCTGCGCATCTTCAATTCGTGCGGTCAGACCCTCAGGCAATTCCTGATTGATTTCTTGCTCGATCAGGGCGGCTAGCGGGTTTAATGAAATCGGGCCGTGCTGAACGCGAACATAGACGACGCCGACAATGGCCACGGTCGCCACCATAATCATCAGCAACAGTAACGAAACCGCGGTCAACGCTCGCTTCACAAATGACGATTTGGTACGCCTTTTGACGCGCGCGTTAAGCGGCGGGGTCACCCAGCTCGATTGACGGTCGGCCAATTGCTCGTTCTCCTCCCCCGCGACGACCAAGCCGACGCGCTATGACGCTCGACCAACACACCCAATCCGCCAGATCAGATTGAACCCCAACAACACGCAGCATAAACCAGCTCGACGCGCACGACGTTTAAGCAACAACGGCGGTTTGAATTCGTCAAAAGAAAGGCTTCCCCATGGTCCAAGACGGCGAAAAAGCTCCTGATTTCAAGCTCCAGGCAGATGATGGCTCCACCGTTGAGCTGGCAAAGCTAAAGGGCAAACCGGTCGTCGTTTACTTCTACCCCAAGGACGATACGCCTGGATGCACGACCGAGGCCAAGGACTTTTCTTGCCTGATGAGCCAATTCGCCAACGCTGGCGCTCTTGTCGTTGGAATTTCGCCTGACTCGGCGGAAAGCCACAAGAAATTCCGGGCCAAACACAACCTTGAAATCAAACTTGCCGCCGACACGGACCAACACGTTGCAACCGCGTACGGCGTGTGGGTCGAGAAGTCGATGTATGGCAAGAAATACATGGGGGTTGAGCGTGCGACGTTCTTGATCGACGCCAAGGGCAAGGTCGTGAAGAGCTGGCGAAAAGTCAAAGTACCAGGTCACGCTGAGATCGTACTGGAAGCCGTTCGCGACATGTCGAAATAGTGGCTATTTTCAAAAAACACGGCGGCAATGCTGGCGCCATCACACCATAAATCGCTGCACCGCTGCCACACGCGTCGCCTATTCGAATGTTTCGGCGTCCCCATGTCCAATTTTGGCACGCGCGATGACACGACTAGGGATACTGATTTAAGACGCTGAGTCTGCATCGATCCCGGGGGCGGGTTCATCGACAGCAGAACGAACGTTCCGACCACTCTGGGGGTTCTAGATGTTGCCGAATTTCAAAAAGCCGGACAGCGATTTAGGCAAAATTCCGATGGGGCCAGGCGGTCAAGCTTCGATGCCGCCTCCCGTCGCACCGATCATGCAGGCCGCGTCGTCATCTGGCCGGGTTGGAACACCGTCGATCATTGGACCCGATCTTGTGATCGTTGGTAATCTCGTGTCCAAAGGCGACGTCCAAATTGACGGCGAAGTGCAAGGTGACGTGCACTCAAATTACGTGATGATTGGCGAGAAAGCACGGCTCACCGGGAGCATTATTGCCGAGGAAGTCGTGATCCGCGGACAGGTCATGGGAACCATTCGGTCGAAGCGCGTTGTCTTGCAGTCAACGAGCCGCGTCGAAGGTGACATCCACCACAGCAAGCTCTCGATTGAGCAAGACGCCGTGTTTGAGGGTAAATCGCGCCGCTCCGAGGACCCGACTGCGGGCGTGCAGCGGCCCGAGATTGGGACCATGGGCGGCACGACGATCACCGGCTAGGATCGCCGACCCTGAAAAACGGCAACGCTAGAACCGTCGATGTTGAAATCATCAGCGAGCCCGGCAGTTAGAGGGCGCTGACGGATTTTCCGGCGGCGACGCCTCTATGTCCGCCGCGCCACATAGCCAATAATCGCGCCAATGAGCGGCAAGTAGGCTTTGTCGAATTTTATTGGGCTCGATGCCATCAAGCCCGGTATCAGTGTAAGCGCCGCGCCGATCAAAGCACCGACGAGGGCAGCTCCCAACGTTTTACTTGATGGAACGTTGACGTCCTTGAGCGCAAACGCGCCAACCAGCGCCACGATCCAAGTGATAACGGCGTAGACCGCTGCGATGGCGAAGATCTTCAAGTCGCCAGGGACTTGCAAAAATCGCATAATTTGCGGCGCGCCCACGTAGGCCAGAGCGAATTGCAGCGCGACGAGAATAATAAGACCGAGCATGGCAGGCTCCAACGGTTTCACCAAAGCCGATCTCAACACTCTCGGTAACTAGCCAAGAGCCAACGACAAGCCCGATGTGCCGGCCGAAGTAGGTTCGTATTCACAGTCGTCGCTGTCGCCGCCCGGGCTTATGCGACGACTAGGCTGCAACAGCAGCTTCAGTGCTTGCCGGGTCATAATTTAGTACGGGTGCCAACCAGCGCTCAGCCTCAGACAAGCTCCACCCCTTGCGCCGCGCATAATCCTCAACCTGATCGCGCTCGATCCGGCCGACGCCAAAATAATGGCTGTCTGCATGGGCAAAATACAGCCCCGAAACCGACGAACCCGGCCACATCGCATAGCTTTCCGTAAGACTGATGCCGATCGCGCTCTCGGTATCCATGAGCTGCCACAGCGTCGCTTTTTCGGTGTGGTCCGGCTGGGCAGGGTATCCAGGCGCCGGGCGAATACCGCGATAGCGCTCAAGAATGAGATCATCTGTCGATAACGTTTCGTCTTTGGCATAGCCCCACAACTCGCGGCGGACCTTGGCGTGAATCGCTTCAGCAAACGCTTCAGCCAGCCGGTCGCAAAGCGCTTTAGTCATGATCCGATTGTAATCGTCGGTTCTCGCCAAGTGTCGCTCGATGGCCTCGTCTTCGCCAAGTCCGGTTGTGACCGCAAACCCGCCAATGTAGTCGGCGACGCCGCTGTCCTTAGGTGCGATGAAATCCGCCAAGGCGGTGTGGGCCCGGACGCGCGAGGGGTCGCGCGCAATTTGTTGGCGTAGCGTGTGGAGCGTTGCGAGCTTCTGTTTGCGATGGGCGTCGCCGTAAACCTCAATGTCATCGCCAAGGCTATTGGCTGGCCAGAACCCGACAATGCCCGACGCTTTTACCCAGCGCTCCTTGATCATCCGGTCGAGAAGAGCCTTGGCATCGGCAAACAGCTTCTTTGCCTCTGGCCCAACGACATTGTCATCGAGGATAGCTGGGTAGCGCCCGGCCAGCTCCCATGTTTGGAAGAATGGCGTCCAGTCAATGTAGGGAACGAGCGCGCGCAGATCCCAATTGGCAAACACGCGCGTGCCGGTGAACGATGGCACCACTGGCTTGGCACCACCTGCCCAATCGATCTTCAAGCGGTTTGACCGTGCAGTGGTGAGAGAAATTCGCGATTTGCGCGCTTCGCCCGCAAGATGCGCCTCGCGGACCTTGACGTAATCGGCACGGATACCGTCGACATAGGCCGCCCGGTCCGTCGGCGAGAGCAACTTTGAAACGACGCCGACAGCGCGGGACGCATCATTGACGTGGATGACTTGGTTGCGCCGGTAGTTGGGGCTGATCTTGACGGCCGTATGCACGCGCGATGTGGTCGCCCCGCCGATCAGAAGCGGAATCTTAAAGCCCTCCCGCTCCATTTCAGCGGCCAGGAAACACATCTCGTCGAGCGACGGCGTAATCAGACCAGACAGGCCAATAACGTCAACGTCATGTTTCCGGGCAGCTTCAAGGATTTTGGCCGCTGGCACCATGACGCCAAGGTCGATGACTTCATAATTGTTGCATTGGAGCACAACGCCGACGATGTTTTTACCGATATCGTGGACGTCACCCTTAACAGTCGCCATCAAGATTTTGCCAGCCGCCGGCTTATCTTCTAGCCCCGACGCCCGTTTTTCTTCTTCGAGGTAGGGCTGGAGGTAGGCGACCGCCTGCTTCATAACGCGGGCCGACTTGACGACCTGCGGCAAGAACATCTTGCCCGCCCCGAACAGGTCCCCCACTACATTCATGCCCGCCATCAGCGGACCCTCGATGACATGCAACGGCTTGGCCGCCTGCTGGCGCGCCTCTTCCGTGTCGGTCTCAATAAAATCTGTGATGCCGTGCACCAGACTATGGGTCAGCCGCTCTTCGACAGTCAGATCACGCCACTTTAAGTCCTTCTCGACTTTTTTCGCGCCATCGCCCTTGTAGCGAGGTGCAGCCTCAAGAAGCCGATCGGTTGAATCATTGCGCCGATTGAGGATCACATCTTCACACAGCTCACGCAATTCGGTCGATATGTCGTCATAAATTTCGAGCTGACCAGCGTTGACAATCCCCATATCCATACCAGCTTGAATGGCGTGATACAGAAACACCGAATGCATCGCCTCCCGCACCGGCTCGTTTCCGCGGAATGAGAACGACAGGTTCGATACGCCACCAGAGATATGGACCAAGGGATGCCGGCGCTTAATTTCTCGCGTCGCATCAATAAAGGCGACGCCGTAGCCATCGTGCTCTTCGATGCCCGTGCCCACGGCAAAAATATTTGGATCGAAGATGATATCTTCGGGCGGGAAGCCAACCTTTTCAGTCAGCAACGCGTAAGCGCGTGAACAGATCTCAACTTTGCGCTCGACGGTATCGGCCTGGCCCTGCTCGTCAAATGCCATGACAACGACGGCCGCTCCATAACGCAGCACCTTGCGTGCCTGCTCCAGGAATTGCGCCTCGCCCTCTTTCATGGAAATCGAGTTGACGATCGCCTTCCCCTGCACGCACTTCAGCCCGGCCTCGATCACGTTCCACTTGGAACTGTCGATCATCACCGGGACGCGGCTGATATCGGGCTCGGCGGCAATCAGGTTGAGGAACGTCACCATCGCCTTTTCGCTGTCGAGAAGGCCCTCGTCCATGTTGATGTCGATGACCTGTGCGCCAGCTTCAACCTGTTGCCGCGCCACTGAGACGGCTGTGGTGTAATCACCAGCCTCGATCAACTTGCGAAATTTTGCCGAGCCTGTGACGTTGGTGCGCTCACCAACATTGATGAACAGGCGCGAGGCGGAGGTTGTGGTCATGAGCGGGCTTTCACAAGTTCGAGACGTAACTGTTGTGTGGGACTGATAGAGGCAATTGCCTCTAAATCCCTATCGTCGTGGATAAGAACAGACTCGCTATAAATCGCCGTTGCGGCGATGTAGCAGTCCGGCAGTTTCCGGATTGTTTGTCCAGCCCGCCTGCAATCAAAGTATATTCGCGCGGCCGTTAGCCATCCATTGGCACTGCTTTCAACCAAATGCTGCGTCGTAAGAAATGTTTCGATTTGCTCCCAGTCCTCAGCAGTGTTGGCTCCTGCCAGCAGCTCAGCCGCGATCAGGCGCCTCACACCAAGATTGCGTTCGCCGAGCTCATTGGCAAGGCGGCTGGCAATTGTCACGGTCTTGTCGCGCTTACAATCAACCAACACGCTCGTGTCGACAATGACGGCGCCCATTATCGCAGGGCCTTGGAATCAAAGCCGTCGTAGAATTCAATTTTGCCGACCAGATCTAGACGGTTCTTGTGCTTGTAACGGCCCTCTATGAAGCGCGATAGTACGCGTTCGACAACCTCAATGTCGGACGTCAGCCCCGTCATTTCACAAGCTTCCTCGAGGAGCTTTTCATCGATCGTCATGTTGGTGCCCATAGCACGTCCTCCCATTTAAAAGCACCCGCCCCGGTTTTGATCCTGCAGAAAGCACTGGTCGTTCGAGTTCAGATTTTCAGCGCATTAGCCCCAAAACGATGACCGCCATTGGCCAACCTAAAAAAATCGCGAGCGCTGGCCATACGGCATAACATGTCAGCCCACGTGAAAACCGAAGATACCGCTCTCCCCGATATTCGCTGTCCCGACCGGTGTCGATGAAGTGATTTCCAAGTGGCCAAAGAAAGAGCGGCCCGAGCATCAACGTCCCGACACCGACCCCAAAAAACAAGGCAATCCAGACAACCATACGCGATTACCCGGCCACGAATGGCTCGAGCCCCGACAGACGCATCTTGGGGGCAATGACAGAGGGCTTGCGGGGCGGATACTTCGAGACGTGCTCGCGGATGTGAGCAATGTGATCGGGTGTGGAGCCGCAGCAGCCGCCGATGATGTTGATCAGCCCGTCGGCTGCCCACGGCTCGACCTTGCAGGCCATCTCGTGTCCCGTCTCGTCGTATTCCCCCATCACGTTGGG
>JBBQNE010000079.1:0-14412 GCA_038329675.1 Hyphomicrobiales bacterium | reverse complement strand
ACTACGACAGCCCGGATGACAGCCCCGGTGCCAACGACAACGGGACGGGCGTGGCCGCGCTTCTCGAAATAGCACGCGGATTAAAATCTCGCCCGATGACGCATCGCGTGCGGATCGTGTTTTTCGTCAATGAGGAGCTGCCGTGGGGCAAAACGCCCGACATGGGCAGTTGGCGACACGCAAAGGCGCTGAAGGACAGCGGCGAACCAGTGGCAGGCATGTTGGCGCTCGAAACGCTCGGGTATTTCTCTGATGCGCCGGGAAGCCAGAAGTTCCCATTCCCGTTCGGCCTGCTGTATGGCGACCGCGGTGACTTCGTCGCGTTCGTTGGGATGCTCAAAGGCCGCCGGTTCGTCCACCAACTCGTGCGTAACTTCCGTGCCGTATCGGCGGTCCCGTCGATTGGCGGTGTGGCCCCTCGCGCAATCGAAGGCATCGATCTATCCGACCACTGGGCCTACGACCAATTCGATTTTCCAGCCGCCATGGTGACGGATACGGCCCCGTTCCGGAACCCCTACTATCACCAGCGGTTCGACACGCCCGAGACCGTCAATTACGCGATGCTTTCGCGCGTAACCGATGGTCTGATTGAGACGATTGCACGCATGGCTGGCGCGTCAACCGTTGCTACCGGTCAGCGCACTGTGTCCTCCGGAACGCAATCTGCCGCTGGCGCCGATGGCCTGAATAAACAGCGTTTATCTGCCAGTTCGTCGTGAAACTGCCTGAGGCGGCCATTTGGCCTGTGCGTCGGCTGGACGAAACCCCGGGCGGGCCGATTGACGAGAAACCGGTCGGCCCGCGCTCAACTGCTTCAATGTGCTTTGATGCTTAGCGGCGCCCGGTTACGCGCAACACAATCTCCGACCGGGTTAAGCCGATGTCGCCCAAGTCGCGGTCGTCACGGGCGGCCAACTCACGTACCGTTTCGGTCTGCATCCGACGCTTTCGATAATCGGCCACAAGTCGGGCAAGCGCTGCAAGACCGATCACCTCGGACGCTTGCGACACAAATGACGTGCGGTCGGAATGGTAGGCGTTCATCTTCGTCTCCAGAACTCGTCGGCCGCGCACGGAGCCCTGCTGGGTGCGTGTTAACCTGTTGGTCATACTCGTCAATCGAGTGCCGTCCGATGCATCAATAGGTGGACCCGGTTGGCCCGACTTACAATCGATGCTTCGGCTTGGCAGCCATGCAACCGATGCAGCGGCAGCCTGACGCGCGGCCAATCGGATCCGGGTTCCATCCATCCCGGTTTCCATCGAGCCGGGTTTTAGGAGAGCTTGGTTTTAGCAGAGCTTGGTTTTAGGAGAGCTGGGTTTCAAAGAGACCTCGGTCACTCACTGGTCACTCGGCCGCCCTCGGCACGCTTGCCGACGACGAGGCCCGCGGTTCAAGCTGCCGACGCATCAAGTCGATATGCGAGCGCAAATCGTAATATTGGTCGGAAAATTGAAGCGGTATGTTGATGCGGCTGACGCCCCGGTCGATGCGATCGAGTTCGAGCCTGGCGTTCGAGATCTCGACCGTACTCAGCGCGGGATTATCGTCGAGGCTCGCTTCAAGCGCCTTCATCTGTTTGTACCAATGCAGCAGGCGACGCCGAACGGTCCACGTGTAGAGCATTGGTAAAAACCGGCCGAGCGGCAAGGCAATCGACAGCAACGGGATCAGTATGAGTAGCGTCCGCGTGCCGTGTTCATGCAGGTAGGCCGACACCCAAAATGGGATGCCCATCCGCTCGTTAAACGGAGCGAGCGATCGCAATAGAAACGGTAACTCGCCCGACTTGAACATAATTTTGGCGTCGCGCGCGACCTCGTACTCAGGGTCACTGGCGTTGGGGAATTCCCCGGCTCGATGGAACAGGATTGGCTCGCCGTCACGATCAAAGCCGCGCCTTGGATTATCCATGACGGCATCTGCGAGCAGGCTGACGATTGCTGAATGGACGCTTTTCTTGACGACGAGCGCAACCGACGTCGACAATAGTGTGATGTCGGCCGATGGAATATCGGGCGCGAGTTCAATCGAACCTTTGTGCATTACGAGCTTCGACAAATAAGGGAAGCGGGACCCGTAGGCGTCCGCCTCATCGGCAAAATTCATGAGCAAGATGTCGGGCGTGCGCATCAACTTTTGAATTTTAGGACTTTCGGGCGGTAAAATCAGGAAGGCGACGTCGACCTCGCCAGTCAACAATGGCTTGGCATCGTCGGATAATTCTTGCTCGGTGATCTTTGAGTTCTTTTCGTCAACACCGTTGGCATTGAGCAACTTTAAAACAACCCGCTTGGATCCACCTTCAGGCGCCCCAACCCAGATGCGGCGACCCTTAAAGTCCGATAATGAGCGGGCGAGTTTCGCATCCGCTGCGGTCCGGCGGTAGAACACATAAATCGGCTCATGGAACAGCCGTCCAATCGACAGCAGGGAATCGACTTGTTTGTCGTGGAGCGTGCGTTCGTCGGCTGTTGCATAGCGGCCCTGGAGACTGCCAGCGATGCCACCTTTGACGAAGCCGCCATCGATCTCCGACGCCTCACTACCAAACAACCCCGCAATGGTCGCCGCCCCACCCGTGAGAGGGCGCAGTTCAACCTCGACGCCAAACTTCCTCATCTGTTTTTGATATAGCAGCGCAAGTTCGTTGTAGGCCCCTTCAGACCCGCCACTGGCAATGACGATGCGCCCATCGGGGCCGGGCTTGACGATCAGCACGGTCAGCCAGATCGCTCCCGCGATGGCGGCGAAAACGGCCAAAACTGACAGGGTGAAGTTGCGCACTTTTCGGTGTCTCTCTGTCATGCTGGTTCCCTAGACGGTCATGATTGAGATGCGTCGTCGCGGGGGCAGCGGATTGGGTTGGCGGTTGATGCACAAAACCTCATCCGACTGGAGCCTGATCCCGTGGCGAGCGCATGGCGGCGGCGCGGACGCGTAGCGCTACACTGCAAATAAGTGTGCCGTGCAGCGCAATATCATTTTGCCTTCTAACTCGTGCTGGTCCGTGGCAATAATCTCTCGGTCCTCTCGGGCGCACTTTTGGTTGCGTTCGGGCCCGCACTTGAGGAACGGAAACCTATGCTTCAAATGACGAAAGTTGACCGGACAGTTCACCGCTCCCGTTCAGTTGCACTCCCCACGTTGATCGCCGCTGCCTTCGTAGTCTTTGGCGCGCCGCTTGCGCACGCCCACGGACCAACCCGACAGAAGGTTACTGAGACCGTCACCATCAACGCACCCGCCGACAAGGTGTGGGCAATGGTTGGAAATTTCCAGGACATGGGATGGCATCCAGTGGTCGCCAAAACCGAAGGTACCGGGGGAAATACGCCCGCTGCGACGCGCAAACTGACGCTTCAATCGGGCGCTACCATCGATGAGGAACTGACGAAGTTCAGCGCCGAAAAGCGCTCGTTCGCCTATGAGATCAAAGCTGTCGACGTGAAGGTTCTGCCGGTCAACAACTACTCGGCCACAATTACAGTGACCGACGAGGGCGGCAAATCGGTTGTTGAGTGGAAATCGGCATTTTATCGTGGGTTCCTCAACAACGATCCGCCGCCAGAGCTATCGGATGAAGCCGCTGTCAAAGCCGTGACCGACGTGTTCAAATCAGGCCTCGAAGGCTTGAAGAAAAAGGCCGAGGCCGCCGGATGACGGGAGGCCGGGTGAAGGGCCGACGTACAACGGGTTATCGTTTGATCGTTAGCTGGCAGGTCATCGTAGCGACCGCAGTGGCGGCCTTCGGCGCCGTCGCGGCAGCAGCAGCGCCGCCCGCCCCGGCCTTCAGGTATGCCTACATCACCAACCAAGGCAGCGAGACCGTTTCCGTCGTTGACCTGGAGGCTTGGAAGGTTGTCGCCGACATTAAAGTCAGTGGCCGACCTGCCGGTATCGGGCTATCGCCAGACCACGCCCGGGCCTATGTCACGACGCCTGAAAGTCGCGATGTGGTCGTGATCGATACCAAATCTCGAACAATCGAGCGCCGCCTGCCGATTGGCGGCGGTCCGCTTGGCATAGCCGTGATGCCGAATGGGCAACTGCTCGTTGCAGATTGGTATGCGACGCACGTTGCTATTCTCGACCCTGAGACGGGCCGAACAACGGCGAAGTTACCGACCGGCGCCAGCCCCTCGGGCATCGCCGTTTCGCTGGATGGCCAGATCATCGTATCTGCTGACCGCGACAGCAACCAGATCTCGATCAGCCGTTCATCGGGAGCCGATGGCGTCAGTGCGCCGGTCACCGACATCGTTCCGGTCGGCACCCGTCCCTTCGGTGTCACGCTAAATACGGCCGCGACCCGTGCCTATACGGCCAACGTCGGTAGCAACGATGTGACAGTCGTCGACATCGCGGCTGGTCACGCGATCGCGTCGATCCCAGTCGGGCGGCGGCCGTACGCGATTGCGTTGTCTGAACGACACGGCTTTTCAACGGACCAATACGGCGGAACCATCACGGTCTTCGACCTCGAGACCAACGCCATCGTGACGACCATCGAGGCCTGTGATCACCCTGAGGGCATCGCCTACGATGGCGGCCGAAAACTGGTCTATGTCGCGTGCTGGGGCGACAACGTTCTGCTCCGGCTATCGTCGGAGACGCTTACGGTCGTTGGCACGGTCGCAGTTGGCGACGGCCCACGCGCGTTCGGTGATTTCCTCGGCCGATAACTGACGAACGTGGGAGCGCTGGACGCCACCGCCGCGACCCGTTATCCGCGCTAGGGCGTCCGCCCTAGGGTCACTGCCAGCTGGTTGCGGCATCCCCACCGATTCGTGCTGCACTGCGAGGCCTCCCATGCGCTGCCCCTATTGCGCAAGCGACAACACGCAAGTCAAAGATAGCCGACCGACGGAAGAGAATTCCGCCATCCGTCGACGCCGCGTGTGCCCGGATTGCGATGGCCGCTTCACGACATTTGAGCGCGTCCAACTGCGCGAGATGACCGTCGTCAAGCGCAGTGGGCGGCGGGTGATGTTTGATCGCGACAAGCTTTCGAAATCGATCGAGATCGCCGTCCGCAAGCGTCCGATCGAAGCTGAACGAATTGAGAGGCTTGTGTCGGGATTGGTTCGACGGCTAGAATCGAATGGAGAGGCTGAGATTGCCTCTTCGACCATTGGCGAAATGGTGATGGAGGCCCTGCGGCGGCTGGATCCCGTCGCCTATGTTCGCTTTGCCAGCGTCTATCGCGAATTTAGCAACGCTGCCGACTTCAAAGATGTCGTTACCGAAATCGCGCGGGACGTGGGGTCACCCGTTGATCAGTCGGCGGCACCATTAGCGGCTCTTGGAGATGGGCAGGACGAATTGAACGTCGACGAGCTCACTCTCCCGCCACCCAAGCAGTGAGCGCGATTTTGTCCGTCGATTTACCCAGTAGTTTACCGTCCCGTGCGGCGACCGAAAATCGGGCTGCGGAAAACGCAGTGATGGCTGAAGTCGATAGCCAAATGATGGGGATCGCGCTGAGCATGGCGCGTCGCGGGCTGGGGCAGACAGCACCCAATCCCGCCGTTGGAGCGGTCGTTGCTGATCCTGAAACCGGAGAAATTTTTGCGCGCGCTGTCACTGCGCCCGGTGGTCGCCCGCATGCCGAACCGCTAGCCATTGCTGCTGCTGGACAGAGAGCCGACCGCGCTACACTCTACGTGACGCTCGAACCGTGCTCACACCAGGGCCAAACAGCGCCGTGTGCAGATGCGATCGTGGCCGCTGGCATCGCGCGTGTGGTTGTTGCACTTGAGGACCCGGACCCACGGGTCGCAGGTCGCGGCATCGAGCGACTTCGGGCTGCTGGTCTCTCGGTCACCCGCGGTGTGCGCGCTAACGACGCCCACGATCTGACCCGCGGGCACATCTACCGGATCGCCCAGCGTCGTCCATTCGTGCAATTGAAGCTTGCCCTGGGCTCCGATGGGACTGTCCCGCGGGGGACGGGCGCAGCGCCGCTGTTTGTCACGTCGCTCGAAGCGCGAGCGCTTGGCCACTTGATGCGCGCCGAAGCCGACGCCATCATCGTTGGCGCAGGCACGGTCCGGGCCGATAATCCCGAACTCACCTGCCGCTTGCCGGGGCTTCAGGCGCGATCACCCTTGCGGGTGGTTTTGGCCAACGGCGCCATAGATCTTGCAGGTACCCGGCTTGCCGAGACTGCTCAACAATCGCCGATCATCGTGTTTGGCGGCAACCCCGTCGCACCGAGTTCGGCCGACGCTGCACGACCGCATGCATCGATAACCAAGCAAACCGTCGCGAGCGTAGGCGGGTCGTTATGGCTTCCAGCCGTGTTGGAGCGCCTCGCCGAGCGAGGTATCACCCGCGTGCTTGTCGAAGGCGGCCCCCGCATCTGGCGCGCATTTGCAGACGCGGGCCTTGTCGACGAGGCCGTAATGTTCATCGCCGGGGGAGCCGCTATGCCCCTCGACGACGTTATGCGAACGGTGGCGCTTGGTGTTCAGACATACTTGGGGCGGACCAACTTGCGTTCGACCGGCACACGCGCAATCGGAGGCGACACCGCCATTTGGTTGCGGGCCACGCCGACGATGGGTTGGACGCCCCCAACCCATCCCCGTTAGGCCGTTGGCCCATCCCGGTTAGTTCGTTAGTTCGTTGCCGATTGTTGGCTAATTATCCCGGTCAGACGTCAAAGCTATCGAAGCCGCCAAAGTCGCCGCCGTCGTCCAACGATGCATCCTGTTGGGCATCCTGTTGCGCGTCCTGTTGCGCGTCCTGGGCGTCGTTGGCTGCAAATTCGGCGTCCTGCTGTGCATCCTGGGCGGTATTCGCATCGGCCGTTTGCTGGGCCGCTTGAGCCTCGCTACCGCCAAATAGCGAGCCGAGGCTATTGGCGATCATCATCCCGCCAGCGACACCAGCTGCTGTTGCGAGCGCTGAGCGCATAAACCCGCCGCCGCCCTGCTGCGGCTGTTGCGGCGGCACGGACCCACGATTGGCACCGAAAATTCCCCCGCGTGCGGCTTGCTGCGGTCCATCTACAGGCTGATCGCGCCCACCAAAACCATCGGATTGAGCATTTCGCGCGCTGCCGATCCGCGAGCCTGCCTCCGGTCGATAGCTGGATGCTGGCTGGTCTGTCTGAGCTTGATATCCGCTGCCCTGTGCAGCGGGCGGGTTACCCCACGGTGACGTACCCGCCTGCGGCACGGATGTTGAGCGCGACGTACGGCCGCCAAGAAAACTGCCGCCGCTTTGGCTGCGCTGAGCCGTTTGTGCTTGTGCCTCGAGGTCGGCGATGCGGTTTTGCATCTCACCGAGCTGGTGTTCGTAGACCAGCACCGTCTGCGCCAGCATGTAGGCGGCGTCTGGATTGCGGCGCATCAAATCGTTGATCAACCGGTCGGCCTGAGGATCCTTATCAAGCCCCCCGCCATTTTGCGTAAGGCGCTGAAACAAATCGTCGATCATGTTGCGTTCATCGGGCGTCATGGTCGGGCCTCCGGTTTAGGCGCTCGGCTTTGGGCATTGGGCGGTGCTAGTTGCACCTTAGTGTGCTCGGATATGGGTAGTGCCCAACCACAGTTGCAAGGGGCTGTCCGCTCGTCCAACTCACAATGCCAGATGCCGGTCTCAATGCAAGATACCGGCCTTGAAAAGCGATGATCATTCGGTCCCGAGGGCTGTCCCATGTCACAAACAAAAAAGGCCGCCCTTTTGGGGCGGCCTTCCAATTGAGAGCTGCCGTTTAGGCAGCCTTGACTTCGAAGACGGGCGGTTTCGTATCCTCCCTGCGCTCCAACTCGGACTTTAGCGCGATGCCAATGTACCGAATGCGGCCTGCGATCTTTTCCTTCTTGACGCCGAGTTCACCGAACGCGCGTCCAAAAGTTGGTAGTGCTAGCGGCTCCTTATTCCTTGCCTCACACCAATCACAGTAATCCTCATAGAGCTCCGTTGCAGTTAGACTTGAACCGTCAGTCACGTCGATATTCTCTTTGTAGAACCGCTCCACATCCGTCTCGGGAGCGATCATTCTCGTCGTATGCGCCTGGGCCTGTTGGGGCTGAGGCGGAGCGGCGAGAGCAGCCGGGGCAGCGACACGATTGTCGTTTGCACCGGAACGCGGTTTAGCAGCAATCTGCTGCACGGCTGGAAGAGCCGCCACCGCCACCGCAGCGGTGTTGATCGCCGGGAGAGGCGTTGCGGCAACCGGCATGATGCGCGGAGCCGACGGTGCCCGGACGTCGTGGATACGCCACTGACTGAAGGCGACGAAGAGACCAAGTCCCGAACCAACCTCAAGCAACAGCGCGACGAAGACCGTCATCATGGTCTGCACGTCGGCCTTCTCGATATTGGGCAGAACTTTCGCCAACAAAGCGGTCAAGACTGCCGCCTGCGGATCAGCATCGGCTGAACCGTGGTGGGCAACCTGACCGTCGAGCTTCGACTGTAGGTCTGCAATGCGCTTCTCAAGCATCGCACCCTGCTGCGCAGAGCCAAGTTCGGCCTGCAGTGCATGGAAACGATCGCAAGCTTGACGCTCAGCCTTACCGTCAACTTTCGTACAACCTGAAGACCAGCCCCATGCGCGGCTGTTCTTAACACCATCAATCTCAGCCTGCACGGTGGCGACCGGACGATGTTGCGGCACCCACGACAACTGGTCTTGGGCACGCTTCACATCAGCGCGGACGTCCTGATAGGACTGAGTTTGAACCGTGCGCGCACCTGTGGTGTCAGCGCGGTTCAGAGCGGCGTGACCGAGGGCAGACGTCAGCGAATAAGCCGTGACGACAACCCACACCAGCGCGGAGGCTGACGCCTGTGCCCACATTCTATTTCGCCATGCGGCGAAGAAGAAAAACGGCACGAGCGCCTTCATACAATCTGCGGCCGCGCTAGCGGCGCCGTAGATTTGTCCGTCAAACGGAGTTCGGCCTAAATTATAGCCAAACTGCCAGTTCATGGCGGCTGAGACAGCGAGCAATACGCCTGCTGCCGCAACCCCTAACACGCCTAGGACGTGTCTCATAAGCCCTCTCCATTGAGATGGGCCGAGCATACGCAGCCACTTGGTCGGCCTTATTCTTATTGGACGCAATTGCGATCGAGGGTCACTGATCGTTCAGTCCAACGCAGTACGACCGTGGCACAGTACCGTCGGGCTCGTGAGCATCCAAAAATCCCCCCAAAGGATTGGTGGCGAGCGTCGTTGGCGTCTAAGCCTTGATCCTGGACAGTGCGCCGATGGAACCAACCAAAGGTTTCCCACATGTTCCCCACCGCCGCTCGGCATCGGGATTGTGAATAACCTGGAAGACACACACCGAACGCAAGAAACTGACGCAAATAAACTCCCTCGCCTCCGGATGTAACTGATTCACGTTGAATCGCTAAGCCTAATCAGTTGGGTAGCGGGGGTTGGGGCGCCCCCCATGCCAATCGGGGCGGTGTGTTGCGGTTGCGTCACTCCAGCTTGTATCGCCCGCGTGTCACGGCTCGTTGCTCAACTTGTCCACACGACGCCTCACGAACTGTCCACAGCACCGGTTCGGTTCGGTTCGGCTTATCTCAGGACGGCGGCCGAATGATCCGCCATCAAATGTTTTTTACAAGCGGCATTGCTGGGAACGACGCCTAGGTGTATCCCATTAACGCGGTTTAACCGTTCGCATCGGCACCGTGCGAACGCTGTCGGCCCAGAAGTTGGCCAGTGAGTTTTTGCCATGCGTTTATCGACCGTGTTTAGCGTGACGGCTCTGGGCGGCCTCATCGGCGCTGCGGCGGTCCTCGTGCCCCTCAGCTCGCAACCGCCAGGTTCGCCAGGTGCCTGGATCATGTCGCTGGCATTGGACATCGCCCGACACGCGCCTCCGTCCAAATCTGACGATGGGCCAGCGTCAACTGCGCCAACCCCAGCAAGCCCGGACAGCGATTTTTCTGCGATCAACGGCCAAGCTACATCGCGTGTCAGCGATGCTCCGGTTCAAGCGGCGCTGCCACCATGGTCTGCCCAGGTCACGATCGTCGAAACCAGCGTCCCGGTCCGATTAACCTCATCTCGGGTTGGCAGCGAGAAACAGCGCGTCGAACTCAGCCGCCAAATCCAACACCAACTGAAACGCGTGGGTTGTTACGATGGGGCCATGGACGGCAATTGGGCAGGCGGTACCAAAGCGGCGATGGGCGCATTCCTGACCAAGGTCAATGCAACGCTGCCCCACAATGATCCCGACTATATTTTGCTGACGCTGCTTGAGGGGCACGTCGACAAAGCGTGCGGCGTCAGCTGTACATCGGGTCAGACCACTGGTTCCAGCGGCCGCTGCGCACCCGCTGCCTTGCAGGCCCAATCCATCAGCCAGCCCCATACCGTTGCGCCCGCAACGGGGGCTGTCGTGGACACAGCTCGTTTGACAGGCGTCATGCCCGTACCCGTGCCGCGGCAGGCCATTGTGCCAAACACCACAGTGGCGACGAAATCCATTTCAACGGGTCGAGCAAATCTTGATTTGGCGACCTTGCCGACCGAAGAGATCAACCTCCGAACTGCCACGCCTCGGCCAGCTCGGGTGCCATTGCCGGGGCGCATGTCCGTTGGCGGGCCGCTGCCGCCGCCTTTGACCAATGCGGCCAAAGATGAGCCCTCGGAGACAGCGTCGAAGCCCGACGTTGCGCGTTTAAGCGATGATATGGGTTTATCATCTAAGCCCGACAAACCGGTAACGGCTGCCCGGGTACCGGCAACACAGACTTTGAATAACGGAGCTGGGCCAAAGGCCTCGCGGTTCGATAATTCGGGCCGGGATCGCTCGCGGGCCGAACTGCAGCCACGCTCGGTAACGGTCCTGCGCCCGGTGCCACCCCTTTACGTTGCTCGTCCACGCGCCGACGCCAGCAGCGCTAGGCAACGCCAGCGATCGCGAAAGGTCATCGTTGACCTCTTCGAAATCCCCAATTGGAACTGAGTACGTCGTCTACGCATCTTAGGCGGCGTGGCTTCCAGATGTCGGCTCAGCGCCAATCCAATTGAGGTAGGTCGCAAGCCGTCCCACAATGTCATAGGCAATGATCGCTGGCGCCGCGTAGGGATGCTGCCGCTGAATATCGTCGAACACGTAGTGCATGAAGCCACGTCGTGTTTTGATCAGCATCGCCACTTCCGCGTCTTCTGCGATCGCGCCATCCCATCGGTAAATTGAAATGACAGATCGAACAATGTTGACGCACGCGGCCATTTTTCGTTTCGACCAGCGACCGTGCCAACGTTTTGCGGCCTCAACCGAAGGCAGCGTTGTGTAAACCATGACGCAGGCATCGCTGTTGTCGTGCGTTATGTTGCGGCTCATTGATTGGTTCGATGTTTGTGTCATTACGGCTGACCGGTTTTTCCAAAAAACGTCAGTGGGCATAGATCATGGCCAAGCTCAAACCGCCGTTCGAGCGCATCGCCTTCGTTGCGAGCGACACGCCCGAAGCGCAAGCTGCACGTCATACGTTGACGGCACGCTATGGCGACCGTCCGGCGCGGGCCGCCGATGCGATCGTCGCGTTGGGCGGGGACGGTTTGATGCTGCAAACGCTCCACAAATATATGAACGACGAAATTCCGATCTTTGGCATGAACTGCGGTTCGGTTGGTTTTTTGATGAACGAGTATCGCGACGATGATCTCTATCAACGCTTGGCGACGGCGGAAATCTCACCCATTCACCCGCTCTCGATGATCGCCTTCGACCGCGCTGGAAAGGCCCACAAGGCGCTGGCGATCAACGAAGTGTCGTTGTTCCGCGAAACAGCGCAGGCCGCGAAACTAAGAATTTCGATCGATGGAAAAGTTCGATTGGCCGAGTTGATTTGCGATGGCGCTCTGGTTGCGACGCCAGCGGGATCCACGGCCTACAATCTATCCGCGCACGGGCCAATCGTACCGATCGATGCCCCCTTACTTGCGCTCACTCCGATCAGCCCGTTCCGCCCGCGGCGCTGGAGGGGTGCGCTGTTGCCGCATAAGGCGAAAATCGCGTTCGACATTTTGGAGCCGAGCAAGCGGCCGGTTAGCGCCGTGGCCGACCATGCCGAGACCCGCTCTGTGGTGCGCGTTGAAATCGAGAACGCCCGGCACATCCAGCTCTATTTGATGTGCGATCCAGATCGCAGCCTCCAAGAACGCGTGCTGTCTGAGCAGTTCTTGTTTTAGGGTTGTGATTCATCAAGGGCGCGCCGGCCTCGCAACGGCCATCGTCTCAAAGGCTAACGTGTCAAGGGCTATCGTCTCAACGGCTGTCATCGTGACCATCGTCGCGCGGCTCATGATCGTTCGCGAGACTCTCTGCGGTTTCCTCGCCGTCCTCGTCGGTGCGGCCGCCCGCGATGACGTATGACCCTGACAGCCAGCGCCCCAGATCAATTTCTTTACACCGCGGCGAGCAAAACGGGCGCGCGGCCTCTGCCGTCGGTTTTTCGCAAATCGGGCATCTCCTCCCGCGGCCAGGCTCATCGGTGTGTTCGGGTGTATCGTCCATATCGCACCTCACGATCGCTCTTTTGGTATGGACTGGCTCGGCGAGCCCTGGCAACGACCGCGCCAGAAACGGCGGTCCCAACGCGGGCTCTAAACTGGATCCAACTGCCCCGCATTGAGCCAATTAAAGTGGACTGGGAAATTCTCGGCCAGCAGCATCCCCGTGACCTCGGTCAACGGGAGCCCGACGACGTTGGTGTAAGACCCGACAATCTTTTGAACAAATGACCCGGCGAGGCCTTGGATGGCGTATCCCCCAGCTTTGCCGCGCCACTCGCGCGAGGCGATGTAGGCTTCAATTTCGGTATGCGACAAATGTTTGAAGCGCACGCGCGTATCGACGATCCGCAACCGGACGCGGTCGTCAGGCAACATCAAACACACGCCCGTGAGAACGCGATGCGAGCGGCCCGACAGGTATTGCAAGCACTCGGTCGCCTGTTCGATCTGCTCAGGTTTGCCCAAAATACGACGGCCAACGGCAACGACCGTATCGGCTGCCAGAATATGCGCATCGGCGATGTCGCGGTCGTTGGCCAATTGATCACGAGCCGCTTCGGCCTTAGCCTTTGCCAGTCGCGTAACCACGGCGCGCGGCATCTCACCTTTGCCGGGGGTTTCATCGATCGATGACGGGCGGTATGCGTCGGGCTCAAAACCGATTTGAGCCAACAGCGCGACGCGTCGTGGACTTGCGCTCGCCAGAACCAGCTTTGGCCGCGTATCGGCCGACTGCAGCCGGGCGCGATCCCGCGCGATCTCGCGGCGCAAGGTATCTCGACGTGGCCCGTCTGTTCGCGTTAGGCCCGAAAGGAAACCGGTTTTGATGTTGCTCACGGCGTATGCCGAACCCCTTTGCCCGAAGTTTCATACGTCCGGAGGCTGCTCGGATACCCGAAGCGGTCGTTGAGCGTGAAGCGTTCACGCGCCGGTAATGGGACAGGCAACGCTTGAAATCAAGTTGCCTGCCACCATCGCCCGATGTTCTCACGCGGTGCGCTCACACAGTACTGATCTGGGCTGATCTGGACCGATCTGGCGCGCCCTAAGCTCGAAGGCCTGCCCGTCGCACGACGGACTTTGAGATCGCTTTTTTAGCGACCGTTTTGGCAACAGTCGCCTTGCCCTTGATGCCATTCGCTTTGCCGAGCGTTTTTCGGAGCACCGTTGTTGGCTTTACGGCCTTCACGACGGGCTTGGTCTTGGGCCGCTTCACGGCAGGCGCGATATCGGCCAACGTGTGGCTATCGAGAACGCTGATAAATGCGTGCAGCGCGTCTTCAAAGATTGCGTTGACCGGTGCTTTGTCGCGCTTCTTTGCGCCGTTGGCTCCTGCAACGACCATCTCGGTCGATTCAATTGCGCGAACGATCGATCCGATCTGGATCTCATCAGGCGGCATCGCAAGCATAACGCCGCCGTTGCGGCCGCGCATGGCATCTAGAAAACCTGACTTTGCAAGGATGTGCACAATCTTGAATGCGTTGAGTTGGCTGATGCCAAGCCGATCTGCAATTGTGGCGACCTTAACGCGCTCGTCTGATGCTCCTGCGCAATCGATTAAAATGCGAATGGCATGTCCCGTCGTCTTCGTCAGACGCATGACTGGTCGTCCTTCCCTCGGAAATTATGCGCCGTCGCGGCGCTGCGTATATTCTTGACGTCAGTTGCCGACATTAGAGGCGGATGGCTCCAACTGCAAGCGCGGCTTCGCCACGGGTTGAGCACGGTCACGGATTAAGGACGGGCACGTTTTAGACACGGGCACGTTTTAGACACGGGCGCGTTTTCTTGCCGTGTCGAATACGGCCGTTCAGGCGTGCCGCCGTCGGTTGGCCATAACAAACAGCTTCGGCGCCAACCGTGGGGACTGTGAGCGGCATGCGAGCCACGGTTGATTAAT
>JBBQNE010000078.1:0-14575 GCA_038329675.1 Hyphomicrobiales bacterium | reverse complement strand
ACGTCGATCAGTACAAGTATGGCTTCGAAACAATGATCGAAGCCGATCGCGCGCCCAAAGGGCTGAGCGAAGACATCGTGCGGTTCATCTCGGCCAAGAAGAACGAGCCCGAATGGATGCTCGACTGGCGGCTTGACAGCTACCAGCGCTGGAAAGTCATGTCTGAGCCAACATGGGCGAAGGTCGATTATCCAAAGATCGACTATCAGGACATGTATTATTATTCCGCGCCGCGCTCGAAGAAGCAGCTCGACAGCCTCGACGAGGTCGATCCGGAGATTCTTGCGACATACGAAAAGCTCGGCATTCCGTTGACCGAGCAGAAGATTCTCGCTGGCGTCAAATTGACCGGCGCCAAGCCCGTTGCGGTCGACGCGATCTTCGATAGCGTTTCGGTGGCGACCACGTTCAAAGCCGAACTGGCCAAATCCGGAGTGATCTTCTGTTCGATATCGGAAGCGCTGCGTAACCATCCCGATTTGGTTCGCAAATATCTAGGCTCTGTCATTCCGCAGTCCGACAATTTTTATGCGGCTCTCAATTCGGCGGTGTTTTCCGACGGCTCGTTCGTCTACGTGCCGCCGGGCGTGCGTTGCCCGATGGAACTGTCGACGCAATTCCGCATGAACGACAAGGAAACCGGTCAGTTCGAGCGCACGTTGATCATCGCCGACAAGGGGTCATACGTGTCTTACCTCGAAGGTTGTACGGCGCCGATGCGGGATGAAAACCAGCTTCATGCCGCTTGCGTCGAGCTGATCGCCCACGACGACGCCGAAATTAAGTATTCGACCGTCCAGAATTGGTATCCAGGCGACAAGAATGGCAAGGGTGGCGTCTATAACTTTGTGACCAAGCGCGGCGACTGCCGCGGTCGGAACTCAAAGATTTCGTGGACGCAAGTCGAGACCGGCTCTGCGATCACTTGGAAGTATCCCTCGTGCATCTTGCGCGGCGATGGATCGCGTGGCGAGTTCTATTCGATCGCGATCTCGAACGGCCACCAGCAGGTCGATAGCGGGACCAAGATGATCCACCTTGGCCGCAACACCTCAAGCCGCATCATCTCAAAAGGGATCGCGGCTGGCTTCTCGCAGAACACCTATCGCGGCCTCGTCTCGGCTCACCGTAAGGCGTCGAACGCGCGCAATTTCACGAACTGCGATTCGTTGTTGATTGGCGACAAGTGCGGCGCGCACACCGTGCCCTACATCGAAGCCAAGAATTCATCGGCCCACTTTGAGCACGAGGCCACGACCTCCAAAATCAGTGAAGATACGCTGTTTTACTGCATGCAGCGCGGACTATCGCAGGAAGAAGCCGTGGCGCTCGTCGTCAACGGGTTCGTCCGCGACGTGCTGCAGCAATTGCCGATGGAATTTATGGCCGAAACGCAAAAGCTGATCGGTATTAGTCTCGAAGGGAGCGTCGGCTGAGCCCATGGCGCACACCGGCGGCATCATTCGGCAGCTCGAGCGCGATGCAACCATCGCCGCGTTGCAGTACGGTGCCGACGTGGCAGCGTTCGTCCGCCGACAGCGCGTCGAGCGGATGGCGGTCTTTGTCGGCGATGTGTTGTGTTGGCTCACGTTGCGGGGTGATCTCGACCGTCTCGCTCGTGGCCGGGTCGTAAGCATCGAGGACGGCGGCGGGACATTCACCCTCAGGATCGACGGCCGCACACTCGTGGTGCGCCCCCGCAGCGACCTGTCGATCACGATTGGCGATGCGGTGATATTTGCCGATCCCGATTGTCCGGTTCTCGATCAGCGCCGCTACGATGAGGCGCTTGGACACATTCGCCGTTGGATCAACGGCACACCTTTGATCAACGACCGACGGATCAGCGGAAAAGGGGCGCGACGATAACTCGCCGCCGACCCATTTAGTGAATTGGAACAATATCGAATGCTCGAAATCAAAAACCTACATGTGAAGCTCGCCGACGAGGACAAGGTCATCATCAATGGCCTGGACTTGGCCGTTCCGAAGGGCGAAGTCCACGCGATCATGGGCCCGAACGGCTCTGGCAAGTCGACGCTCGCCTATGTGCTCGCCGGTCGAGCGGGCTACGAGGTCACCGATGGCGAGATCCTCTGGAACGGGGCGAGCCTGCTTGAAATGGCCCCTGATGAGCGGGCCGCCGCTGGCGTGTTCCTCGCATTCCAGTACCCAATGGAGATCCCGGGCGTTGCTGGGTTAACGTTTCTGCGCACGGCAACCAACGCGGTGCGGCGCAAACGCGATCAAGCTGAATACACGACGCCTGAATTCATGAAAGTTGTCCGAGACCGCGCGGCCTCTCTCAATATTGACTTTGAAATGCTCAAACGGCCAGTCAACGTTGGCTTCTCGGGTGGCGAAAAGAAGCGCTCCGAAATTCTACAAATGGCGATGTTGGAGCCCTCGTTATGCGTTCTCGACGAGACCGACAGCGGTCTTGATATCGATGCGCTCAAAATCGTCGCCGACGGCGTCAATGCGCTGAGATCGCCGGACCGGTCGATGCTCGTGATCACCCACTATCAGCGGCTGCTCGACTACATTGTGCCAGACAAAGTGCACGTGCTGGCCAAGGGCCGGATCATCAAAACCGGCGACAAGACGTTGGCCCATGAACTTGAACGGTCAGGTTATGCTGGCTACCTGGACGCCGCGTGATGGATGGACAACCCGTGGAGGACACGATGCCCGTCGCCGTCATGAAAACCAAGGCTGAGGTCGCCCTCGTCGAACAGTTCCAAGCGGCCTTGCCATCGCTGCCGGGTGGCGCGGACGTGGCCACCCATCGTCGTGCTGCGATCGCCGCGTTCACCGAATATGGTCTGCCCCATAGGCGCATCGAAGAGTGGAAATATACCGACCTTCGAACGGCGTTGAAGGAACCGGCGCTGCCATCAATTGACGGCAACGCCAAGCTGACAGTTGCCGACCTGATCGTTGCGCTAGGTCCGTTCATGGCCTTCGATGCAGCCCGCATCGTATTCGTCAACGGCCACTACCGTGAGGCGCTATCCAATCTCGCCGGGGTCGAAGCCGTCACTGTTGCGACGCTGTCGTCGCGCATCGACGGGCTCGTTCCGTTGACGAACGACGCCGTTCTGGCTCTAAATACCGCATTTGTCACCGATGGCGCGATCATCGACATTCCAGATGGCGTCGTTGTCGATCGGCCAATTCTCGTCGTGTCATTGTCGGCTGGGCGCGAGCCCCGGCTATCGACACTGCGCAATTCGATCCGGGCGGGTGCCAACTCAAAGGCGACCGTGGTTGAATTGTTTATCACGCTGCCCGGTTCAACGCCCGATGGTCAAACCAATGCCCTGTCGGAAACCGTCGTCGGTGCGGGAGCAGAGCTGACGCACATTAAGGCGACGATTGAAGGCGGAAAGGCAACGCACCTCTCAAACTGGGTCACGCGCCTTGGCCAGCGGGCGAACTACCGGGCCTTCCAAATGTCGTCAGGCACCGCGCTGGCGCGCAATCAACTGAGCGTGACGTTTACGGGCGACCATGCCAAAATCGACGTGTCAGGCTGTTTCCTTGGCCGCGGCGGCGACCATATCGACACGACGCTAACGGTCGACCACGCCGTTCCTCACTGCGAGAGCCGGGAGATGTTTGCTGGCGTGTTGGATGGCCACGCTCGCGGGATCTTTCAGGGCAAGATCATCGTGCGGCCCAACGCGCAAAAAACCAACGGCAAACAGATGGCGCGTGCGCTGATGTTGTCGGCAGACGCAGAATTCGATTCGAAACCCGAGCTTGAGATCTACGCCGATGATGTCGTGTGCGGCCATGGCGCAACCGTTATCGAAATCGATGAAGACCTGATGTTCTATTGTCGCTCGCGCGGTATCCCTGAAAACGAAGCACGCGCGCTGCTCGTGAGGTCATTTATCGGACAAGCCATCGATTGCGTTCAACATGATGCCGTAAGAACTGCGCTCGAAGCGTGTGCCGATGATTGGCTGGCGGGCCCGAGATCTTGAAATCCATCGGCAGCTTTTAAAGCTTGCCACACTGAAACAACGTCCGTCTGAGACGGCAACGGAAAGGACGCTCCAATGGGCTACCAAGCCAAGAGCGGTGACATGATCGCGGCGCAGACAACCGGAACGGCCGCGGATACGACCGCACCGTACGACGTTGCGCGCATTCGCGCCGATTTCCCGATCCTCTATCGCGAGGTTTACGGCAAGCCGCTGGCCTATCTCGACAACGCAGCATCGGCCCAAAAGCCGCGCCAAGTTCTTGAAGCGATGGACCACGCCTACCGGTTCGAATACGCCAACGTTCACCGTGGCCTCCATTATTTGTCGAACACGGCGACGACAAAATATGAAGACGCACGCGAAACCGTCCGCCGCTTCTTAAACGCTGCTAGCGCCGACGAAGTCGTATTCACGCACAACGCGACGGCCGCGATCAACATTGTCGCGGACGGCTACGGCCGCGGCCGGATCGGCGAAGGCGATGAAATCGTGCTGTCGATCATGGAGCACCACGCCAACATCGTGCCGTGGCATTTCCACCGCGAACGTAACGGTGCGGTGCTGAAGTGGATCCCGATGGACGATAACGGCGAGCTGCTGATTGACGAGTTCGAGCGGCTGTTAACCCCGCGCACGAAGATCGTGGCCGTGACGCATATGTCGAATGTGTTAGGCACCGTTACGCCGATCAAAGACATTGTTCGCATCGCACACGCACGCGGCATTCCCGTGCTCGTTGACGGCAGCCAGTCAGCCGCCCACATGCCGGTCGACGTGCGCGATTTGGGCTGTGATTTCTTTGTGTTCACCGGCCACAAAACCTACGGCCCGACGGGTATCGGTGTCCTGTGGGCCAAGCGCGAATACCTCGACAAGACCGGCCCGTTTGAGGGCGGCGGCAACATGATCGATAAGGTCGCCGTCGATGGCATCACCTACAACGTGCCACCTCACCGGTTTGAGGCTGGCACGCCGATGTTCGTCGAAGCGATCGGTCTGGCGGCTGGATTGTCGTACATGATGCAGATCGGCCGTGACCGTATTGCTGCCCATGAGGCCGCGATCGGAGCCTACGCCCAGGAGCGACTGTCTGAACTTAAGTGGGTGAAGCTGTACGGTAATGCCCCCGGCAAAGGTGCGATTTTCGCGTTCTCTGTCGATGGCCTCCACCCACACGATATCGCAACGATTGTCGATCGATCAGGCGTCGCAGTTCGTGCTGGCCACCATTGCGCACAGCCGCTCATGGACCGCCTCGGCGTGCCAGCGACGTGCCGGGCGTCGTTTGCCATGTACTCGACGACGGCCGAAGTTGACGCGCTCGTCGATAGCCTAAAGAAGGCCCATGAGCTGTTTGCCTAAAACCGACGCGCCGCCTGGAGGCTTGAGATGACAGATACCGCTAAGCCAGACGCAGTCCAAAACGCTGCATCCGCCGGTGGCAATCCTGTTGCTACCGCGGCTCCAGATTCGGCCGACCCGCATGCCGCCGCAAACCTAACTTCGGCAGTTGCTAATGAAGCGACTGCTTCGACCTCCGATATTGTCCTAGCAAGCGCACTGCCGCCCGAAGAAATCGAACGATTGACGGGCGATATCGTAGCTGCTCTCAAGTCCGTCTACGATCCCGAGATCCCGTCCGACATCTACGAACTCGGGTTGATCTACGCGATTGATATCGAAGACGACCGTACCGTCAGGGTCGACATGACGTTGACGTCGCCGGGCTGCCCGGTCGCTGGCGAGATGCCAGGTTGGGTTGAGAACGCGGTCAACGCCGTCCCGGGTGTGGCCCAAACCAAGGTTAAACTTGTGTTCGATCCGCCATGGCATCACGGCCGCATGTCGGATGAGGCGCGCCTCGCGCTGAATATGTTCTAAGCCGCGTGTCGTCGCTATCGCGGACCTTCGATTGCGGACTTGCGTCGCTGCGAACGCTCTGTTACCTCGCGTGCCGTGGCGGCGGGGACACCTGCTGCGGGCGGTCATGGCGGAATTGGTAGACGCACTACCTTGAGGTGGTAGCGCCGCAAGGCGTGGAGGTTCGAGTCCTCTTGACCGCACCATTATTTGATTACGGGTCGCCAACGCGATATCGGGAGCCGTTGCGGCCTAACGGCTGAGGAGCTGGGCGGCGGTAAGAGGACCGCAAGCTACGCCGTGCTGCCGCTTACAATTGCCACGAAACCGAGGCAAACTTCGTCGGGCCAGCAGGCGTTGCCTTATCCGTCACGGTGTCATCCATGGTTCAATTTCGCGATCTTTGGTACGGGCATCCCTTCAACGAAAGCGTCGCCACTCCGTGCCTTGCGCCAGAGGAATTGCGCAACCTTGAAGGCAAGCCGATCCCGACGCACTTCTCCGTGTTTGGCAATCAGTGCGCCATTCGCATGGGGGTCGCGCTGAAGCGTGCGGGCGTTACGATGGGCCAACTCAAGGGCTGCGCGACGTGTGGGGTCCACATCCCCGATGACATGCACATCATCAACGCGAGCCAACTCGCCAACGCCATCCGCCGCGCAAACTTACCCGGCGTCGGCCAGATCGAGATCATGACGGGCGCGGACTCGAAGAATTTCTACCCCAAAATTTTCGGACGAACCGGCATGATCTACATCGCCGATTACTGGTCGCGGTCTACGGACGCCACGGGCAGCCCGACCGGCGACCACATTGACGTCTGGAACGGCTACCGTTCGAGCGCCAAGTGGTTGATGGAATGGTTCTCCTGGGCTGGCTACTATTCAAACTATGCCGAGGCCCGCGAGATTTGGTTCTGGGAAGTCAAGTAATCGGGAGCCAGCAATGCGCTATGTGACCGCGATGCTGTTTGCAGTCGTCGCTGCCGCGCTCACGATGCGCTTCTTGGCGTCCGATGTCGCAACAAGGGTCGTGGCGACCTACAAATTCGACAGCCCCGATCAGGTGGCCGATCTCCACACGGCCATTTTCATGGGCGTCAACCTCGTGGGTTTGGCTGCTGGCTGGGCGCTGGGTTGGGCCATTGCCAGCGCAGTGACCCGCGGTCCCAAACAAGCGCAATAATGGCGGTCGATGTCAGGCGTGCGCTTCGGTCGAGCTCGCGCTAGCTGGCGGCAGTTGGGCGGTTGGGTTCACCGCTCGGGGGCCACCAAACACCTGGCCTTGCCCAAACAGCACGCCAAACCCGAAGATGCGCGCAAGCTGTTGATCGTCGGCAATGTGGCCCACGACGAGCGCTAGCCCGCATGTCGCAAGGTGACGGCAGATGTCGGCTGGGGCGATGACACCGCCTTCGGTCGGCAGACCGTCCAGAAACGCAACCGCATCCAGGCGCGCCATGACGAAGCCGCGAGCAGCCAGGAAGCTGAAGTCCATGTCCAATGTTGTAATGTCGGTAATCGCATAGGCAAAGCCAGCGCTGCGCAACCGCGTGAGGGTTTGCCAGTCGGCCTCGGTGAAATGGGCAACGGCGCTCTGCGGCATCGCAAGCACGAGATGGCCAGGAAACGCTCCGATTGTGCGTTGCCCATCGGCAAAGCTGCGCTTGAAACCGTCATCCGCGAGCGTTTCGCCGTTAACGCCTGTAAGGACGGAACCCGTCTTACCCAAGCCAGCCAAGCGGTCTGCGAGTTGGGCTGCCTGCACGATCCGCGATTGGTCGATGAGCGGTAGCAGCCCCGTCCCACCAAGCTGTCGCTCGGCTTGTGCCAAATCGATTGACGCGCCAGCCGCTGTCCGCAGGGCGATCGACACCTCGAAATGCTGTGGTTTCTGCTCGCGGATATCGAGGATGGGTTCCAAAAACACGTCGATCCGTTGCGCATTGAGTGCCGCGATGATCTCGTCGCGCTCCGGGCTTTGAGGCGGTGCGGCTGGAACCGTCGGTTGTCGGGGTGGCGACGGGTTGGTCGTGGTCGGCGGCTCTGCGGCTGCCACAGTCGCGGCAGATGCACCATGCGCCGCCTGGACCATGCGCTGAGACGAGGGCGCATGCGGCATCGAATCGGCGATGACGGCTGCAACGCGAAGCGCGACAGGGACAGGCTCGGTTGGTTGGCTTGGGCCCGGACTTATGACCGGGCTTGTGTTCTGACTTGGGCTCGGGCTTTGGCTGGTCTCGCCGCGTGCAGCCTGCCGCAGGACGGCGGCTGCACCTGTCACGTGCCCCGCACCCGAGTTCAGCGGCGGCGGAGCCGCGGTTAGCGCCGGCGGAGCCGCGTGCGATCCATGAGCAAGACCCGGCGTCTGCTCCAGCATCCGGACGTTTTCAGCGAGCTGGCGGACGAGTTTTTCAACCCGGTGGACTTCATTTTCATCAATCGTCGACGACCGAGCCGCAACGGCGTCGGCTGGCGGACCACCCTGGCTTGCCGCCGGTCGCGGCGCTGCGTTCTGCGGACTGTTGGAAAACCGAGGCTCCGCTGGGATCGCGCGGCCGAGTTCGTCTTGCCAGCCAGCTTCATCGAGGTGGTCGGGGGCGGGTTCGGTATCGAAAGTCCGTTCCGTTGCGGTGGCCGCCGTTCCAGGTGATGGTAACGTCGGTTCGAGACGACGATCCGCCGTCCCAACATGGCGCGTGGCGGATTTCTTGCCGCTTTTTCGATCGCCTCTTCGCGCTTTGGCCCGTGGCTCCCGTCCGGGAGCAGCATTCGCAGTGCTAGGCGCCATAGCGCCTGTGCCTCGGCTGACGCCGAGATGCCCAAGCAAGGCAAAAACCGCAAAACCACAACCCGAAATCATCGAAAGATCATCGGGTAGTCCCAGCGTCTTAGATGCAAAAACCGCCAACGCCGCCGACGTCAGTAAGATGGCAACGACGACCAGCAGGTGCGTATCGAGCCGCGAGCTGGCGCCGGTCGTCGGCAGGCCCGGACTCTGAAAATCAGGGCTTTGAAAACCCGAGTTCCGAAAACTCGAGCTCTGGCGATACGTTGGCGATGACGCGTCAGCGGTCATGGGATCGTATCTCGGCTAGGCGCCTGTCGTGGCGCGAGAATCATGTGTCTTGAGAACACGCGTATCACCGAGGCAACGCAATGCGGCCGGAGGTCGAATAAACAGGTATAACACCGCAAAACCGGCTCAAATCGCAGATAACGCCGACGCGATGCGATCGCGCATCATCACCAGGTCGTCCTCTGCGGCGATGAGTGATGGCGCGAGGATCAGCGTATCGCCAGCGATGCGGACGTAAAGGTTGTCGTGGTGGAAGGTACGCTCGATCATGGAGTAGCCTTTGGCACCGGGCTTCAACGGATCGGGCTCAAGGTCGATACCGCACATCAAACCAATCGGCCGAATATCGGCGACATGTGGCGATTGCTTCAAGGTCAGCATGATCTGCGCAAACCTGGCTTCAAGGTCGCGCGCCCGTGCAAACAGGTTGTCTTGCGCGTAGAGGTCCAGCGTGGCGAGCCCGGCAGCGACGGATAACGGATGGCCCGAATACGTGTGCCCGTGAAACAGTTCGATCGTGTGGTCGGGGCCGGTCATCAAGGCATCATGGATTGGCTTGCGGACAACGACGCCAGAAAGCGGGGCCGCACCATTCGATACGCCTTTGGCAAACGTAATCATGTCCGGCACGACGCCATATCGCTCGGCAGCAAAGGCAAATCCGAGCCGCCCGAAGCCGGTGATCACCTCATCAAAAATGAGCAAGATGCCAGCGGCCGCCGTTAGCGCACGCAGGCGTTCGAGGTAGCCTTTGGGCGGTGGTAAGCACCCGGTCGAGCCGGCCACGGGTTCGACGATGACAGCAGCAATCGTCGATGCGTCATGCAACCCGATCAGCCGTGTCAAGTCATCGGCAAGGTGGGCACCCCACTCCGGCTCGCCGGTCGAGAAAGCCTGGTGCGGGCGACTGTACGTGCTCGGCAAGTGATCAACGCCTGGGAGCAGCGCGCCGAACGCTTTCCGGTTTGCCACCATCCCTCCAACGGAAATGCCACCAAAGCCGACACCGTGATAACCGCGCTCGCGCCCAATGAGCCGCGTCCGCCCTCCCTGCCCACAGGCCCGGTGATAGGCCAACGCGATTTTTAGCGCGCCCTCGACGGCCTCAGAACCAGACGTTGCGAGGAGAACGTGATCGAGATCGCCCGGCGCAAGCGCTGCGATCCTGTCAGCCAACGTAAAGGCAGCGGGGTGCGCGTATTGGAACGGCGGCGCGAAATCGAGCGTCATTGCTTGCTCGGCGATCGCCCGCGCGATTTCGGTCCGGCCATGGCCCGCATTCACGCAGTACAAGCCACTCGTCGCATCGAGCACGTCGCGTCCATCGTCGGTCACGAGGGTTAGTCCGTGGGCGGCCTTAAACATCCGCGGACGTGCTTTGAAGGCCCGGTTTGCTGTAAACGGAAGCCAGTAGGCATCAAGCTTGCGGTTCGCGTTTTGAGCAGCTGGCGCATCCGTCATGGTGCCAAAAACCCTTTGCCAGCCTCGCTGAGCAGCGCCGACGTCACGAGCGTATTATAGATCGCATGAATGATGATGGGAACGCGCAGGCTCCCGGTCCGCACAAGGATGAAACTAAACACGAGCCCGATCACAAAAACCTGCGTCATCCCAACGAACGAATAGGAGTGAATGGCAGCCCAAGCGGCCGACGACACGATCGCAGCTCCGGTTACGCCAAGACGTGATTGGGCAAGTGCGGAGAACAGAAATCCGCGAAACGCCAGCTCCTCCCACAGCGGTGCGCCAAGGCCCACCATCGGATACATCGCCCACCAATAGGGTGAGTTTAGGATGCCCGCGAACTGCTTGAGATCATTCTTGATCAGCGCAGGGTCGATCAGGTGGATCGCCGTACTCATGGCGGCAACGGCAGCAACCAGGGTCACAGCTGCGCCGGCGTAGGCGACGAAACCTTGCTTAGGCGGCCCAAGCGCAAGCACATCCCCCCGCCGACCACCTTTTCGTCCAGCGAGCCACACGATCAATGCGACCATTACAAATTGTTGAACGAGTGTCCCGATGATGGTGCCGGTGACGACGTCGCCAGCCGCTAACGGAGCCGAAGTGGCACTCGCGATAGCAAGGGTGACGGACACTCCAATGACCAGCGAGGCCAAAATCGCGATCGCGGTTACGATCGTCGCTTCGAGGGGGCGCCAAGGCGTGGAGGCCACATAAACGCCATTCGCCAGCCCCGGACGACCTAATTCTGGCATCTCGCTCACGACACTGTGCTCATTTGGATTGGGTGGGATGGCGGTATGACCACGGAAGTTATGTTCAGGGGCCTTTTTTTCTGCTGCGGGACGCCGTATGTTAGTGGTGCCGGATTCGTCCGGCTACGGCGATAAATGGACTCCGTAATAAGCCATTCGGACCCGGGGGCGGTACCCGGCGCCTCCACCATCATCTCCTGCCAGACGCGTGGCGGGCGATGATGATGGGGGCGAACTAGGATCGACGAGGGTGTAAAGGGTGCTCTTTTGCTCGGCATGGTACCACCGTTATCGGACCATCCAGAATAGTTGCCAATGACAACTACGCTGAGGTCGCTGTCGCTGCCTAATGGCGGTGCCAGTACCTGAAACTCAGTCCTTTACCTTAGCCGGTTGAGGCGCGGTCCGGAGGGCACCGGGCAACAGAAGCCCTCCACTTCGCTTGACACGGCGAGGTGAAACGTTTTCGACGGAATAACCTGCCGAGGCGACAGAACAGCGATAGGGCTGTTGCCCAATTGATAACCGGTCGTCCTTCGAAGTAACGGCACATATTACGGGTGCGGAACGGTACGCATGACGACGGAAGCGACCATCGACTACGAGACGCTTCATCAACAAGCTCTGCGTGGGCTTGTTAAAAGTGTCCTTGTCGAAGTCGGTAAAAGTGGACTTCCCGGCGACCATCATTTCTATATCTCTTATGACGTTCGCGCGCCCGGCGTTGCGCTGTCAAAGCGGTTGCGCGAAAAGTATCCAACCGAAATGACGATCGTGTTGCAGCATCGCTTTTGGGACCTAATCGTGAGCGATGAACGCTTCGAAGTGAAGTTGACGTTCGATGGTATTCCAGAACGGCTCGTTGTTCCGTTTTCAGCCATCAAAGTGTTCATCGACCCGAGCGCGAAGTTTGTGCTCCAATTCGACGACCAAGCCGGCAATAACGACCAGGAGCCGGGCGACGCAGACGGCCGTGCAGCCAACCGGCGTCGGACTGGCAGATCGCCAAAGCCAAGAGTTGAACGCCCTGTTGCGCCAACGACATTGCAGGTCGCCTCATCCGATCAACGGCCAGCCCTGCCGCGACCAAAGTCTGTAACGCCTGTGCCAGCCAACGCCGCAGACGCCAGGCCAACGGCAGTTGCCAAGCCAGCCGCAGCCGCCGACGCAGAAAAGACAACAGATGTTGACAGAGTTTCGTCGGGGGGCGGCGCCCAGGTTGTAAGTTTGGACGCTTTCCGGAAGAAGTAGTCGGGCGCAGCGCGGTTTGGACATCACCACCGCCATCTCGAACGACAGCTTCTGGTCGCACTGGTTTGTGAGCATCATGACCGCATTTCGCGTCCCTCACCGTCGACCCTACAGCTGCCGAAGGCTCGCCGTTATTGCCGTGCTGCTGCCGGTCGCCGGTTGCGCCGGTTCGCTTGGTGAAGCGCCAAGCTCAGGGCTAAGCACTGGGACGCTACCACCGTCGCGAATGCTGATCTCTGACAGCGAACGAAACTCGACGTGCGTTGCGATTGAGGCGAGCATGAAGGCGCAAGCTGGACGCATACGGTCACTCGAGTCGGCTGCCGCGGCCGAGCAAAAAGCGGCCGCTCCAACGCTCGTGCGGACGCTATCACGGCTGTTTGGGCCAGAAGGGTCGGACAATAAGTCGTTGGCCGAACTCAAGACGGCGAACGCGAGGCTCGACGCGTTTAACGATTTACTGGCGGAAAAAGGTTGCCCAAAGCTCGACACCGCTGCGCTGATAACAACGCCAGAGGCAACGACCGTGGCCGCAGCTAAGCCATTGGCCAGTCCCGTTGCTTCCAGTCCTGCGTCCTCCGGTCCAGCCATCCCGGTCGCCGATGTGACAGGCCTTGATCGCCCGATCCTGTCGCGCGGATATTGACGCGGCAGACCCTCTCCAATGGTCGAGGTAGAGCGCGCGCCGGGCCCATGCTAACCGGCCGGGATGGGCGTCGCGTGGTTGCGACCACCAACCACCAGACCGGAGCGTTCCCTATGGCAGCGACCATCAACGGCGATACCCGCAGCGAAACAGATACGTTCGGGGCCATCGACGTCGATGCAACCCGTTACTGGGGTGCGCAGGCACAACGCTCGCTCGGTAATTTCAAGATCGGTTGGGAAAAACAGCCAGTACCGATCATCCGCGCCCTCGGCATTGTCAAACGCGCCGCCGCGGAAGCCAACATGGAACTCGGCAAGCTCAATCCCGCGATTGGCCGGGTCATCGTCGAGGCGGCGCAAGAGGTTATCGATGGCAAGCTCGATGAACATTTTCCGCTCGTCGTCTGGCAGACGGGATCGGGCACGCAGTCCAACATGAACGCCAACGAAGTCATCTCGAACCGCGCGATTGAGGTGATGGGTGGGGTAATGGGCTCAAAGTCGCCAGTCCACCCCAACGACCACGTCAATATGAGCCAATCGTCGAACGATACATTTCCAACCGCCATGCACATTGCCTGCGTTGAGGAGGTGGTCCACCGACTGTTGCCAGCCCTGCAGAAATTGCGTGATGCGCTGTTGGCCAAGGAGACGGCCTGGGCGCACATCATCAAGATCGGCCGCACGCACACCCAAGATGCGACGCCGATCACGCTCGGCCAGGAATTCTCCGGTTATCGCTGGCAAATCGAAAACGGCATCACGCGCATTAAGCTGACGTTGCCGCAACTGTCTGAGCTAGCTCAGGGCGGCACGGCGGTCGGCACGGGTCTGGCAGCCCCGATCGGTTTTGCCGACCTGGTCGCAACCAAGATTTCTAACATTAGCGGGTTGCCGTTTACGTCGGCGCCAAACAAGTTCGAGGCGCTCGCAGCCCATGATGCGATGGTGATGACCCACGGCGCCATTGCGACAGCTGCGATGAGTTGTTTCAAAATCGCCAACGACATTCGCTTCTTGGGCTCCGGCCCTCGATCGGGGCTTGGCGAATTGGCGCTGCCGGAAAACGAGCCTGGCTCTTCGATCATGCCAGGTAAAGTCAATCCGACCCAGTGCGAAGCGCTGACGCAAGTGTGCGCCCACATCCATGGCAACAACGCCGCGATCGGCTTTGCGGGTAGCCAGGGTCATTTTGAACTGAACGTCTACAACCCGATGATGGCCTACAACTTTTTGCAGTCGGTCCGATTGCTTGCTGACGCCGCGATCTCTTTCACCGACAATTGCGTCGTGGGTATTGAGCCGCGGCTCGACAATATCGCGACGGGCCTCGCCAACTCGCTCATGCTTGTGACGCCGCTGAAAGAAAAATACGGCTATGACCGCGCGGCAAAAATCGCCAAGACCGCCCACAAGAACGGCACGACGCTCCGCGAGGAAGCCGTCAAGCTCGCCCCCAAAACCGAGGACGGCACACCCCTGACCGGCGAACGCTTCGACGAAATCGTCCGCCCCGAACGGATG
>JBBQNE010000077.1:0-14673 GCA_038329675.1 Hyphomicrobiales bacterium | reverse complement strand
GTACATGAGGCGCCGCGCCGCGTCGTGTTCGGCGACCGTACGGCGAGTATGGGGCGAAACCTGCACAATGAGCACGTTGCCGATTGCGAGTTCCGTGCAAATCCCAACGAGCAGCGCCGTCACGCCCTGGCTATCGGCTTCGGTGAGTTCGGTGAGGTTGCCCGTCCCCATCAAGATTTCGACGTCGGGACGCAGGCGCCGCAATTCAGCATAGCGTTCCAGCGAGGTCGTAAATCCGAAGTTCAAGGGGTCAAGGATCGGGTCAGCGATGTGGGGGATACCGGCAGCTTCAGCGGCGTCGATCGCGCGAACGAGCGAGGCAAGATCGCCGTGCGGCCGTGGCACCAGGATTGGAACGCAGGCGGTGCCAGCGACGGCTTCGATCGTGGTTTCATCGAGCGAGAGCACGTAATCTGCCCCAGCCAGGGCGGCGCGACGCAGCTCGGCCACCTCACCACTATCTACGCTCACGCGGTGACCGGCAGCCTTCAGCGCCCGCACGGTCTCCTCAAGGGCTGGAAACGGCACTTCTGGTTCGCAGCCCACGTCGATCACATCAGCGCCGTCAGCACGGTGCCGAGCCGCTCGACTGAGGATGTTTTCAAGGCTCAGCCGCGGGGCTTCGACGATCTCTGCAAAGATCCGGAGGTTATGTCTCGTAAAGTCAGCAGGCTGCCCGCCGCGCCCGAGAAACACGGGCAGATCAACCAATTCGTCGGGGCCCCGTTCGAATCGTGCCCCAAAATGCGCAGCCAAATTGTCGAGGTTCATGCGCGTTCGACCAGGCACAATAACCCTGTCGACCTCAAGCGGGCCTTTGAGGCGGTTTTTGACAATCCCTTCGGTCATCAACGCCGCGACCTTGATCCCAAGATTATCGACCCGCCAACTCCCTTCCGGCAAGCCGACACCAGCGACCGTCGCCGTGAGGCGGGCTTCTGCAAGGCGTCCGGTCAGGAACAGCAGGCGCTGGGTCATGTTTTAGGCCATCGCAACGTCGTCGTGCCATGGCAACAGAATTGAGCTGCCCTCACGCGGCGGCAAGAAGGCGCTTGCGCGCATTTACCGCAGAAATTAAATCGGCAAGGCTTTCAACAACGGTCGTGGCCTCGAAGGTTTTTAATTTCGCGGTGTTTTCAAGGTCAACCCGTCGCGGATAGACTTTCACCATTCCCGACGGCGCCTCAGTTTCCATTTCGGGTGCCGTATCGCAGGCAAATACAATTGTTGGAACGCGGCATTTGCCAGCTTGCGCAAAGCAGTTCGTCGCGAGGTTATCAGAGATGCCGTAAACACACTTCGCAACCGTATTCGACGATGCCGGCGCCACGATCAACGTGTGGTACACGCCAAAGTAGAAATTCCCGACCGGAGCCGAGGACGCCGTTGTATCTTTAAAAATGCGGGTCCCTTCGGGCAGCGTCAGGTCCTGCTTATACATCCGCATCACTTCGGCGGCGGCTTTTGACACGAACACATCGAGCCGATCGAGGCCCCGCATCATCTCGATGCTTTCCTTGAAGAAGTGACCGGAGCCGGTCAGCGCCCAGCCGAACCGGGGTGTCTCAACGTCTTCTTTTGCCATATTCGGCGCGTTAGCATGCGCACACAACGTGGTCCATAGGGCGATGTGGACGGAGCGCGAGCTGCAAAAATCGGTCTGGCTCCGATGGCTGCGCGATGGTGGCTTAACCCTGTGGCGCGGGCGTCGTGGGGGCAGCCGTGGCCTTAGGCGCGGATGATGACCCTGACCCTATAACGGGCTTTTGGACAGTCTTGGGCTTTGTAACGGGCGCAGGGGCAACCGCCGGCGTCTGCGCAGCTGCGACCGCACGGGGCGAACAGGCGTCGTCACCACGAGCCCAACGGCGGACCTCTCGTTCCATCTTCGCCCCTTCGTCGGCCGGGAAGCGTGCGTTTTCAACGGCGACGGTGGCGCCATCGCCAGCAGCTTCAATCGTCACGCGGAACGCTCGTCGCCCGCGCGGATCAGGCATGGCAGGTGCTTTCTCATGAATGACGATTTCAGCTTGCCCGCCTTTGCCCTCGGGTTCAGCTACGGCGTTGAAAATGTGGGTCGGTTTGAGGTGCCCTTCGCCACCAAACCAGCATCGGGTCGCCCCCTTGGCGATTCGCGCATACAACTCAGTCGGTCGCCCGATTGGGTCGGGATCGAGTTCGGGTGGTTTTGGTAGTTCGATAGAACCGAGCGCCGAAAGCCCGCCCGTAACAAGAGCGGCCGGCTGCTTCAAAAGTTCCGTTGTTGGCGACAGGATCGCGGTCGCGGTCCCCGAAGCGCAGCCAGCCAAAAGACCTGCACACGAGCCGACGACGACGCTCAATAAAAAATGATGGCTCGCTCGCATGGCATCCAACGGTCGGCGTTACTGCCGCAGTCGAATAAATGAACTGCCACGGCAAGCAATGCAACGCACAACAACGGCGCCGCGCCGTTGTCGGTGGATAGTCCCCCACGGCCGCACCGCTGCCCCACGAACCAGACAGCGTGCTTGCGACCCGAAACTTAACGGGCGGCGACAGCCGATGAGACCGTGCGGAACGACCGCTTTCGTTGTGTGCGTGATTCACTAGGAATAGCGGTCTGAGCGAGTTCGAGCTCAGCATCGCCGCGGTCCTTGACCAGTGCATCGAGCTTGACCCTGAGCTCGGTTGCTGAAGCGCGCAAATTGTCGCGCCGCTGCACGGCTGACTTGGCAAACGTCGAGTAGCCAAAATGAGCCATGTCTTTGATGCCGGTGCGGTCTTCCTCGGCGAGAATTTGCCGATCAAGGTCACCAGCGAGCGCCTCGAAGTCGCGGATCATCATATCGAGATGATCAATCTTCTTGGCACTCTCATCAACTTCAAACCGCTTCGCTCGAAGCGCTGCTTCCCGCCCATTCATACCAGGTATCCTCAACGCACGACCAACAACAAACAATGACGACCGCGAGCGTCAGGTTCAGCCAAATTAAGCTGATTGCTGCCCGAAGAGCTTAACCTAGTTTACCTCACTTTCGATGTTTGCACACACCCCTTAAGTTGCGGTAAAGCAACGAAATCCTGCGCCGCCGAAAACGTGAACTGAGATGCCACACAAAGGACTTAAAATCCTTTGGCAGCGACTCAAATTCTGTTAGTCCCGATTCGGGCAATCTTGACGTTTAGGGCGACGAATTAAGCAACTGGAACCTGATTGTAAGGTTCCAGCCGAGCGTTGCGATTGCTCGTGTTTGCGCCTCCGTCCGACTAAACGGGTCGGACTAAAAGTTGAGAATTCATGAGTTTGTGATGCGTTAATTAGGGATTGTTAACTTCTTGAAGGTAAACCCTAACCAACGGTCAAGTTATTCAAGTTGCGTTTCGAAGAGGCAGCAGGCCTGAAGGCGGCTCAGGCATGAAGGAACGGCGACCATGCGGGTTTTACTGATCGAAGACGACAGCGCGACGGCGCAGAGCATTGAGCTCATGCTGCAGTCCGAAGGTTTCAATTGTTACACGACAGATCTTGGCGAAGAGGGTGTCGATCTCGGCAAACTCTACGACTATGACATCATCCTTCTTGACCTCAATTTGCCTGATATGAGCGGCTATGAGGTCCTTAAGGCGCTGCGCGTGTCTAAAATTACAACGCCGATTTTAATTTTGTCTGGTCTCGCTCAGATCGAAGACAAGGTTCGGGGGCTTGGTTTTGGCGCCGACGATTATATGACGAAGCCGTTTCACAAGGATGAGCTCGTCGCTCGCATCCACGCGATCGTGCGCCGCTCAAAGGGTCACTCGCAGTCGGTCATTGAAACTGGCGACCTGCGCGTCAATCTCGACACCAAGACCGTCGAGGTCAAAGGCCAGCGCGTGCATCTGACTGGCAAAGAATACCAAATGCTTGAGTTGCTCTCATTGCGTAAGGGCACGACGCTAACGAAGGAAATGTTCTTGAACCACCTCTACGGTGGCATGGACGAGCCCGAGCTCAAGATCATCGACGTGTTCATTTGTAAGCTGCGCAAAAAGCTCCAAATGGCGACGGGTAACAAGCACTACATCGAGACGGTCTGGGGTCGCGGCTACGTGCTACGCAATCCAGACGATGAGCATCAAGCAGCCTGATCCCGTTCACGATTGAGATAGACAACAACGGCGGTCCAATCGGGCCGCCGTTTTTGTTTCTGTTGGCCTGGACACTGCGCTATGTCGCCTGCAACTGACGATCGCAGGAACATCACTAGTGGAAAGAGCCGCCACCATGGCCGCACCGAGAGCCGACCGCGCCCCGTCGTTCAAGGCTGCCGTTATACCGGTTACGCCGTTTGACCAAAATTGCGCGCTCATCTGGAACGAAGTGACGATGGCAGGCGCGATCGTCGATCCGGGCGGAGACATCGACCGCATCCTGGCGACAATCGACCAAGTTGGACTGATGCCCGAAAAAATTCTGCTAACCCACGGGCACATCGACCACGCCGGTGGCGCAGCCGAACTTCGCGAGAAGCTCAAAGTTCCGATCGAAGGCCCCCACATTGCCGATAAATTTCTGCTCGATCATTTGGATGAGCAGGGCGCAGCCTATGGTTTTGCGGCACGCAACGTGACGCCCGACCGCTGGCTCAAAGGTGGCGAAACCGTTGCGATCGGCGAACATATTTTTGAGGTGTTGCATTGCCCCGGCCATTCGCCGGGTTCGGTTGTGTTCAAAAGCCCAACGCAAAAATTTCTGATCATGGGCGATGTCCTGTTTCAAGGCTCCATCGGCCGATCAGACCTTCCCCAGGGCGATCACGACACGCTCATTAACTCGATCAAAACCCAGTTGCTCGTGCTGGAAGATAACTACGCATTCTTGTGTGGCCATGGCCCAGGCAGCACGATCGGGCTTGAGCGGCGCACGAACCCATTCCTAAAATGACCAGCCCAGCCTCCAGTGATCAACGCGGATAGCGCAACTCTAAGCAGCCAAAGATCCCGCATTCGTTGGTGATCGCGCCGCTGCCACCACCAGATTTGGTCTCCCAAAAGTCAACCGTTTGCACACGCAAAGTCTCGCTGCACGACCGGCGGCAGTATTCCCACGTGCCGCCTGGTAACCGAACTTGGCGCCCCAGGTTCGTCAATCGCACGGGCCCCGACACGACACCGTTGCCGAACCGGCTCTCGGCTGTGACAAAACTTTGGGCACCGTCGCGTTCATACCGAGGGCGAGCTTCTGCGACGTTGGCCACAGCCGCTACGAGCATTGAGGCCGCGGCTACGCTGATGTTGCGAGAAATCAAGAGGCGTCTCCAAAACTATCGACGGCCATGGTGCGTTCGCACGTGTTTCGTTCTGCGTTGTGTTCGGCGTGAACGTCACTCGCGGGCCATGCTGATTTTGACGCCTCTGAGCGCAATGCCTTCGGTCGTGATGTTCACCGAATGCGACGCGCCGTTAATGGCGACATTCATCGTTGCATTCAAACCGCCACCGGCAATCGATAGTTCGACCTTCGAGGCCGTTGCCTTGCCTGTCACCGATCCGCCAGCGTTGAACGTCCGCTCTTCCCAATTGCCGGTGACCGCGCCACTGGCATTCGACAGCTTGGCCCGGAGATCGATTTTAGCAGACGGGTTAGCGCACCGGATCGCCAAGCCGAGCCCAGCCGTGCCATCGCTACGATAATAGGCGCGGCACTGCATTCGCTCGGTTTTGCCGCCTTCGAGGCGTACCTCGCCAGTGCCACTCCAAGACCCGATTAGGCTTGGGAACGGGTTGTCGTTGGCAAGACTGGGGACAGCAACGCAGACCCCACTAGCGATCAGGACCGCGGTACGGATCACCCGCATGACGGCACCGTTACGATTGCCTGTGAGCATCAAAAGGCCCTCCCAAACCAAATTTAATTGGTCTCTTAGCATGGGGCCACTAACGGACCAAATGGCCAGCTGCGATCAGCCCCGCCGCCGCTGGAAAAGGCGCTGCGCATAACATCGCAAGCCATACGGCAGCGCTTCGATCGTGCGTTTGAGCATCGGTCGCACAAGGCCTAACCAACCGCGTGCAAACGCGATCCCGACAATCGAGACCCCCGCCGCGTGGTCGTAGACAGGCACGGCGCCATCGGCCCAATCGGTTTTATAGCCGCCACCGGGAGCCAGAAGGTCGTAGGTTGAAATGCCATTGGAGCAGGCGCTGGCGAGGCGTCTTTCCATCATCAGGTTGCCCGGACCGCATTTGTCGAAGGTTTTATCGTAGGCCAGGACGTGGATTACTAAACGGTCGCGACAGCGAATGGTAATTTCCATGGCAGCTGTGACGTCGCCACAGGTTAAAGCTGCAACGCAAATGCCGCTCGGCCTGTCGTCACTGGAAGCGGCCTGAGTGAAAAAAAGTCCAAACCTAGGATCTGCAACAGCAGGCGACACGAGGCAGCGCGCCTCAAGCCAAGCTAACTTGGTGGCAACCGCCCGGGCTGCCGGTTCGCGTGCAGCCGCTCCATCACCCCATGTGGTAACGACAACGGCACCTTGTTCTTCAAGGCGCCGCCATTGTCGGCGGCGGTTTTTTTTCCGGCTGCTGGCAGCAAATCGCTGCTCGTAGGTTTCCCAATCGGGAGCGCTGTTGAGAGCAAGGTAGGGGGCCTCCTGCCGCTGTGTAATCGGCATCGCGATCTCTGCCAGAAACGGGGCAACGATGGCGTCGGAGCGCGTTTTGTTCAACCGAATCGCATCGGCTCTAGTGGCGTTGAGCACAAACGCCCAAGAGTCGCGCAGCGCGGGCAACAAGCCCGGCCCTTCCTCGGCCACGACGTCGCCGTACTGACTAACCGGTGCACCCATCCAGGCGAGGACACGCAACCCGAGCGCATGCTCAACCACCAACGGCCAGATGGCAACGGGCCGTCCATTCCGGCGAACGCAAACGATCGCAAGTTCCCGGTTGGGCGAAGACGCAAGGTAAACATCGACCCAGTGCCAATTCCAGTTGTAGGCCTGGAAGACGTTGATCGAGCGGGCCGATCTATCAAATAGCGCGGTCCAATCGTCTTCAATCGCGTCAAACCCGGCCCGGTCGCAGATCAGCTCAAAGCTCAACTCAAAAGATGTTTGCGGCAGGATCGACCCGTCGCTGGCTCCGCTGGTCTGGTCGGTAAGGAATGCCTCACGCGCCGCAATATTGCCCAGGCGCTGTATCGTATTGAACATATTTGTCCCGCTGACCGCTGACGCATGGTCAGACGGAGCAGGAGCTGTGCCAGTAGGTCACATTATTCGGCTGGCTTCTCGCCACCAAACAGCCCACCACCGAAGCTGAAGATGCCGTCACTCTCCGCTTGCGCAAACGACAGGCTTGGCGCGAAATCCCCGGCGAGATGCCGTGTCAGGTCGCCCTTGATGTGGGCATTGCGGGCCTCTGAACAGTAACCCTCGTCGCCTGAGATAACTTTCAACGTGGCGTTGTAAGTCACAGTATAGTTCTGGTCGAGCTTGGCCAGCGTCGCCGCGTCGGCTCCCCCCTGGGCACCCTCATAGCTCATGAAACTGGTTTTCAGGCGCGCTGGATCGAAATTGTAACCGCACCGCTGGGCGCGGGCGGCGACGCGGCTCACTTGCAGCGTTCGGGCGAGCGGGTCGTTGCGCAGTTCGGGCTTTTTAGGTGCGGCGACTGGCGTTTGCGTTGCGCCAAACAGCGACCCCGTCGTCAGGCTCGGCACAGAGCTTTCGGCGCAGCCAGCCAACATCAATGTCGCTACGAACGCTGCGGGTACGGTTAACGTCGAAGGGGGGTATCGCATCGGTGGGCTCGCGCAAAACCGGACTGGCAGAAGAATCATTCCAACGACGGTCCCAGACAGCCCCCCGGCGGTCAACGTCTGACAGCAACTAGCACATTGCCGCCTGTGCGTATCGCACCGAAGCGGCACAATAGCGTCGGGCGCGTCTAAAGCTTCCAGTCGTCCAATATCCGGGTAGCGCCATCCGTCGAGGAGCTTCATGCTTCCAGCAGCCCGCCTCAACCTACTCTGCTGTGAGGTCTGGCGCGGTGCTGCGCGCCGAAGTTAGGCTACCAACGCGCTATGCGATGTCGCGATAGGTTGCGCGACCTACCTCAACGCATCAATTCGCGCGTCGCCGCGTCGAGCCCTTCGAGGGTAAGGGGATACATCCGCCCGCCCATCAATTGCTGGATGAGCCGCGTCGATTCCGTCCATTCCCACGCCTGCTGCGGGTTCGGGTTGATCCAAACCACATGGGCAAACCGGTCGGTAACGCGTGAGAGCCAGACACGGCCCGGCTCTTCGTTCATATGCTCGACGCTGCCGCCGGGGACGAGGATTTCGTAAGGGCTCATTGCGGCATCGCCAACAAAGATGACTTTGTAATCGCTCGGGTAGGTATTGAGCACCTCCATCGTCGGCAACCGTTCGGTCCAGCGGCGGACGTTGGCCTCCCAAACGAATTCGTAAAGGCAATTGTGGAAGTAGTACTGCTCCAGGTGTTTGAACTCGGCACGTGCGGCTGAAAACAACGTTTCAGCGATTTTGACGTGGTCATCCATCGACCCGCCGATATCAAAAAACATCAAAATCTTTACGACGTTATGGCGCTCCGGCCGCATCGCGATGTCGATGTAGCCCTTGTTGGCGGACGACTTAATAGTGCCGGCAAGGTCGAGTTCTTCGGCAGCGCCGCTGCGTGCAAACCGACGCAAGCGTCGCAGCGCCACCTTCATATTGCGCGTGCCGAGCTCAACGCGATCGTCCAGATCGCGGAACTCGCGTTTGTCCCAGACCTTGATTGCGCGGCGGTGGCGGCTCTCCTTTTGGCCGATGCGGATGCCAGCTGGATTGTAGCCATAGGCGCCGTAGGGCGACGTCCCGCCGGTGCCGATCCATTTGTTGCCGCCCTGGTGCCGTCCCTGCTGTTCGGCGAGGCGCTTTTGAAGTTCCTCCATAATCTTGGCCCAGTCGCCAAGCGCTTCGATTTTTTTGCGCTCTTCGTCCGATAAATAGAGCTGGCTGACAGCCTTCAGCCACTCAGCTGGAATGTCGATGGTGCCTGCTTCGCCATCGCCCGAAACCGCATCGAGGCCGCGAAACACGTGGGCAAAAACCTGGTCAAACCGGTCGTAATGCCGCTCGTCTTTGACGAGGCAGGCGCGCGATAAGTAATAGAACGCCTCGACCTCGCGCGCAGCCGTATCGGCCTGTAGCGCCTCCATAAGCGTCAGGTACTCTTTCAGCGTGACCGGCACCTTGGCCGCGCGCAGATCAGCAAAGAACGTTGTGAGCATCTGTCACGTTTCGCTCAGTCTAGAGATGCGCGCAAGATCAGCCGTCGCGCCGCAACAAACTGGTATCGCGGGACCCGGGTGCAGGCGCACCATCGACGTCATTCGGGGACCGGAATGGCACGCTCGCAGATGGCCTGATTGCTGCGGTACGTTGCCAGGCCAAACGCAGTGAATTCATCATCGCCCGGTGTCGTGTGGGCAGCGTTGATCCCGATGAGCCGCAGCGCGCCGTTGACGGGCAATAGCTTTACGGCTCGTGCTTCGCTCGTGTGAGCAAGCGCCGGGCGCATCGCGATGGCGCCGTCGATCCATGCCGCAGCCGCCTGCCAACCCATTGCGCCAAAATAATCGGTCTCGATATAGACGAGAGCCGATCGGATCGAGGCCTGCGCGGCAAACGCAAGATCAGTTGTGGTTAGGCGCGGTGCCCCGCCGTCGCGATAGCTCGGCTGGGTTAGCCATTCGCCGGTGCCATGGCGCGCGTGCAACGCATCAAGCAGACGATCGTCGACAGGCAAAACGTAGGCGCTCGCACGAGCCGTCAACGCATAGAGGCGTTGACCATCAAGCAGGCCAAGATAGGGACGAAGCGCGAGTTTTGGGCCGGCAAAGAGGCAGACGGCATGGGACATCGATCGGGTGTTTCTGGGGTGCGGTGGGGTTCACCACGCGATTGGCTTGCGGTCACGATAGAAGCCGCCAGACGGCCCATTGTCGGGCAATGTCGCCAGCCACACGGCCGTATCAGCGCCTTCAACGGCCGTGCGCGGCGCTTCAGGGCCGCCCATTTCTGTTTTCACCCAGCCGGGGCACATGCTGTTAATTTTGATGTTTACGTCAGCAAATTCGGCAGCTGTGGTCCGTGTCAGCGCGTTGAGCGCTGCTTTTGACATGCGGTAAGCGGGCCACCCGCTCCCCATGTCGGAGAGTTGCCCGAGGCCCGACGAGACGTTGACGATCCGGCCGTAGCTTTGTTCGCGCATCATCGGCAGCACCGCGCGGATTAAATTGGCTGGGCCAGTGACGTTGGTGGCCAGCGTGGTGGAATATATCGCGCCGTCAATGTCGGCCACGCGACCTTGCGGGCCATCGAGCAGGACGCCAGCGTTGTTGACGAGGATGTCGATCCGGCCAAACGGACCCATCGCTTCGGCCACTGCGGCGCGAATGCTTGCTTCGTCCGTCACGTCGAGTTCGACGACGGGGGTTACCAAACCTTCGCGCTCGAATGTTTCTGCAGCAGCCAGCCCCTTAGCCCGATCGCGCGATCCGATAACGGCAATGATCCCCTGGCGCGCGAGGTGGCGGACGATTTCGAGCCCGATCCCTCGGTTGGCACCCGTAACGAGCGCAACGCGTGTTTCAGCCATGGCACCAACCTTAAGTACGAGCGGAAAAAACGAAAGCGGTTCCAGTCACGATCAGGGCAAAACCGATCCCGTAGCGCCACGTCAAACTCTCGCCCAGATATAGCACTGACAAGGCTGCGAACACCGCAAGAGTGATGACTTCCTGAATCGTCTTGAGTTCGGCGCCCGAATATACGCCATGGCCCCAGCGGTTAGCTGGCACGGCAAAGCAGGGTTCCACGAACGCGATAGCCCAAGATGCAAGGATGACCAGCAGGAATGGGCTGTCCTTGAGCTTGAGATGGCCCTACCACGCCAGCGTCATGAAAACGTTCGAGATCAGCAATAGTGCAATCGGCGTTGCATAAGCCAGCATCGGGCGTGCCTTATGAATGGAGGTCGCGCGTCGTGCTATCGGGCGAGCGTCGCAGGTCCAACACTGTTGCACGGGGCCCTGCTGCGAGGGCTTGCAGCCAGCACGGCCACGAACTGGCAAGGACTTCAGCGCATAAGAGTTCCGATCAGTATGGATTTGCGCGTTGATTATGATCCGGCGTGTCCAAACCAACAGCACACCTGCCACATGAAAACGGGCACCACATCAGTGCCCGTTTCAATTACGCCAGTGGCATGACGCTGCCTGTTAGTTAGGCTTGGCCACCTTCTTCGCGTCCTTCATGCACTTGCTGCGGAAGGTCTTGCGCTCTTTGCCCTTCAACTTCGCAGCATCGGCATCAGCCGAGCACTTGAGCGATTCGGCCGTCCGTGCCGTTTTGGCCTTGGCGGCCGCTGGCGCAGCAACGGCTGGTTTGGCTGGTGCTGTGGCAGCTGGCGGCGTTTGCGCGAACGCAACCGTTGAACCAAGCGCAACGGCTAGCGTGGCGATGATCGACATCGTCTTCATGGCAGGTTTCCTATTCAATCGACATTTCGAGTGCGATAAGAACTAGTGCCCAATCGCGAGCGACACTTACTCTGAGTCAACATGAACGTCAGCCAACATGCAAACCCCGCGACCCTAAACACCGACGACTTTCGCTTTGATCTGCTCGCCAAAGACGGCTCCGCCCGACTTGGACGTATCTCGACCCCACGTGGTATTATTCGCACCCCGGCATTCATGCCGGTCGGTACCGTGGGGACGGTGAAGGGGCTCTATCCAGAGCAGGTCAAGCAGGCGGGCGCCGACATCATCCTGGGCAACACCTATCATTTGATGCTGCGGCCAGGCGCTGAGCGGATGGCGCGGCTCGGCGGACTCCATAGCTTCATGCGCTGGGATGGGCCGATTTTGACTGACAGCGGCGGTTTTCAGGTGATGAGCCTGTCGGGCCTTCGTAAGCTGACCGAAAATGGGGTGACGTTTCAATCCCATATTGATGGCTCAAGCCACGTGCTGAGCCCCGAACGCTCGATCGAAATTCAGTGTTTGCTTGGCGCCGACATTCAAATGCAGCTCGATGAGTGTATCGAATTGCCAGCCGATCGAGCCGAGATCGAGCGTGCGATGCTGCTTTCCCTGCGCTGGGCCGAGCGCTGCAAGCGCGCGTTCGAGATTCATGGAAAACCCGGCCAGGCGCTGTTTGCAATCGTCCAGGGTGGCACGGATTTGGACCTGCGTCGTGCGTCAGCCGACGCGCTCGTTGCGATGGACTTCCCCGGCTACGCGGTCGGTGGGCTGGCGGTGGGCGAGGGCCATGAAGCGATGATCGCAACGCTGGCTGGCACGACGCCGCACCTACCGCCAGAAAAGCCGCGTTATCTGATGGGCGTTGGCACACCGCTCGACCTGATTGAGGCGGTCGCGCGCGGGGTCGATATGTTTGATTGCGTCATGCCAACACGAAACGGCAGACATGGCACGGCGTTTACGTGGGCCGGTCGGCTCAACCTGCGCAATGCAACCTTCGCCGAGGATTTGTCGCCGATCGATGAGCAGTCGTCGTGCCCGCCAGCGCGCGATTTTTCGCGCGCCTATGTCCATCACTTGATCCGCAGCGAGGAGCACCTCGGCGCTATGATCCTGACGTGGATCAACACGACATTTTATCAAGAACTGATGGCCGCCATGCGGTCAGCCATCGCTGAGGGACAGTTTGAAAGTTGGCGAGAACAAACGAAAGTGCGGTTGGGATACAAGGTGAGTTGACCGAGGCGCATCGGTATTAAAGGCGACGCGACTTTGATCTGGCTAATTTCGCTCAGCGGGCGCCTTGGAGCGCGAGCCGACGATCTTCCTGGCGGCGCGTGCCGGGCGGCTTTGGTTCAGCGCAAGCCAGATAGAGATGGGCGACCGAGGCAAACACCAGCATCAGGGTGATGAGATCGACGACGTCGTTGGGACGGCTCCGCATGCAGCTGATCGCGAAGACGAACATCACCAGTGCCAAGCCAAAGACGCGCATCGAGCGCTGCCCCTCTTGGGCGCCAATTGCTCGCACGGCATATTCACGAGCTAAGCCCTGGCTCCACCCGCGCTCGGCGTCGCGCTGATACCGTTTGACGAGCGGGATTAGCGACACCACCGTCATGCTGCCAAACAGCAACATGATGGCAGCGACCATCGGCGTGCGCATCACCAGCATACCGCCAATCGCAGCAAGCGTGCAGGCAATGGTCGCGGTTGCGGCATGTGAAAGAATGCCTGGCATCGATTGCTCGTGCTCTTCTTGGAGCCAAGCGGCGAAGCGGTTCGATTGCGTTACGAGAAGCGCGTCGAATTGGAAAAGCATGCTGGTACCCGTCAACAGTTGCTTAACCATAGGCAGGCCGCCGTGGCGAGGCAATGGCGGACAGGTTTTTACTTGTTGTCAGGGTTAAGCTCAGCCGACCTGCAACTCAGATTTGCCCCGCCGCTCCCGGTGCACGAGATATACGCCAGACGCGATCACAATCGCTGCGCCCGACATCGTCCAAGCGTCGGGCACGTCGCCAAACACCAGCCACCCAGCTGCGACCATCGTCAATAATTGAGCGTAGATAAATGGCGACACCGTCGAAGCTGGCGCGAGCTTATAGGCAAAAATAAACAGCCAGTGGCCAAGCCCGCCAAAGACACCGAGCATGGCGAGCATCAGCCAGACCTCGAAAGTAGCCGGCGTGCTCCACACCGAGAATGCGAGTGGCGCACCCAGCACCGTGCCAACGATCATTGAGTAGAACAGCGTCACGATTGGCGGATCGATTGGGGCTAGATGCCGCGTCAACAGCATGAAAAACGCGTAGGCGAGCATGCCCGCAAACGAAATCAACACGGCAGTCGATGGCCCCTCGCCCGTTGGATGCATCGCGATGACAACGCCAGCAAAACCAACGATGATTGCAACAGCGCGGCGCCAGCCGACCCATTCACCCAACAGAGGTCCAGCAAGTGCTGCCACAACCAGCGGCGCCATGAAGACGATCGTGACGGTCTGGTCGAGCCGCAGCGATTGAAGGGCGATGAAATTGCAGGCCGTTGTCAGGACCATCAACAGCGAGCGAACGAGCTGCAATAGCGGCCGCTTCGATGCGACGAGCGCTGGCAACTGACTGGGACCAAACAAAATGGCATAGATGATAAGAATGTAGACCGTCTGGCCAAGAAACCGGAGCCACACGACCTCGCTGACCGGCAGACCATAGCGGGTCGTGAGCAGTTTTGCGGTGGTATCGAGCGCAGTAAAAAGGGTGACCGCGACAACGATAAGCCCGATCGCCGTGAGGGTCCGGCGTTCTGCAAGAAACCCCGTTTGTTTTGGCAGCCGCGAATGTGGGCCCGGCTCGCCGCCAGAGCTCCGATCGCCGCGGCCGTTCGGTTCGTCCAGCATCCGTGCCAAACCTTTAACACTATGGTTATCCCGTGCCATACGCTGCTTCAGCCCGTCGCGACAGTACGACCAAGCGGCTGGATCGACGTGAAACCTAGTGGTGGGACGCTGCTGTCGTAGTGCTGGTTTAGTTGCGTCCACCAGCCGCAATCATGTCGGCAAAGTTTAGGCCGGTAGAACTGGACTTTGACGATGCCCCCGCGTACACGGACCACCCGAGCAAAGTCCAATGGCGGGCCATTGGCAGT
>JBBQNE010000076.1:0-14829 GCA_038329675.1 Hyphomicrobiales bacterium | reverse complement strand
ATTTAGCAGCCATTTCCGCAAAGAAGGATCACCGGGTGCAGGTTCTCGTCCGCGATAACAATGTCGATCAGGCCCTCAAAGCCCTCAAGAAGAAGATGCAGCGCGAAGGCATCTTCCGCGAGATGAAGCTCCGTAATTATTTTGAAAAGCCGTCGGAAAAGCGCGTTCGCGAGAAGGCCGAGGCGGTTCGCCGGGCCCGTAAGCTCGCCCGCAAAAAGATGCAGCGTGAAGGACTGTTGCCGAGCAAGCCCGTTGTGGCGCGCGGCGGCCCAGGTGGTCCAGGCGGCCGCGGCGGTCCAGGCGCTGGTGGTGCGGGTGCTGGTGGAGCTGGCGCACCACGTGGTCCAGGTGCGGGCGGCGGCGGATTTGGTGGCGGTGGTGGTGGATTTGGCGGCGGTGGCGGCTTCGGCGCCCGCTGAAATCCGCATCTCGTTACAGCGACACGTCAGGTCGTCAGACTTTTGCAACGACATAGGCCTGGGGCACTGCCTCGGGCTTTTTTTGTAATGGCGGCGGGGTTGTTGTCGTCCGCGCGGATGCTGAGGCGCCAACGGCCAGCTCAGGCGCCAAAAGTTCGCCGATGAACGCTCCCACGAGATCAAAAGAGCCCACGCTCGCATGGTCGAGATGGCTCGCGCCTTCAAACACGAGAATGGACTTCGGTTCGGGCGAAGCGTCGTACACAGCTTGACCCATTGACGCTGGCACCAGGACATCGGCGCCGCCGTGTAGCACCAAGATTGGCGCTGTGACGGCTGGCAAGTGGCGCAATGTGTCGTAGCGGTCGCGCAAAAGGAAGCTCACCGGCAGCCACGGGTAGCGCAGGCGCGCGATCGCAGCCATCGAGGTGTAGGGACTATCGAGGATCAGCGCGGCGGCTGGGCGAACGGCTGAAAGTTGCACAGCGATGCCCGTGCCTAGGCTCTCGCCGAAGATCACGATTTGGCCGGCGGTGAGCCCGCGGGCAAGTAAAGAGCCGTAGGCGAGCTTCGCATCGGCGATGTTGGCGGCTTCAGTGGGCCGACCGCTCGAACCGCCATAGCCCCGGTAACTTGGCATGAGTACGCCAAACCCGCGAGACTTCAATTCGGCAAGCCGCTCGTCGCGTAGTTCAATCCAGCCGCGATTGCCATGGAAGTAGAGAAAGGTCGGTTGGCCCGGTTCAGCTGGCGCATACCAAGCCACAATCGTCTCGCCATCGGGCGTCTCAAGGCCCCAAGTGTCGACGCCAGCAAAACCGCGTTCATCTGGCGACACCAGTCGCGGGTCGGGACGGTAGATCAGATTGCGCTGCATCACGGCGATCGCAATCGCGAGCAGGACATAACTGGCCACCACGAGGCCAACCGTCCAAGCGAGGCCAACCGTCCAAACGCTCACGAGACCTCCAGAAGACAGCCCGTCCAATCGCGACGCACGAGACCAAGCAAGAAACCTACCATTCGCAACGTTTCGAAAAGGTTGGAGGCTCGTGATGGCTGGAGACTTGATGATTGACGCCGTGAGGAGCGGTCGTCGGTGGCTGCAACTCAGACCTAGCTGGCATCAGCTTTGACGGTTGAGCAACCACGGCATGGCGGCGAACGCGACGAGCAGGGCAGCGTAAACCCAACCGTCGGGCCTCGCAAATTGGGCATAGATGGCGGCGATCGTCATGCCGTTCACGACGGTGCCGAACGCGACATCGGCGATTTGTTGGAAGGTGAGGGCCCCAAGTCCAATTGCGATCAGCGGAAAAGGCCGCCGGGGCGCTGCAGCGGCAGCTGGCGCCCATCTCGCCGCTAGCACGATCGCCAAAAGCAGGATCGGAGCCTCAATTGTGATGGCGATGAGCGGCCCGAATCGAGGCTCCAGGACGAGGGCGCGGATCGGCCCCATGATTAGCCCTGCAGTAAAGACAGCGCCAAAATAGAGCGCGGTTGCGAGCGCTATTTTCCGCAATGGATCGGGCATGGTGGGCTGCGTCCGTGGTGCCGGTTTATTCACCTCAACGTGCTAAGTGATGAACGAACACAGTGTCGATGATTATCCGCCCACGTAATTTTTATCAGTCTTTAGCGTTCGCGCGCCACACGGCTCCCCATATTCAGTCGCGAGCTATTGTCACCCGAGGCTAATCCGAACGCCGCTCTTTGCACGTGACATACGCCGGCGCGAAAATAAGCAACCCGCACCAATCAACGAGTGCTCCACCCATGTCGACGGTCGATCTTGAGTTTAAACGGGCCGAAGCCGACGTCCGGCTCCTCGAAAGCACACCCGACAACGCGACGCTCCTGAAACTCTATGGCCTCTATAAACAAGCCACTGAAGGCGATGTAACGGGCGAAGCGCCGGAGCTGTTCGACCTACGGGCAACGGCAAAGCATAAAGCCTGGCAAGCGCTCGCCGGTAAGAGCCGCGACGACGCCAAGCGCGACTACGTTGCGTTGGTTGCAAACCTTCGCGGATGACAACGGATCTGGCGGGGAGGATCACGGGTCATTACCCGCCGTCAAGAATGCGCTCGACGAACGGCGGGACGATTTGTGTGGCCGGTCCGTGGTGGGCCTCAGCGAATAGGGAAGCGCCCTCCGATGGCTCAAGATTAAGCTCGACGGTGTGCGCGCCAACCTCACGCGCAACACAGACGAGACCGGCGGCAGGATAAACGTTCCCGCTCGTGCCGATTGAAACGAACAGGTCGGCCTTGGCCATGACGTTATAAATCCGGTCCATGTGGTAGGGCATTTCGCCAAACCACACGACATCCGGCCGCAGATCGCCCGCGCGGTTGCACGTCGAGCAAACGGTCTGAGGTGTGATGTCGACCGTCCATGCCGCTCGGCTGTCGCAACGGGCGCATAGCGCCGACAGCAGTTCGCCGTGCATGTGGATGAGGTTAGCCGCTGGCGTGCCAGCGTGCTCGTGCAGCGGATCGACGTTTTGCGTCACGATTATAACGTTGGCATGGGCACGGGCGAGCTTGGCGAGGGCGTCGTGGGCGGGGTTCGGGCGGACGGCCAGCACATCGCGGCGGCGCATATTGTAGAAGTCGTGGACCAACTGCGGATTGCGGGCAAACCCTTGAGGCGTTGCCACGTCGTCGACGTCGTATTTGGCCCAAACCCCGCCGCGGTCGCGGAAAGTCGCTATTCCGCTTTCGGCGGAAAGGCCAGCCCCGGTGAGGACAACGATCGACGTGTAGCGCACGTGCGAACCCGGCTTGCCGCAGTCTAGCTCAGCGGAACGGCGACGAAGCGCAGCTCACCCTTGCCGTCCTCGACCCTAAGAAGCACAGCCTTGCGGCCAGCCTTCTTGACCCGCTCGACGCTGGCGGCGACCTCGTCAGGCGATCCGACAGCCTGTTGGCCAGCTTCCACAATCACGTCGCCGGGCTTGATATTTTTTTCCGCTGCCGGGCTTTGCGGGTCGATCTCAACCACAACGACGCCTTTGATCTTGCCATCAATGCCGAACTTTTTGCGCATGTCGTCGGTCAGTGGGGCAAGCTTCAAGCCGAGCATCGACGTCGCCACCGGGGCCGGTGCGGCAGTGTCGGGCTTAGTGGGGTCGGGTTTGCTGGGATTTGCGGACGCGAGTTCCGGCTTCTCGTCGTCCTCGGTGAGACGGCCGACGGTCACTTTCAATGTTTTTTTCTGCCCGCCGCGAAGCACATCAACGTCAACGGTTTTGCCAATGGGCGTCTGCGCAACGATCCTTGGCAAGCCACGCATCTTGGAGACGTCTTTGCCGTCAAAGCGCACGATGACATCGCCACCAGCAAGACCCGCAGCCGATGCTGGACTGTCAGGCGAGATGCCAGCCACCATCGCGCCGCTACTCTCGGGAAGGCCGACGGTTTCTGCGATTTCATCCGTAACCGTTTGAAGCTTAACGCCGAGCCAGCCGCGGCGAACTTCGCCCCATTGCTTCAGTTGCTCAACAACCGAGCCGACCGTATCAGAGGGGACCGAAAACCCGATGCCGATCGATCCGCCCGTGGGCGAGATGATGGCGGTGTTGATGCCGATAACCTCACCATCCATGTTGAACAGCGGACCGCCGGAGTTGCCTTTGTTGATGGCAGCGTCGGTTTGTAAGTAGTCGTCGTAGGGCCCGGAGTTGATGTCGCGCTGCTTGGCAGAGATGATGCCAAGCGTAACCGTGCCGCCAAGGCCGAACGGGTTGCCGATCGCCAGGACCCAGTCGCCAACGAGCATCTTGGATGACGGCCCGAGCGGAACGGATTTAAGTGGCTTTTTCGGTGTGACTTTCAAAAGCGCGATATCGGTTTTGCTGTCTCGGCCGATCACCTTGTCGACCTTAAGCTTCGTACCGTCGACGAAGTTGATGATGATTTCATCAGCACCATCGATCACGTGGTTGTTCGTCACGATGAGGCCGGATGGATCGAGCACGAAGCCGGAGCCAAGCGAGGAGACCTTGCGTTCGGGCAGCGGTTTACCGCCCTTTTTATCGAAGAAGTCCTCAAAAAATTCCTCAAACGGGCTGCCTTTCGGCACCTTCGGCAGAGGGACCCCCTGCGGTCCCTTGGCGGCTTGCGTGGTCGAGATATTGACGACGGCTTCGCTTAGCCGTTCGGCGAGCGGGGCGAGAGACGGTGGGGCTGCAAACGAACGCTGGGCGTTGGCGATGGGCGGGCCGATCGCAAGACCGGCGGCCGCCAACAGACAAGTCGCCGTTGCAACACAGTAGGTGCGCACCTTTCGCGTCGATCTGCCGACACTGCTCCAGCCCAGACCGAGGCCTTTCGATACGTCAGGCATGCCGTGCTCCTGTTCGGGCCAAAATCGCATTCACCCATATTGAAGCGTGTCCAACGGCTGATCGGCTGTCAACGGCTTTCGGGCTGTAACGGGTCTCATTAAACTGCAGCAGATGGATGGCTGGTCGGTCATACCAAACTCACGTGATTCATACGGACGGCGCTTGGCGCTTGATCGCTTTGCGCATCGCCAAGACGGACTGAACCGCAGTTAAAGCGCGTGAGCTGTGGTCAAAGCGCCGACCGCCAACGGTCCAATCTAGAAACAGGTCGATCTCGCGATTGTAGGTTTGAGCGCGTTGCAGCGCCAAATTGGTTTGTCCGTACGAGAAATTCATCGCCACAGCGGGATAACCAGCCCACGCCGTTAATCCATGGTTGGGCACAAGCACCAGCGGCCGACGCAAGTAAAGTGCATCGAGGCCGGCGGTAGAATGGGAGGTCATCACGAAGTTCGCGTTCTGGATTTGCCCGACGAGGTCGAGGTCATCAACCGGCCGCCCGTCAACTGCGGGACACACGAGGGACCGGTCGTGACGGGGGAACAATGGATATTGCGGGTGCGATCGGATGACAACCGGCAGCCCCATCTTGGCCTCGAGAGCCTTGAACAGAGCCCTAAGCGCTGACTCCTCGGGGGTTCGCTGGGCGAGATAAAGGATGTAGCCTGCGCCCTCGACTGGAGAAACCTGCGACAGTGTTTCAAGCCGGTCGAGGTGGGGTAGGCCAACGGCTGTGGACCGGGCGCGCAGCTCGGGAACGAGTTCCTGGCGATGACGCTCACCAAAGCAAAGTAAGTGATCGCAGGTGACGTGCTGATTGTAGAGCCACCAGGATTGGAACAGGCCGTGTTGGAGGCCAAACACGACGGTGCCCAGACTAAGGGTAGCGAGGGCGCGATAAATGGCATTCGAGGGATAGCTCTGGACGTCACACAAAAACACCGCGTCGACATCTGGCTCGCATAGTCGAGACAGAATTTCGCGAAGGCGCTCTAGTGTGAGGGCAGACGACCTTAGCGCCGCGATCGGTTCGTAATGGGCGACCGGAAGGCCGCCGCCATCAAGCGTCGACCACGACGGGTCTCCTGTAAACGGCATGGCACAGATCGAGCATTGGCCCCCGGCCCGCTGAATCCGTTGGAATAGCGGCATCCAGTGGTCGAGATTGCGCGGATTGGTGCACCAGATGACCGCTTTGATCGGCATTAGATCGGACTAGAGCGCCTCATCGCAGCGCAAGCCGTCCGCTGCGCGACGTGTTTATAGGACAACCCGCAAAACCACAAGTTTCCTAGCCCGTTAAATGCAACGCCTGCCCGCCAGCCAACCTACTCAAGACTTGCCGCCGTTGCGTGCCAGGTCCCTGGGATACGCAACGGCGGAGCAAGCCGGGCTACGACGTTGCAAGAACCCCGGCGTTGCCAGAACCTAGGGCGTTGCCACGATATCGGCCTGTAGCAGTTTCATTTCGGTGCTGGAAACTTCACGGCCTCGGTGAAACTCGAGCACACCGACGACGTGTCAGGCGACAGCAAGAACCGCGTGTCTTTCGACTGGAACGATTGTTCGCAAGCCTGAAGTGCACGGTAGAAACGCGCAAACTCCGGATCGCGGCCAAACGCTTCAGCAAAGATCCGGTTCCGCTCGCCCTCACCTTCACCACGCAAGATGTCGCCAGCTTTGGTCGCCTCGCCTTTAAGCACGGTCACGTCGCGGTCGGCGTTCGATGTGATGCGGTTGTTTTCGGCTTGCCCTTGCGCGCGAAGTTCGGTTGCCACGCGTTGACGGTCGGCAATCATGCGGTTGAACACACTCTCGGCAATGGTCGGGTGGAGGTTGGCCCGCTTCAATCGGACATCGACGACTTCGACGCCGTAGTCTTTGCCTTCCTCGTTCGCGATCCGCGCGATTTCCTTCATTAGGCCTTCGCGCTTTTCTTTGACGACCTCGGGCAGGGCGACAGTGTTAAGAACGTTGCGGATCGTCGATTCGACGACCGGGCCAAGAACCGCGATAACGCGCTGCTGGCTACGAACGTTTTGATAAAACTTCAGCGGGTCCGTAATCCGGAACCGGCTGTAGGCATCCACAACAAGACGCTGTTGATCGCGCGTGGTGACCTCGATCTCGTTCGTGTCGAGATCAAGAATGCGCTTGTCAAACACTTCGACCGTGTCGACGATTGGTAATTTGAATTTTAAGCCCGGCGTCGTGATGGGCGGGCGTGGCTCGCCGAAGCGAAGCACGACGACCTGCTCGTTCTGGTGGACGATAAAGGCCGACGAATAAACCGCAGCCGCAGCTACCGTCAGCAGCACAAGGAGCACGGATAGGAAAGTACGCATGATCAGTTGCTCCCCGTCGGCTTAGGTCTGGCGGTCGCGAGTTCATTCAGCGGCAGGTACGGCACAACGCCCTGGCCCTGACGCTGATCGATGATGAATTTGTCAGCGCCGCCAAGTACGCGTTCCATGGTTTCAAGGTACAGACGCTGGCGCGTCACTTCTGGCGCCTTCTTATATTCGTCGTAGACTTTGATGAAACGGGCCGCCTGACCAGTTGCTTCGGCGACGGTCTGGTCTTTGTAGCCTTGCGCCAACGCCTTAATGCGGTCGGCTTCACCCTTTGTCACGGTGACGATCTGTTCGGCATACTTTTGCGCTTCCTTGATCTTCGTCTCACGTTCCTGGGCGGCGGCCTGGACGTCGCGGAATGAGGCGATGACAGAGGACGGGGGATCGACTTCGCGCAGTTGAACCTGGTCAATACGGACACCAGCACCGTACTGATCGAGGATTGTTTGCATACGCTCCTGGACGCTCTTTTGAACCTCAAGCCGCGCCTCGGTCAGCAGCGGCAGGAGCGGGGTCAGGCCGACGACTTCGCGCATGACGCTTTCAGCGACTTCGCGGACGGTCTGGTCAGGATTTTGGATATTGAACAGGTACAGCTTGATCGAATCCTGATCGAGCTTAATGCGCCACAAAACGTTGAAGCGGACGTCGACGATGTTCTCGTCGGCGGTCAGCATCATTTCTTTGGTATTGGATTGCGCCGCGTTCGTTGGCTTCGTTGAAATATCCATAATCTTTTGGTCCGTGACCTTGATGGTCCGGACTTCGTCGATCGGGTACGGCAAGCGACTGTGCAAGCCAGGGCCTTCTTGGCGGGAGAACTCGCCAAAGCGCAGCACGGCTGCGACTTCATCGGCGTTAACCCGAAAGAAAAATGCGTTCCACGCGATGAACGCGGTCAAAGCTGCGCCGACGAGCAGCAAGATTGGACCTGTCGGCAGGCCGCCGCCATCCATCACTTGCTTCACGCGGTCTTGGCCACGCTTCAAAATATCCTCAAGGTCGGGCGGCTCTTTACCACCGCCCCCGCCGCCGGAGCCCCAGGGGCCACCGCCCCCGCCGCCCCCGCCGCCACCACTTCCACCGCCCTGGCCCCACGGGCTATTACCACCGCCGTTGCCGCCGCTCTTCCAGCCGCCGCCACCGCCGCTGCTTTGATTGTTCAAGGGCATACGATCTAAAACCTTCAGGTTATCGGATGAGACGTCGAATTGGGCCGCGCTGAACCGCGTCAGTAGGTCGGATCAAGCTGCGGTCGCATGCTGGGTCTATAGGCGAGCGATCCAGCGGGCGCAAACCTCTACCTATGATTTGGTATCGAGCAGCCGCCGGTCAAGATCATTGCAACGTCAATCAGATGAAGTCGGATTAAGCTTTAACGACCGCGGCAGCGAAATCGCTGCGGATTGCCAACGTTAATCACGACGACGCTGACGCCCGATCGAGGGTGTGCAAGATCGCAGCAAAGTCGTCGCGCGGCCCTTGCGGGATCGGCTCGCGTGCCGTTTCGCGCCACTCGGTGAGGTCAAAGGCTGGAAAGCTGGTGTCGCCGTCGATATCTGCGTCGATCTCGGTCCAATACAACCGATCGGCGACCGGCAAAGCTGTGCGGTATAGTTCACCACCGCCAATGACCATGATCTCGGTGGAGTGTCGCGCCGCCGCAAGATCGCGCGCCCGGATCAGAGCCGGCTCCAGCCCCAAAAACACTTCGATCCCAGGTGCGGAGAACGACGCGTCTCGCGTCACGACGAGATTGTCGCGCCCGTCCAGTGGCTTGCCGAGCGAGGCAAAGGTGCGGCGGCCCATCACCATCGGCTTGCCCATCGTGAGGCGGCGGAAAGTTTTAAGGTCGGATGGCATGCGCCACGGGAGACCGCCATCGCGTCCAATGGTCCCGTTACGGGCGACGGCGACGATGAGGGCGATGCGCGGGGCGGGGAGCAAAGGAGGGAGCACTTCGGGGCCAGAGTTTAAAATGAGTTGGTGCGGACTGTGACACGGGTATTGCGACGGGCTAAATTTTGGAGCGGCGCCAGTCAAAGCCTGCCCAACGACAGCAAAACTAACACGGGCGTTGCATACCGGGGATAAGTTCGAGGCGGAAAAGTCAAAAACGTCCGTATTTGCGGCGTTCATACCATCGGCCGAATAGGCGGTGATACTGGGACGCGGGGATAAGCGCATCTGGTCGCCCGAAGTTTGCGGGTTAGACCGCAACCGGCGCGCGGATATGGGGGTGGGGCTCGTAACCTTCGATCGTCACATGCTCAGCGCGGATGGCAAAAAGATCACGCGCGTCCGCGTCAAGCTTCAACATGGGCAGCGGCCGGGGCGCGCGCGTTAACTGAAGCCGTGCCTGGTCGATATGGTTCAAATACAGGTGTGCATCGCCGAACGTGTGGACGAAATCGCCCGGTTTGAGCCCCGTGGCGTGCGCAACCATATGCGTCAGCAAGGCATAGCTCGCAATATTGAACGGCACACCGAGGAACACATCGGCCGAGCGCTGATAAAGCTGGCACGAGAGACGACCGTCCGCGACGTAGAACTGGAACAGACAATGGCACGGGGCAAGCGCCATGGCGGGGATGTCGGCCGGGTTCCAGGCTGATACGATCAGGCGGCGGCTGTCGGGGTTGCGGCCGATTTCGGCGAGGACGTCGCTAATTTGGTCAATCGTTCGGCCATCTGGGGCAGCCCAGCTCCGCCATTGGCGGCCGTAGACGGGCCCGAGATCGCCGTTGGCATCGGCCCATTCATCCCAGATCGAGACGCCGTTGGCCTTGAGGTAGGCGGTGTTGGTGTCACCGGCTAAAAACCAGATCAACTCGTGAACAATCGACTTGAGGTGCAGCTTCTTGGTTGTGACGAGCGGAAATCCATCGGCAAGGTCAAAGCGCATTTGATGACCAAAGACCGACAGCGTGCCGGTCCCGGTGCGGTCAGTTTTGCTGGTTCCGTTTTGCAGGATGCGTGTGAGGAGGTCGTGATATTGCTGCATGTGAGCATTTTACACGACTCGCAGCCGATGCAACCTATGGCCAACCCGTCGCCAACAGCATGCGGAAATGGAAAAACGTATCGCCGTTACCGCCGGGTCACGATCACAGTCCCCCCGGTGAGGCGCGGTAGCAAGCGAGCAAGAACCGGTTTGGCGAGCGCAATGCAGCCCTCCGTTGGCTGAAACGTCGGGCTCGCGCAATGCAGAAATATCGCGCTGCCGCGCCCCTTCGTTCGGGGGCCGTCATTGTAGCCCATCACAACGACGATGTCGTAGAGCCCGTCGCTGCGCCACATCCGTTCGGCGCTGGCCGGGTACGGATGGCGGACAGGCCGGTTGTAGTTGCGATCCGCGCTCGCATCACACCAGCCATCGTCGGGGCGGATTGCGCGACACGGGAGCTGAGCGACGCGATGCCCGTGACGTGGGCGCGCCAAACAAAGCGTCCGGTCTGCTCGGATAAAAGCGGCCCGAAGTGGCCAACGGCCAGCCGGCGTTGCGCCATCGCCTTCGCACTTGCGAGATCGGATGCCGCCGCGGCCGATTGCGCAAGGTAAACGGGCCGACCCAACCTCCAGGTGACCGCGGGTGGCGCTGGCGCTTAACGTTCGCAACACGATATGATGCACGCTGCGATTGGTTCGCATATATCTGACGATCTGATTTGCCGTATCGACGAGCGGCGTTGTCCCGATGTCAACTTTCCCGCCAACACCCGTGTAGGCGGTGGTACGACGCCTGCCAATAAGCCTGCCAATAAGCCTCGCAATGACGCTGGAGCGAACCAATGACGACCTCGCGCCGCCTACTGCTCGTCGATGACGACAACGAGTTGCGGCTGGCCCTCCACGACCAGCTATCGCTCCACGAGGAGTTCGAGGTCTCGCAAGTCGATACAGCGCTTAAAGGGCTCGACTTCGCCAAGGTCAACAACCCGGACCTAATTCTGTTCGATGTGTCATTGCCCGACATGGACGGCCGCGAAGCGGTCAAGCTGTTGCGCAAGTCGGGCTATAAGAGCCCGATTATCATGTTGACGGGCAATACATCGGACGCCGACCAGGTTCTGGGGCTCGACGCTGGCGCCAACGACTACGTGCTGAAGCCGTTTAAGTTTGCGGTTCTGTTGGCTCGGATCCGCGCGCAGTTGCGCCAGCACGAGCAGAGCGAGGACGCGGTGTTTAACATCGGGCCGTTCGTTTTCAAGCCGGCCGCTAAAATGCTGCTGGATGAAAAGAACGCCAAGATCCGTCTCACCGAAAAGGAGACGTCGATCCTCAAGTATTTATTTCGCGCTGGCGGCAAGGTCGTCTCGCGCGAGACGTTGCTCCACGAGGTGTGGGGCTACAACGCAGGCGTCACAACGCACACGCTTGAAACGCACATCTACCGCTTGCGCCAAAAAATCGAGACCGACCCGTCGACAGCCCAACTGCTGGTGACGGAAAGTGGCGGCTATAAGCTGATTCCGTAGGTCGAGTTTGCCTGCGGTGAGTTAATTCGGCTTGCGATCATTAAACATCGCAACGACACGCTCAGCGTCGTATGACGCGAGCGCGTTCCAGCGGGCGACGTTGGCCGTTGCTGCTGCGGCGTGCGTATCCCGCCAACCAGGCGTAGTTACGAGATTGGCAACCGCGGTCGCGCAAGCATCAGGATTAGTCGGGTCAACAAACACGCCCGATGCGCCAAGCACTTCGCGAAACACCGGCTGGTCCGGCGCAACGAAAGCGAGCCCGGCATATTGTGCTTCGAGCAGCGGCAGCCCAAGCCCCTCGTCGTGTGCGGTGCACAGGTAGACGTCGGCACTTTCGAGCACGGCCTTGACGGTATCGGCAGGAGCGTAGCCGTGGACGGTGACGCGCGGGTGGTTCGCGACGGTTGCCGCCGCATCGCCCCAACCGGTCCGGCCGAGAATATGAAGCTCGGCGCCAACAAAGCCGCCGAGTTCGCGCGTTGCGCCAGGGTTGCCGCGCGCGTTCAGCGCATCAAGAATGCGGACGGCAGCCGCATAGTTTTTGCGCGGTTCAACGGTGCCAAGTGCAACGAGGCGCAGCGGACGGCGATGTGTAACGCTGTCGGCGGCCTCCGTTGTTGAGGCCTTGCACAGGGCGAGTGCAAATACATTGCGCACGTTGGGGCGATAAATATCGACCGTTGCGCCAGCGCGAACGTGGGGCGCCAATTCGGCGCGGGTTTTTTGCGAATTGACCAGAAAGCGCGATAGGCGACGCAGCGCAATCCTGAAAGCTGGCGCCATGTAAAGTCGCGCCTTTAAGCTCAGTTCGGATGGCCGTGTGATCAAAAAAAGATCGTGGACGTACATCACGACGCGATGGGGGATCAGTGTGAACAACGGCGACGGCGGGAAGCCCGGGAACACGAACGTCGCGCGCGGATGGATCACAGCGAGCAGCGGAAGCCACAACTGTTGGCGCAGGATCATCGAGACGATGATCAGCCGCCCCCAGTCGCTGGCGCGAACGTGGCGGACGTCGGCCCCAGCGAACGTGACGGCCTCGAATTGTTCAATCGACACCCGCTCCAGGCCCGTGACGTGGCGGCCAAGGTGCGTAAGATCGATGTAGACGATCGGTTGTTGAGCAGCGGACGGCTTGCGCACCGGTTCAGTCGCCTGCGCGGCCAAGCCCTGGGCAGGTGTCGTGCGCGTGCGGTCCTCAAGGCGGCTCATCGCAACAGCCCGGCGCTGCGTTGAAAACGCACTTCGTCGACGAGATCGAGATAAGCTGGCAATCGCGCCCCGAACGAAAACGCATCGGCCCGCTGGCGACGGAACGTTGGGGCACCGACGGTTTGATCGGCAAGGGCGGTATCGATAGCGACCGCGAGGGCCGACGCGTCGTTAACCGGCACGATTTGGCCGTATTGGCCGTGATCCAGGATTTCTACCGGGCCAGCGCACGCCGTCGAAACAACGGGCAGGCCGTGGGCCAAGGCTTCGACCACGACGTTGCCAAACGATTCTGATCGCGAGCTGCTGGCGAAACAGCGGGCAGATTTGTAATAGCGCCACGGTTCGGCAGCAAACCCCGCAAGCTCGACCCGACCGATGAGGCCGAGCCGCGCGATCTCGGCTTCAAGGGCGAACTGTTCCGGGCCTTTACCCAAAATGACGAGGCGCGCGCCAGGGTAGGTGACCTTGGCAAACGCACGGAGAAGCGTGAGGTGGTCTTTATCAGCCACAAGGCGGCCAGCGGCCAGGATGATCGGCTCGCGGGCGCGAAGGTCATCGGCTGTCGGCACGGATGTGTCGGTTGGGACATAGACGGGATTGTGGAGGGCAACCGTCGCACTTGCGCTTGCGCCCCAGCGGGCAATGAGATCAGCGCGCAAGTTGTTGGAGACCGCGATCGTCCGGGCGGCACGCCTCGACCACAGCGGCAGACCGACGTAAGCCGCCCGCGACAGCGCCCCGGTCCGCCATTCATCGAAGCCGTGGTAGCTGATGATGGCGCGCGTCGGCAGCGCGGGTCGACGGCGCGTGCGCGTGACCAGCCGAGCCAGGTCGAGCGCCAGCAGCAGCTTGACGTTGGAGCCGCCGACGGCCGACATCGCCACATCGGGCCGGGCATCGGCGATCAACCCCGCCAGCCGCTGGATCGCGACCCTATGGCCGCCGTTGAGGACGGTGAGCGGGATCGCTGGATCAAGCTGCGCGCGGTTGTCGGTCGCCTCGAAGTCCGCAGCGAACGTAACCCCATGTCCGCGAGCGTGGAAGGCGCTGGCAAGCCCCGCCCATAATCGCTCCGCGCCACCGTCAACGAGGCCCGGCACGTAGAACAGCACCCGCGCCGGTTGGTCAGGTTTACCGTTGGACGTCGGCTTGTCGGTCTTGTCAGCCGCTTCCGCCTTCGCGGGCGTGGCAGTTATTCCAAGGGCCGACGCAGACGCGTCCATAGCGGGCGACCCATCCATCAGATTTCCCGGACAATAAACGGCCTGACCATCGGCGTAACGATCGCGACGTCAAGGAGTAAACCCGCACACGCCGCATACCGCGTGAACAGGCGCTGCGGGTTGGTCGCTAACCGCCACGCCCATTCAAGACCCGTTTTTTGCATCACAACTGGCGCGCGAACTTGCCGACCAGCGACGAAATCGACGGCTGCCCCCACGCAGACAAACGCCGCCCGGCAGCCTCGCTTAACGGCGCGAGCAGCAAACACTTCTTGTTTGGGCGCACCCAGAGCAACGAACACAATGCGCGCAGCCGATGCTTTGATGGCCTCAATCGCAGCGTCGGCTTCGGGGCCATCCGGGTCGAATGAACCCGACGGCGCGACACGCCCAGCGATGTTGATGCGTCCGCGCGTGTCACGGCAAAGCGCGTCAGCGGTTTTGGCCAAAACGTCATCGGTCGCGCCAAACAAGAAAACCGGCAGCTTCGAGCGAGCCGCCGCGTGGGCGAGCGGCACGAACAAATCGGCTCCGGTCGTGCGCGTAAGCTGCCGCGATTGGCGACGGCCGAGCCAGACAATCGGCGCGCCGTCGGCCGTGACGAGGTCGGCGGAGCGGTAGGCCGCATCGAAGACCGGGTATCGTCGTAATTTGACGAGGTGGTCGAGATTGAGCGTGAAGACGGTGAAGCCATTGGCGCGGGGATCCGACGCTGTCTCGATCGCACGAGCGGTGATCGTCGCCACCGCGACGCGAAGATTGGCAAGGTGGATCGGCCAGCCA
>JBBQNE010000075.1:0-15120 GCA_038329675.1 Hyphomicrobiales bacterium | reverse complement strand
TGGGTCCTTAATCCTACGAAGTCTAATGCGATGGTACGGGTCGGGCTGAGGCGGGTCGGGATAGGGCTACTCACCACAAGAAGTCATCAGGCGGGGGCTAGGGATGCAAACGAGCGATTATTTCGTCGTTAGTGGAGCCGTTGCCAACGAAGAGAATACGATTTTACCGAGGCAGTCGGGCACGGCGTTTCCGTCGGCCTTGCACTCCATCACATCGTTGACGAGCACACTTGCAACACGCTCGCACGCGACGCCGTCAACCTCGAACAGTTTCACGGTTTTTTTGGCGGGTTTTAGCGGCGCCAGATCGACGGCGAGCCGTTTGCCAACGACCCCGTCTGGCTGAAACAGAACGAGGTCGAGCTTCACGGATTGGTAGGCAACAGCGCCTGGATTGTTGACGACCACATAGGCACGACAACCTTTGTCGTAGCTTTCAAGCTTGTTCAGCTCGACCGACAGCGCGCTATCGGTTTGTTGCGCTGATGCTGGTAGCGAGAGTGCGACCACAGCCATAACGCAAGCCGCCGAGGCCGCAGCCCCGGACGCGGCAACCCGCCTGCAATCGGCGTCGAGTGCGCGGCCCGACACACGGCCCAGCGAGCCCGACACTACCAAACCGATCACGCAAACATCCTTGACGAAGTCAGGCCCGGCGATCTTCGTCGCCGTGGCCTTATGATCACACCAGGACAACGGCACGGTCAAGACGTTAGCATGGCAAAGGTATCACCTTGCCGCTGCGCTAAGGCCACGGTTTTTGTATGATTATAGCCATAACATTTCGCCGTCGCGGATGACGATGATGCGGTCTTGATGAACATCGAGGCGCGGGACGTCGCGGCGGTCGACGCCGCAAACAAGGTGGCGCAGGACGCGGCTCACACCGCCGTGGCTGACCGTAACCGTGTCCCGGTCGATCGTCTCGGCCCAGGCACCGACCCGCAGCGCAAGGGTCTCGTAGCTTTCACCGCCGCGCGGCTGCCAGTTCCATGCATCTGCCGTGCGCGACGCCAATCCGTCTGGATCAATGCGCGGCAGATCAACGGCGAGTTGGCCCTCCCAATGGCCGTAGTGCATCTCGCGGAGGCGATCATCGAAGCGGACGCTGGCCATCGTTGTGCCCAGCGCCGCACGAATGATCGCCATCGTCTCCCGCGTGCGCTGGAGCGGGCTTGCGACAAACTCAAGCGTCGTAAGGTCGCGTCCCGCAAGAGTAGCCTTGAGTGCTTCGCCGTTGCGCTTGGCTTGCCCACGTCCCCGATCGTTGAGCGGAATATCGTGCTGGCCCTGGTAGCGCTGCTCCGCGTTCCAGTCCGTTTCGCCGTGGCGGATGAAATAAAGTGTCACGCCCGGCCGCATTCCGCCCCGCTCTTGGGTTTGCCCACAATCATCATTGCCTGATGCAACCGTTAGCCCGAACGGCGGGTGGCCGATCTGCGGCACATTTCACGGCGACAACCACGGTTCAGGCGTCGCGCCGGCAGGTCTCAGCCCTCAGACCTGACGACATTGATATCGGGCGCGTCTTCGTTCTTCATGCCCTGCACGTGGTAACCGCTGTCGACGTGGTGGACCTCGCCGGTGACGCCGCGCGACAAGTCCGACAGCAAATATAGCCCAGCGCCTCCGACATCTTCGATCGTAACGGTCCGGCGTAATGGCGAATTGTATTCGTTCCAGCGCAAGATGTAGCGGAAGTCTGAGATGCCCGACGCAGCCAACGTTTTGATTGGGCCCGCCGAAATGGCATTGACGCGAATGTTGCCCTTGCCGAGGTCAGCAGCAAGATAGCGGACGGAGGCTTCCAGCGCGGCCTTAGCAACGCCCATGACGTTATAATGGGGCATGACTTTCTCAGCGCCATAGTACGTCAGCGTCAAAAGCGAGCCGCCGTGCGGCATCAGCTTTTCAGCGCGCTGCGCCAAGGCCGTGAACGAGTAGCAAGAGATCAGCAGCGATTGGGTGAAGTTTTTTTCGCTCGTGTCAACGTATCGGCCGTCGAGTTCGGCCTTGTCGGCATACGCGATCGCGTGGACGAGAAAGTCGAGGCGGCCCCATTTGGCAGCGATTTCGTCGAACACAGCATCCATCGAAGCGGTGTCCGTCACGTCGCACGGCAAGACGATGTCGGACCCGAGTTCTTCGGCCAACGGAACTACGCGCTTTTTTAGCGCATCGCCCTGGTAAGTCAGCGCAATCTCGGCACCTTGCATCCGGCAGGCCTTGGCGATGCCCCAGGCAATCGACCGATTGTTGGCGACGCCCAGGATCAAGCCTCGCTTGCCCGACATCAATGTGCCGGTCGTCAAGGCACCAGTTGTGTCCGTTGTTGGCGCGCCTGTCGCGAGGCCCGAACCGTCCGCCATATTCATCGTAATCCGTCTCCTACAGCGACCACCGCGGCCAAATCAGCCAGCTGAGCCGCAGGTATCTCTTGGGGAGATGCTTAGCCTAGGTTGGGGGCCGACCGCGAGTGGGTCTGCTCCAGCGGCGTCTGAACGGCGCGCACTCTACACATTGCGGGAAACCGGTCTACAGGACGACCGATGGGCGAAAAATCGGCGGCCTCGATCTGGGCGCAAACTTAGCCTTCGAGCCGCCATTGCCCGCTTGGCAAGCGGCAGGCAACCCCTTCGGCCGTCTTCGACCGTGTGCCAGCTGCCAAGGTAACCATGACAACGCGGCAGATTTCACCCGTTGATGTTTTGAACGACGACTGCGGTTGGACGACGCCCGACAGCCGACCATTGTGGCGGTGCCAAACGTAACTCGCGCCGTCGCCAACTTCGCTCAGCGCAAATTGTACGCTTTCCAGCGCGGCAAACTGGTCGGTCTCATCGAGCGCTGTGCGGCGGGCCGGCAGGGCGCTGCTGCTTGGAGTTGCCAGGGGGCCGGGGGGCGGGGCTAAATGTGGCGTCGTCGCTCGCCCGTTCGGTGCGACGTTTGGCTTGACCGTCGCAAAGTCTCTATTGGTCAACTCGCGGTAGGGTGACGCCGACGACGGCTGAGCAGCTTTTGACGGCGCTTTCGCAGCCGGGTCTCGCGATTGCGACGGCCGATCGGCAGCCAACGCGAAATCAGGCAGCAGCACCGCCACGGCAGCAAACGCAAAGGCGGTCAACGTCGTCGCAACGACGGGAAACAGTGACGGGTCACGCATCAGGACATACTCGAAAAACACACCGACAAACGCCGACCCGAACACAGGCCGCACGGGCAGCGTGACGGATCAGGGTTAAAGCCGAGTAAATAGCTGCGTTGCCGGGAAACAGACACACAGATCAAATAGCGAACGAAAAGGACATGACCGTGTCGGAGCTTGCACCTGCACAAGATCAACAGATCGCCGATTATCCCACGCCTGATTTTTTTGGCGAGACCGACCCGTTCGCGTTGTTTGATGCGTGGTTCAGCCAAGCAACTGCCACCGAGATCAACGACCCGAATGCGGTGGCTTTAGCGACGGTCGATCCGTCGGGGATGCCGAACGTGCGGGTAGTTTTGCTCAAGGGCGTCGACGGCCCGAGCTTTAGTGGGCGAGGCTTTAGTGGAAGCGGCGTCGATGGCCCCATCGGTCCACGGCGAGGGTTTGTGTTCTACACAAACACTGAAAGCGCCAAGGGCCGCGAACTCCTGACGGGCGGGAAGGCCGCACTCAATTTTCACTGGAAAAGTTTGCGGCGGCAAATTCGCATCCGAGGCAGCGTCGCACCGGTGCCCGATGCGGAAGCCGATGCGTACTTCGCAACCCGTGCCCGCGGCAGCCGGATCGGCGCGTGGGCCTCGCAACAGTCGCGTCCGTTGGATAGTCGCGCCGCACTTGAAGCTGAGATCGCCCGGATCGATACCCTATACCCCAGCGATATTCCGCGCCCGCCGCATTGGACTGGCTTCCGCTTATCGCCCGCTGAGATCGAGTTCTGGTGCGAGCGACGCTACCGTCTGCATGATCGCATGGTGTTTTCGCGCACGGGGAGAGTTGAGGCACAGGCGTGGACGACGGCTCGCCTTAATCCGTGATCATGACGTGGTGTGCGCAAAATCATGTTATCTGGCCGCCAACACGACACTTAAACCGTGAGACCCACCCGCGACGATGAGGCTGAAGTCGACACCCGATATCGCCCGCTGGACGACTCGCAGCGCGCTTTTTGCGCTGTCGTTGACCGCCGTTGCGCTCGCCGCGCACCGGTTCGGCAACATGCCGACGTTGACCGCGTTCAACCTTATCATTGTCTCGATTATGACGGCGCTTGTGACGTTCGTGTTGGCGCTGATCTCAGGGATCGTGATCTGGCGCCAGGGCCGTACCGGCGCAGGCAGGGTCGCGTTCGGGCTGATCGTCGCTGGCGGCCTGATTTGCTGGCCAGTGGCATTCCTGTCGACGTTTCGAACGTTGCCTTGGCTCAACGACGTGACAACCGACGCTAACGCGCCGCCGCGCTTCACCGAACTTGCCAAGGAGCGCGGACCTGGACTGAACGGGGCAGACTATGAGCCGCGCTTTGCCAAGCTCCAGGCGGAGAGCTATCCCGATCTTAAACCGATGCTCATCCAGCGGCCAGCCGAGGAAGCTTTTGAGATCGTGCGCGATGCGCTTGCCCGTCAGAAGATGACGATCGTCAGCGAGAAAGCGCCCGAAGGTCGACCCGGGCGGGCAGGCGTGATCGAAGCCGTCGACCGCACTTTAATTTTCGGGTTCTACGATGACGTTGCTATCCGCGTTGATGGCGATGCGGCGCGCTCACGAATTGATTTGCGGTCAGCCTCGCGGTTTGGATCCCACGATCTTGGCCGAAACGCAGAGCGGATGCGGCGCTTGATGCGCGAAATCGTGGCGCGGCTTGAAGCAACGGTTCCAACGGCGGCGGGCGAACGCGTTTTGCGACGACGGCTGATCACGAAGAAAGCGCTAGAGGCCGTTCAGAAGTCACGGGCCCAGAAGAAATCACAAGACCCTTCTCGACCAGGAGTTCAACGTGAGCCTGGACCGAAAGCACAGCCGCTGGCCAGATAGCCGGGTCAAGCCCCGCATAAACGATGGCAGCGATCGCGTTGGGGGTCCGCGCGCCTGACCGGAGCGCTTCAATCACGGCCCGCTCGCGCATCTGCCGGTGGATCAGATAGGTTTTGGCCGTTCGTCGTCCATCGGCAATCTCCCCGCCGTGCCCCGGCAGATAGCGGACCTCAGGCCGCGCCAGCACGGCTTCAAGGCTGTCCAAGTAACGCCCCATGTGGCCTTCAGGCGGGGCAATGACCGACGTGCTCCAACCCATCACGTGGTCGCCGGAAAACAGCACCCCCGAGCCGCTGAGCGCAAAACAAAGATGATCTGGCGCGTGGCCTGGGGTGTGAACGGCAACGAAGGCAGCATCGCCAGCGTTGAACGTGTCGCCGTGCGCCAGCGCGAGGTCGATCGGCACGTCCCAAGCGATAAAGTCCGCGCCCGATGGCGACGGCGTTTGGTCATCAGATCTATGATGGTTGGGCGGGTCACGCGGCATGGCGCGGACGACCGCACCGGTCTCGCGCTTCAAGGCCGTAATACCGTCGCTATGGTCGCGGTGGGCGTGCGTCAGCAAAATGTGCGTCACAGGACGCTTCGCAGCAGCCGCGATGATCGCGGCGAGGTGGCGCGGATCGGCCGGGCCCGGGTCTATAATGGCAAGCGCGCGATCGCCAACAAGCCAAGTGTTGGTGCCCTCACCGGTGAACCGACCGGCATTGGGTGCCAGTACGCGCTCGATGCTAATTGTGTTGGCCATGCCGCCTGTCGGCAGCTCAGCCACGGCTGAGGCCTTTAGCGGCGAGTTCCGCAAGATAACCCGCCCAGCGCGTCTCATAGTCCCGGCCGAGTTGGGCCAGATAGCCCCACGCGTAAAGCCCGGTATCGTGGCCGTCGTCGAAGCCGATCCGCACCGCATAGTTGCCCACGGGGCGGAGGTCGCGGATTTTGACGGCGCGCTTTTTTGGCACCGTCACGCGCTGTTCGGGCGAGTGGCCTTGCACTTCGGCGGACGGGCTCATCACGCGCAGGTATTCAGCCGACAACGTGTAGGTTTCCCCGCCAGGATATTCGACAATCAGGGCATCGTCGGTGGCATTGACCGTGAGCTTTGGTGGCGCCACCGCTTTGCCCGTGCCGGTGGTGATGCTTGACCAAACCTTGGCTGCGATGTCGCGATAAATTTCCGCGTGGTGGCTATCTGGCATCGTAGCCGTGATGGGTTCGCCGCTATCTGATCGTATGCGGACCTCGATCGATAGCGGAATGCCGCCCAAGAACGGCACGCCAAGACTGCGCGCTTCGGCCTCTGCCCCACCGTGGCCGAAAATGTCACTGCGCTCGCCGCACTTAGGGCAGCTGAAATAGCTCATGTTTTCAACAATGCCGAGCACCGGCACCTGGACTTGACGGAACATGTTGAGCCCCTTGCGCGCGTCGATCAGCGCCAAGTCTTGTGGGGTTGAGACGATCACCGCGCCCGACAGCGGTACCTGTTGGGCCATCGTCAATTGCACGTCGCCAGTGCCGGGCGGCATATCGATCACCAGCACATCAAGGCCGCCGTCGTCTTCGTCCCAGGCGACATCGCGCAACATCTGGTTCAGCGCCTGCACAATCATCGGGCCGCGCCACACGATGGGGGTCGCTTCATCGACCATGAAACCCATCGACATGACCTTGATGCCGTAGCCACGCATCGGCCTCAGCGTCTTGCCGCCGACCACTTCGGGTTTACCCGATAGGCCAAGTAAACGAGGTTGCGAGGGGCCATAAACGTCGGCGTCAAGAATGCCGACTTTCAGCCCCAAAGCTTTGAGACCAAGCGCAAGGTTGACAGCCGTCGTCGACTTTCCAACGCCGCCCTTGCCCGATGCAACGGCCACGAGATGGCGAACGCCCGGCACGGCGTTTGATCGTGCGCCGGTCGCAACCGTTGGAGCCTTCGTTGTCGCGCCTCGATCATCTTTTTCTCGGGCGTTCTTTTCGCGGGCCTCTTTCACCCGCGCGTGTTCGCCGATACTGGCGACGTTGCCAGATGTCGTGTTGCCGGCCTGAGGAGCGGAGGCGCTGCCTGCCGCACCATGGGCATCTGCCGTCAGCACGCACGTAACGCCCGTTACCCCGTCAAGCTCGCCAACAAGTTTCTCGGCCGCTTGGCGCAAGGGTTCGAGGTCGCGCGCGCGGGCAGCTGGCACCGTGATCGAAAAATAAACCCGCTGCTCCTTGATCAAGACCTCCGACACAAGTCCAAGATCAACGATATTGCCTTCGAGGTCCGGCCCTTTGACACGGCGCAACTTATCGAGGACGGCAGGCTTCGAGACGGGCACGGTCGTGGCGGACAAGGGGGCACTCCGGGAAATTTATGTGGGGCGGTCTGAGATTTGACCATCACTCTTGATGTGAGGCCTCGCAGCCGCGATGTCCAGCCATCGAGGCGCGGGTGCGTCGGCGGGCGGGGCGAGCACGAGGCTCCTATCGGCTGCGCCGACCACAAGCCGAGCGAAAACGCACCACGGATAAGGATGTTGCGGCGAGGCAGCGGCGTGCCTATAAAGCGCGCTTCGGCATAGATCCGCTGATATGACGGTCGGGCGGAGCGTAGCGCAGCCTGGTAGCGCACTTGCTTCGGGAGCAAGGGGTCGGGAGTTCGAATCTCCCCGCTCCGACCATCATCAAAAATGTATCAGCTTGGCTTGGCCTGACCGCTTTGGTCTACGATCGCCGGGAGCATGGCGGCGGTGCCGCTCGCCACGCCGATGTTGTGATCAGCCGCTTAGGCCCTTCAGCTCGTCAGCCCGTTAATCTCTGAGCTCGTCAACCCTTGAGCTCGTCAACCCTTGAGCTCGTCTGGCACGATGCCGCCGTTCTCGGCGAGCTTGGCCATAACCGCCTTATGCAGCCAGACGTTCATCGCCGCTGAGTCTTTCGTGCTGCCGGTAAAGCCAAGCTCTTCGGCAAGTTGCTTGCGGGCCGTGAGGCTTGATTCTAACTTGAGCAACTTGAGCAGGTCGACGATTGATTTCGACCAATCGAGTTTTTCGTCCGTCTGGTCGTCGAGCTTGTCGAGGACGGCCATCACGTCGACTGGCGTCTTGGCGACGATATTGGGCGCGGGCGCCGCAGCGGGGCTAGGTGGGGTCGTGTCGTTGGCCGCGGTGACGATCGGAGTTGCGCCCTCACTCGGCGATGCCATCGGCGCACCGGGTCGGGCTGGCGGGGCAGTTTCGGCGTGGGCGGCACTACCAAAAATCGCCGAAGCGATCTGTCCGAAAATGCTCATGGTCGCGTTCCTTAACTGTTATCGTCGTCCCATTGCGTCGATCGTGAGTGTAGACTGAACATTCGGCCACGTCTTGTTGCACCTTGTTTGATGGTCGACGCCGGTCAGCGCCAACATGGCAGCGTGGGGTTGGCAAACCCACGTACCGCCGTCAACGGATGATATTGCTGATGCGGCATCAGAAAGGCGTTTGTGCCACCACATTTCAGGCCCAGCGCGGTCACGCCGGATCGGTGTTTGCTTTATAATTCCGGTGGAAGCGCCTAACGAACCCGCACCCGGAGACACCACATGCGAAGCTTACTCGTCCTTGCCGCAACAGCGGTTTTTGCCACCACTGCCCTCGCTCAACAGCCATCGCCGGCACCCGCTGCGCCAGCCGCCAAGCCCGTTGCTCCGCCAGCGGCCGCAGCCCCAGCCGCTAAACCTGCTGCTCCTGCTGCTGCCGCCGCTCCAGCCATTAAACCTGCCGCGTCGTGCATGGCGATGGCTGGCGAAAAGAAGCTCGCTGGTGCCGCCAAAACCAGTTTCTTGACGAAGTGCGAGACCGATGCCGCAACAGCGTGCACCAAGTCTGCCGATGACAAGAAGCTCGCAGGGGCAGCAAAGGATAGCTACACGAAGAAGTGCAAGGCCGACGCGGTTGGCGCTTAAGCCTTGTGCTGCGAGGTTACGTGGCTCTGAAGCGCGAAAGGCTATCGGAAACGGTAGCCTTTCCTTCGGGGCGTTAGCGCGGCGTCGCTTCTGTTGACGAACTCAACAAAGCGGACGGTTCCCGTCAAACGAACCGGACGGGCCGCCCGATAGCTTGCGACATGGCGGACGAGTTGTCGGACGCCGTCACGTCGCCCTGCCACATGACGATGTTACCGCGCACGATCGTACCAACGGGCCAGCCGGTGACGGTCACCCCGTCATAGGGTGTCCAGCCACAGCGGCTCGCCTGCTGGGCGTTAGTGATGGTCTCGCGGCGCTTCAAGTCGACGATCGTGAAATCGGCGTCATACCCCACCGCGATCCGGCCTTTGCCGCAGATACCGAAAAGCCGTTGCGGGCCGTGGCTGCGCGCTCAAGTTCCCCACGACCGGTAGAAGACACTGACGTTCGTCGCAGCCCTGCGCAGCGATTGCATCACCGCGCCTTGCCTGTTTGATGGCCCAATAAACGGCGCAAGCTTCCGCGCCTACGTCGAACAAATACTGCTGCCAACGCTGAAGCCAGGTGACATCGTCGTGCTGGACAATCTCGGCTCTCACAAGAGCAAAGCCGTCCACGACTCAATACGCTCGGTCGGCGAACGCAGGCTGTTCCTGCTAGCCTATTCCTCCGACTTCAATCCAATCGCGCGGGTCTTTTCGAAACGCAAAACGTTGATCAGAACGGCCCGCGCACGAACTTGCCGTGCCGCCGGCGAGGTGATTACCGCAGCCCTAACCTGCTTCCCAATAGCCGAGTGCGCCAACTACCTCATCAACTCAGGATACGCATCCGCTTAAGGTGAACAGGCCCTGATCCATCAACGTTGGACAGACCCTACCGACCACGCTTTGCCGACAGCTAAGACGACATCCAGCGATGCCGTGACGCCACTCGCCGCGCCCTTTTCAAAATCACCATCGATCTGCGCCATCTGATTGGTGACTTGCGCGAAACAAATGACCGGTTTTTGCCGCGCTGCCGCAAACGCATAGAGGGCAGCTGCCTCCATCTCGACGGCGAGAAGGCCTTTGGTGGTCATGGCGGCGATCTGCGTCGCTGTCTCACGGTAGGGTGCGTCCGTTGTCCAGCTGCCGCCCCGCTCTACGTTGACGTCAAGCGGCTTCAAGGCTGCCGCTGCCAGTTCGATCAGGGCTGCATCTGCCGTGCTGAATTCGGACGGCGGCTGATAGTGATAGCTGGTGCCTTCGTCGCGCAGCGCCCGATCAATGAGCACGAAATAGGGCGGCGGGCGAAGTTCGACCAGCCGGCCCGCTGAAGTGATACTGATCAGCAGACCGCACCCACTTGAAAACAACTGCTCAGCCAGCAACACAGCAAACGATGCCCCGACCGCACAGCCGATGATGCCGAACTCCAGCCCGCCGACAGTCGCACGCCAAAGGTCTGTATGATAGCAGGCCCAACCCGCATCGCGCGCGGCCTGCGCGTTCGCCACCACGTGCCGGACGATATCGCCATCCGGGTCGAGCACGCACACGGCAGGTACGCGCGCGATGGGCAGTTGCTTTTGCCGCCGCGCCTCGCGCAGAAGATTGTCTGCGGTGAACACGGAAGGTTCGCCGGCGGTCTTGCCGATCAAGATCGGCGGCAATTGCGACACCGTCATGGGTTCAGCGCGCCGTGACGATGGTCGTGCAGGCGCTTTCAAGCTTCGGCATCTCGCGGGTTGGAGCCATTTGGATGGCCAGCTTGCGCGGCTTGCCCTGGATGACCGGGCAGTACGGGTCGGGTTCCGCCAGCGCGCCCATCAGCCGGCGCCGCCCGCTGCAACCACCCCGGCAGGCTGCTAGATAGTCACAACCACGGCACGCCTGCGGCACCGAGCGCGCATCCACGAACGCTTCCGTTTGAACAACATCGGGGCCAGCTTGCAGCAAGACTTCGAGCGGCGCGCCAGTTCCGGGCCAGTAAACACAAGGCTGCACAGTCGCGCGCGGTGTCACACGCACGGTGCCCACGCCACAGCCACCAGTGCGGGGCGGCAGCCCGGCCATGGCTCGCACGAGGGGCTCACCGATTGCAATCACGTCCGTCTTTGCAAACAAGGCCTCGAACCCGTCCCAATACTGGTCAAAGGTGAGTGCGTATTTGTCCGAGCGTACGGATTGATACACGTTGATGCGGAGTGCTGCGCCGAAGCCTTTGGCGATAGTCGCAATATCCGCGAGCCGGTCATAGTTCGATTGCATCATGACGGCGATGAACGTCACTGGTACGCCTAGGCGATTACAGCGCGCCGCCTGCTCGTGCAGCAGATCCCAGTTGCCTTCGCCGCGCTGACCGTCCTGCTCGGCCTTCGTTGGATAGTCGAGCGATAACTCGATGTCTTTAAAGGACGCCAGACCCGCATCCGGCAAGGCTTTGACCGAATAGCCGTTAGAAGTCATGGTCAGCTTGATCGGCTGCTGTCTGAGATAGTCGACCAATGCGTGGAACTCGGGATGCATGCCATTTTCGCCCGTGCCGAGATTGACGGATCGCACCGCAATGCGCTCCATAACCGACCGGACTTGATCGAGAGACAGCCGATCGACCCGGCTCGGATCGCGATAGCAGAACGCACACGACAGATTGCATTCATTTGTCAGGCCGAGGCCAAGTGCGAATTGTGCGGGCGGAAGCATGGCGGCGTCGTGTGCGGTATTCTGCGCTGCGGCGGCCGCGGAGGACATCATCCTATGTGCTCAACTTTCTCTGTTCAATCTTTTCGAAGAATTTGATAGCTGACCCCGGCACGCCGGAACAACACACGTGAGCCACCTTGGTAACCGCCAACATCCAACCCGACCAGGACTCAGCGCGTTGGGACGATCACGTCTTGGTGTACGAGCAGGTGTTTGAGCCGTTCAGCTTGAGTTTTGCAACAGCCGCCTTTGCGTCGCTCGGGTTGCAACCCGGCGCGCGCTGTCTGGACGTCGGCTGCGGGAGCGGCGGGGCCGCCCTAATGATGGCAGCGTCTGGCGTCAGCGTCGATGCAGTGGACGCCTCACGCGCGATGGTTGCCCGTGTGCACGCCCGCGCCCAGGAGATGGGCGTAGCTGGCAGAATTCAGGCCGCTGTGATGGACGGACACGCCCTGTCTTTCCCCGACAACAGCTTTGACGCAGCCATTTCCTTGTTTGGTGTCATACTGTTCCTGGACGCCGTGAGCGGTCTTGCTGAAATGCGTCGTGTCGTCAGGCCAGGCGGCAGTATCGCCGTCGTAACCTGGACCGAACCCCAGAATTTCGAACTCGCTGTCGAGCTTCGTGCAGCGATCACCGAGCTGAAACCCGATCAACCGCCCGCCCCGCTGCCGGCCCAGCTCCGGTTCCGCGAGCGCGCTGATTTCCACGCTCTCCACGCCGCAGCGGGGCTGCACGACTTGCATATCGAAAAGCACGTTGCTGAAATATCCGCGCCGTCGGCACGGTGGTTGGCTGAGCACATGGCGTTTGCGCCCGGAATGGCCGCCACGCTGCGTGACCTCGGCAGCCAAGCACCGGTCGTTCTGTCTAGGTTCGTCGAACGTCTGGAAGCCCGCCAGGGCACCGGTCCCATTGCCCTAAAAGGCACGGCGTTCGTCGGCATCTCGCGCGTTGCGTGAACGCCCGTAACGTAGCTGTGATGAGCGGAAAGCCAGATGTGACGCTACGATCATCGACGGAATGTCAGTCTAAAATCTGTGACTTCAGCCGTCTAATCTGCGACCATGTCTGAGGGGAAAAACCGCACATGACTATTTCAAGGCGCACCGTTGTCGGCGGGATGTCGGCTTTGGGCGCAACAAGCTTCTTAAGCCAGCCAGCGCTCGCGCAAAAGCCGCCGCTTGTCTTCACTGCCATTCCCGATCAGGACGAGACGCGTCTCATCGAACGCTTCAGCGCCTACGCTAAGTATTTCGAGGCCAAGCTGGGCGTTCCAGTGAAATATCTGCCAGTGAAGAGTTATCCGGCAGCCGTGACGGCCTTTACCAACAATCAGGTGCAGTTTGCCTGGTTCGGTGGCTTCACTGGTGTGCAGGCCGTGCGCGCAGTGCCGGATTCGCGCACATTAGCGCAAGGCGCCGAAGATGCGGCCTTCACAAGCGTTATGATCGCCAATGCGGCCACCGGGCTGCAGCCTTCAAAAGAACTTCCCCAAGGGATTGCCGGGAAGACCTTTACCTTTGGCGCCCGCGCGTCCACGTCGGGTCGCGTATTTCCAGAGCATTTCTTGCGCCTGGCGTTCCCGGGCAAGGGACCAGACGAGATCTTCAACCGCGTCGGCTTTTCAGGCGATCACAGCCGGACTGTCCAACTCGTCCAGTCAGGCGCCTTCGAAGTCGGGATATTGGACAGCATCGTGTGGAAGACGGAAGTCAAAGCCGGCACGGTCGATCCTAAGCAGGTGTCGGTCATCTGGGAAAGCCCGCCCTTTCCGAACTACCACTGGGTCGCGCGTGGCGACCTCGATAAGGTCTATGGCGCGGGCTTTACGCAAATGATTCAAGACACCATTCTCAGCATCAGCGATCCCGCGTTGCTGGCAGTTTTTGCGCGTAGCAAATTTATCCCGGCGAAAAACGAAGACTACAAGGTGATTGAAGACGTTGCCCGGCTCGTGGGACTGTTCAACTGATCATCGTATAACGCAGGCGTCTGGCTGAACCGCATCATGGCGTCTGAACGCGACATCGCTCTGTCTTTGAAGCAGGCCTCCGCCGGCTATGGCGGGCGCCCAGTTTTACTGGAAATCGATCTCGATCTACGTGCTGGCGACAAAGTGGCCGTGATGGGCCGCAGCGGCGCAGGAAAGTCGACGCTGCTGGGCCTGCTGCATGCGCAACGCCCCGAAGCCGTCGCGCTTGTGCCGCAGGCCGCCGCGTTGGTGCGGCCTTTGTCAGTGTTCCACAACGTCTACATGGGCCGGCTCGACCAACATGCAACGGTGACGAACCTCAGAACGCTACTGTTCCCGCGGCGCGCCGATGTTCAAGAAATCAAGGGCATTCTGGATCAAGTTGGGCTTAGCGACAAAATATTCGCCAGCGCCGGCGCGTTATCGGGCGGCCAGCAACAGCGCACCTCAGTCGCCCGCGCCCTCTACAACGGCCGTCAAATCCTGCTCGCCGACGAGCCGGTATCAGCGCTGGATCGTGTCCAGGGCGCCGCTGTATTGGCCCTCATAAACCGTCACCACGAGACCGTGGTTGCCGCCATTCACGATGTCGGCCTTGCCCTTGAATGCTTTGATCGCATTGTGGTTTTGGAGGCCGGGCGCAAGATCATCGATGCGCGTGCGCGCGACCTCACGACGGCTGAACTATTGGGCCGGTTCGGAGCCATCGCGTGAGGCAACTCACCTATACCCGGGTCAGCGGCTTGTTCCTGCTGAGTGCAATTGCGTGCTGGACCGTAGCTGACATCGCCATCACAGCCCTCAATCCCTGGCGGGAAATGCTCCGGCTACTGTCCGGCATCTTCCATCCAGACCTTGGCGCGATCGACGTCTGGAGCGTCATCTGGACCGTTGCATTCGCTGTTCTTGGTGTCGGGCTCGGCGCCGCCAGTGGTTTCTGTCTGGCTATCGCCTACCCACATCTGCGCGCCGTGCGCTGGTTCGCCACGACCATCCGTTCGATCCATGAATTGTTCTGGGCACTTTTGTTGATCCAGATTTTCGGGCTCAGCGCCACCACCGGCATTCTGGCCATCGCGCTGCCCTACGCGGGGATCTTCGCCAAGGTCTTTGCCGAAATGATCGAGGAAGCCGATCTCTCCGCCGAGCGCGTTTTGCCAGTGGGGACGTCTACAATATCCGCTTTCGCCTACGCGCGGCTGCCGGAGTTGGCGGAAAAGTTTAAGACCTATACGCTTTATCGACTGGAGTGCGGGCTGAGGTCTACGTTGGTGCTCGGCTTCGTCGGCCTGCCGACGATCGGCTTTCATCTGGAGAGCTACTTCAAACAGGGCAACTACGCCCAGGCAGCCGCACTGCTTGGTGCCTTCTACGTGCTGATTGGCACGCGGCGGCTCTGGGCCACCTCCAAAACAATACCATTTCTGATCGTCGCAAGCCTGCTTGTTCTTCCAGCGAGCGTTGGCGGTGGTTCGGCACTCGCCAACCTCGTGCGCTTTGTGGGCCA
>JBBQNE010000074.1:0-15587 GCA_038329675.1 Hyphomicrobiales bacterium | reverse complement strand
GGTCGTGACCTAGGGTTCGCGCTGTAACGCCGGTGTGGTGCCGGTACTAACTCACAGAAAAGGCCCCGAACGCCTCTAAAGCGCGGGGCCTTTTATTGTCGCGGCGTACCGGCCAGCATCACAGGCTCCGAAGCCTGATCGCGCTATTAGCAAATCGCTCAAACTTCCGACGCGATGTCCTGCAGCACGTCGAGCAAGCTGTCGGCGTTGATCGTTTCCGGGTCGACCTTGCTGGACGCGAAGTAGCGCATGAAGATTTCCTTCGTGCGGTCGTTCATGCCCTCGTGCAATCCCATCGACCATGTTGGGAACAGCCGCTCGCGCACGTCGAGGCAGCTCACCAACACGATGTTTGCGTGGCGGGCGTCGGATGCGATGCGATGGTAGGTCGAGCTAAGTTGCGCCCGACCGCCTTCGATGACCTGCAAGAAATAAAAACCGTTGTAATGCAAGAAGCCCGTGAGACCGTCGCGGGCGTTGTTCTTGTGGCACGTGGCGAGCAGCTGACGAACGTCAAGCGCCACGGATGCATTGCGTTCGCTGTAGTAGATGATACGAGACAAGTTCATGTGAGGCCCCTGAGTCTGTTTGGATGCAATAGCACGTGTGTTGCGTTGTTGCGACCATTATGGGTCGGCTTAGCTGTTACTTAACAAGCACCGTGCCAATCCGGAAACGACGTTGTTGACCCAGTACGTTAGCGTGGCGTTCTTATCTTCGGCTTAACTGACAGCTGCAGGGCACATAGCGCCCAAGCGCTAAAATTCGATGAGGGGTTCATGGGGTCGGTTTTCTACATTCACAGGGTGTCAAAGTTACTTGACGAAATGGTTCGCGATCTCGGGTTGTCGGTGACACTGTCCGACGCAAAGACCGACGTAAAGCTGGCGCCACACGTCGAAAACTTGAAGGCGATGGCTACCGGTATGGGCGTTCGCGTCGAGGTTGGCCAGCAGGGAACCGCCACTGTGGTAGTTTTTAGTCCTAAGTAGCAAACGCGGTCGCAGAGGTTTGCTGCACGTGTTGGTTTCCTGCCAGTTCGATGGTCGTCACTCGCTTGCAGTGGCCGTTATTGACGCTTAGCAACAGCGACGTAAGCGGACCGCGGTTGGCTTTGGCTAACGTCGCGCGGCGCAGTTGTGGCTTGGACGCGGCAGGAATACGGGCGACATGATAGTTATTGACGATGTGCGAGGACGGATCCTCGCAGCCCTCGGTGCGCTAAAATCAGCTGGCGCACTACCTTGCGATCTGGCCCTCGACGGGGTCGAGGCCGATAGCCCGCGAGACCTGACGCATGGTGATTTTGCGACCAATGCCGCATTGGTGTTGACCAAGCGCGCGGGTCTCAAACCGCGCGACATTGCCGAGCTGCTGGCGTCCAAACTCCGCGATGACCCAGATTTTATTCGCGTCGACGTCGCCGGTCCAGGCTTCATCAATCTGACGCTTAAACCCGCCTATTGGCAGGGTGTCGTTGCCGAAGTCGTGGGCAGCGGTTCCGACTTTGGCCGCGGCCTCGTGAGTGCGGGCGAGCCCATCAACGTCGAATTTGTTTCAGCCAACCCGACGGGCCCCATGCATGTTGGCCATTGCCGCGGCGCGGTATTTGGCGATGCGCTCGCCAGTTTGCTTTCGTTTGCTGGCTACGACGTCACCCGCGAGTATTACATCAACGATGCGGGTGGCCAGGTCGACACGCTCGCCCGCTCGGCGTTTGTTCGCTACCGCGAGGCGCTTGGCGAGACGATCGGGGATATCCCGGCCGGGCTCTATCCCGGGGAGTATCTGATCCCCGTCGGTCAGGCGCTAGCCGATCGTCACGGTACCTCGCTGCGCGAACAGCCCGAAGCTTACTGGTTGCCGATCGTCAAAGCGGAGGCCATGACAGCGATGCTGGCCGAGATCCGCGCTGACCTGGCGCTCCTTGGCATCAAACACGACGTGTTTTTCTCGGAAGCCTCGCTCACGGCCGAGGGCCGCGATCGGATCGCTGAAACAATCGCATTTTTGGCCGACCGCGGGCTTATCTATGAAGGCCGTTTGCCGCCGCCAAAGGGCGAGAAAACCGACGATTGGGAAGACCGTAGCCAAACGCTGTTCAAGGCGACCCAATTTGGCGACGACGTCGATCGCGCGCTGCAAAAGTCCGATGGCGCCTATACCTATTTTGCCGCCGACATGGCCTATCACAAGACCAAGATCGACCGCGGTTTTTCCCAGCTGATCGACGTCTGGGGCGCTGACCATAAGGGCTACATCAAACGGATGCAGGCGGCGGTGACGGCGCTGTCACAGGGCGACCGTGCCCTCGACGTCAAAGTCGGCGAGATGGTCAAGCTCATGGATAATGGCGAGCCCGTCAAAATGAGCAAGCGGTCGGGAAATTTCATCACCTTGCGCGAAGTCGTCGAGCGGGTTGGCTCTGATCCCGTCCGCTTCATGATGGTGTACCGCACCCCTGAGACGGTTCTCGATTTCGATTTTGCGAAGGTCACCGACCAGTCGAAAGACAATCCGGTTTTCTACGTTCAATACGCGCATGCACGCATCGTCTCGATCCAACGAAATGCCGTTGAAGCGTTCACCGGGCTGACGGTCGATAGCGCCGAGGTTCGCAACGCCGACACGGGGCTGCTGACCGATCCGGGCGAATTATCGTTGATCAAAAAGCTCGCTGATTTCCCCCGCGTGATCGACGGTGCGGCGCGCGCAAAAGAGCCCCATCGCTTGGCGTTTTACCTCTACGAACTCGCCTCTGCCCTGCATGGACAGTGGAACCGTGGCAACGATTCGCCACATTTGCGCTTCATCACTAGCGATCGCGGGGTCACAGCGGCACGTCTTCATCTCGTCAAGGCCGTTCAGACCGTTATTAAATCGGGGCTTGGCATCTTGGGCGTCAGTGCTCCAGACGCTATGCGCTGACGTAATGATGGCGGTGACGTAGAGGACGGGCTCATGCGATGAACGCGCCGACGCAACGGACACAGTGATATGAAGCTGAAGTGGCGGATGTTGTTTGCAGCGGCTGATCGTTGGGCAGCATATCGGGTGGCATGCGACGGTGTGGATTTTGGGTGCAGACGCAGCGAACGGCCCCGAATCGTGTTGGAAGTCGATGTGGTGACGGGTTAGCGGGCTTTGGCGCAGACGGCTTCTAGGGTGCGCTAAGCTTCGAACGGAGTGAAGACCAACTACGTGAAGTCCGGGGGATAAGGCCTTGATCGTTTAGCGCCCGTCTTCCAGACCCCGTCTCCAGACCCCGTCCGCCAGCGAAAGGTTGGGTGAACTGAATGTCGCGATCGAACGGGCCTCCGAGCGGACCGCCTCCACACAGCGCTGGACTGCAGCAGCTGCCGCACGGTCAATCGCCGGGCTCACGACCAAATGCACCACCGTTAGACGCGTACGGCCAACCCATCCCGCCACATTTGCAACCGGGGCGAACGGCACCTCCAGGTCAGCCTGGTTACCCTGCACAATCTGGCTACCAGGCTCAGCCCGGCTATCCTGCCCAGGTCGGCTACCCTGCCCAGCCCGGCTACACTGCCCAGGCCGGCTACCCTGCTCAGCCCGGTTACCCGGGCCAAACCGGCTATCCCGCTCAACCGGGCTATCCGCCCCAGGGCGGCTATGCCTATCCGCCAGCCCAGCCATCATACCCGCCTCCGCAACCGCAGTCGGCCTATCCACCGCAGGTCCAGCCGGGATACCCAGCGCCCGGTCAATCCAATTATCCCCAGCAGTCTGCGCCCACTTATCCCGCCCAAAGCGGATACCCTGCCGGGCCCGGGTTGTCGGCGCAGCCGACGCAGCCGACGCAGCCGGGTCTGACATCGGGCGCAACATCGGGTCGGCCCGCCCGCATCCAGCCGCCGCAACAACGGGAGACACCGGCTGGCTACGCGCCGACGGGATCATCCAACGACCCCTATGCGGCCTACGCGCCACCAGCCCAGGCCAACAACGGCGGCTATTCTAGCCAAATGTCGCAGCCACCGGCGTATGTGCCCGGTCAGCCCAGCCCACCGGCAGGCCAGCAGCGTAGTGCCGATGCCCGTTTTGCTGGCTACGATGCTCCGCGCCAGCAACCACAGGCTGCCTCGCCGCTATCGGCACTTGATCAGTGGTCGCAATCGCAAGGTAACTCGCCCAACGTAGGGCAGACTTACGGCGCGGGTGGCTATGCTCCCGAGGTAGTGCACCGCGCAGATGGCACGCAACGGGGCGAGGCCACTCAGCGGACGGGGCCACCAACGCAGTCACAGACCTGGCAGCCGTCGCTGTCGGCCGATCCGCCGACTGTCGGTCGTGCCGCCACCCGTCCGGCTCAACAAAGCGCTCCATATCCGGCGCCCTACAACCAGGGATATGAGCCGGATCTCGCGCAATCTTACGCGCCACCCAATGGGCAGGCGATCGAGCCCGCACACGATGACTTTGATGAAGACGAGGACGAGGATGACGACGCTCCGCGCCGTCCGCGTTACATGCTCATTGCGGCCTCGCTCGTGCTTGCGATCAGCGTCGGCGGCGGCCTCGCGTATGCCTACAAAACAGTGTTCGCCAGTCCTAAGTCGACGGCCGCGACGCCTGTTGTTAAAAACTCACAACAGGCGAGCCGCGAACGGCCAACCAATCCGGGCGGCGTAAAAATAGGCGGCGCCGATAGCAAGTTGATGGAAAATCTGTCCGATACCGGTCCAAAGCCCGTTCGAACGCAAACAATCAAGCTTGATGGCTCGGTCGCCGAGGCCAGCAATGTTGCAGCACCAGTTGACGTCTCTCCTGTCGCCGCAGCACAGCTGAATACGGCGCAACCGATGCCCGGTATGATGGTCGTGCTGCCGCTGCCGCCGCGGGCTGGCCCTGCGCCGGCCACGACCGCGGCCCTGCCGCAGGCGGCAACACCGCTGCCAGCGGCTGCACCGGTGAAACCGACGCGGCTCGCTGCGGCGGCCGTCGACGCAAACACGGCGGCTGCTGAAACCAAGCCCGCGCCCGTCCGGAAAGCCTTGGCTGCGCCGTCGGGCGTTGGTGCTCCCGCTGGCGTCGGTACCCAGTCTGGCGTTGGTACCCAGTCTGGCGTTGGTACCCCGTCTGGCGTTGGAACCCCGTCTGGCGTTGGCGCGTCGGCCGTCGGTAACGGCTACGTCGCTGTTCTAGCGTCTGTCCCAGCCTCCGGTTCGAGCAAGGTCACCGCACTCCAGCAATTTGCCGACATGCAGCAAAAATACGGGGCCGTGCTGGCTGGTAAAGCGCCTGATGTCGTCGAAGCGCAAATCCCAGCCAAAGGGACTTACCATCGCCTCGTCGTCGGGCCGCCCGCGTCGCGCGAAGCGGCCAACGGCGTTTGCACCCAGCTGAAGGCTGCAGGTTACACCGCATCGTGTTGGGTTACGGCGTTTTGATCGTCGGCGAGCGGTATCCGACATGGCACTCGCCCTGATCACGGGCCTTGCTGGCCCGACACTATTGGATGCCGAGCGTCGGTTTTTGCGGAGCGCCCAGCCGTGCGGACTAATCCTGTTTGCTCGCAACTGCATCGCCCCCGATCAAATCCGCGCCCTTGTCTCCGATGCCCTTGAAGCCATCGGCAACCGGGACGTGCTCGTGCTCATCGATCAGGAAGGCGGCCGCGTGCAGCGCTTGCGCCCGCCGCTCGGTCGCGCTTTGCCGCCGGGCGCTGCCTATGGCCAGCTCGCAGCAGGCGACCTTGCGGCTGCGACCCGGGCTGCTTTTGCCACCGCGCGCCTTGTTGCCGACGATCTTCGCGCGCTGGGCATCAACACGAACTGCGCTCCCGTGCTGGATTTGCCAGCTCCGGGCGCTCACGACATCATCGGCGATCGCGCCTACGGCACGGCGGTTGCGCAAGTCATCGCGTTGGGCCGCGCCGTTGCGCAAGGCTATATGGCTGGCGGCGTGGTCCCCGTGATCAAGCACATCCCCGGCCATGGACGGGCGATGTCAGACAGCCACCTCGATTTGCCAACCGTGATCACGGCGCACGCTGATCTAACGGCGACGGATTTTGCGACGTTCCGAGCGGCAGCCGACATGCCAGCTGCGATGACGGCCCACGTTGTTTACGGCGCGATCGATGCTGTCGGCCCGGCCACAACATCGCCGCGCATTATCGCCGACATCATCCGCGGCGAGATTGGGTTTGGCGGACTTTTGATGAGCGATGATCTCAGCATGAAGGCGCTGGCTGGCACGATCGACGAGCGCGCCCGGGCCTCGATCGCGGCTGGCTGCGATGTTGTGCTCCACTGCAACGGCGACCTTGCCGAGATGAAAGCGGCCGCCAGCGCCACGCCGACATTAACCGGTGACGCCGCAGCCCGTTTCGAACGCGCGTTCGCTGTGACACAAACCGTGTCGCCCTTCGACGTTCGCGCCGCCGAAGCCCAATTGGCGATGGTCCTGGAGGCTGCTGATCAGGCCACCGCGGCTGTAAAGCGCGCGTGAATCGGTGTAGCGATGTCCACAGCCTTTCAACAGGATGGACATGTTTACTGACGATCCCATTGGTGGCCTCGAGCGCCCTGGAACGGTTGACGTGGAGGCCTGGGAGGCGCCCGGTCCCGATGGCTGCGCACTGCCAAGTGAAGCGCTAACCGTCGGCGTTGATGGGTTTGAGGGGCCGCTCGATCTGCTGCTCGCGCTGGCCCGGATGCAGAAGGTCGACCTTGCAAAAATTTCGATTGCTGATCTCGTCGACCAGTACCTCGTCTTCATCGAAGATGCGCGCCAGTTACGACTCGAACTCGCCGCCGACTATTTGGTTATGGCGGCGTGGCTTGCCTTCCTAAAATCGCGGTTGCTGCTGCCAAAGGAGGCTAAGGCACCCGATGAGGCCTCAGCCGAAGAGGTCGCCCAGCGGCTCGCGTTCAGGCTGATGCGACTTGATGCGATGCGCAAAGCTGCGGCCCAGCTGATGACGCGCAAGCTGCTCGGCCGTGATGTTTTTTTTCGCGGTCACCCTGAGGCCGTTCGCACGGTGCGCGAAACGCAGCACACCGCTGAAATTTTCGATCTTCTCCGCGCCTATGCCGATATCCGGCGCCGCACGATCAAAGTCGGCCATGTGGTTAAGGCGCGTCACGTTTGGTCCATTAAAGATGCCCGTATCAGGCTTGAGCGAATGGTCGGCGAAACGGCGTCTGGGTGGCTGCAGCTCGATTTTTTCATTGAGCGCTATTTGCCCGAGATCAGCCGAGAGGGCGTGGTGGGTGCTGACCCATCCAAGAACGCGTCATTGCCCGACACCCGAACGTTGGTTGCCAGTTCGTTTGGTGCAACGCTGGAAATGACGCGGGATGGCTTGATTGAATTGCAGCAGGAAGCTCCGTTTGCGCCCATTCACATTCGACGCCGGGTTGCATTACCCACGATCGCAGCATCGATGACGAATTCTGTCGAGGTTTCAAATGGCTCCGCCTAAACTGAAACTCGTGAGCGTTGACGATCAAAGACCTGACGGCGGTGCGCCAACCGACGTGGCTGAGCCTCAAGCTACGGCCAGACACAGTGTGCCCGAAGCGGCACTCGCCGCGCTTGAAGCGCAAAAATCTGCTCTGGTAGACCACGAAGCCGAGAGGATCGCTGAGGCGATCATCTTTGCTGCTGGCGCGCCGGTCAGCGAAGCGACGTTGACGCAACGGTTGCCGATTGGGACGAACGTTGCCGCCGTCCTAGCGCGCTTGCAGCATGCCTACGCAGTCCGCGGTGTGACGCTCGTCAACGTTGCGGGCGGTTGGGCTTTCCGGACAGCTGACGATCTATCGTGGCTGCTTGAAAAGCAGACCAGCGAACAACGCAAACTTTCGCGAGCCGCCCTCGAGATGCTGGCCATCATCGCCTATCACCAGCCGGTGACGCGGGCCGAGGTTGAGGAGATTCGCGGCGTCGTTACCTCAAAAGGGACCCTCGACGTGTTGCTCGAGACGGGCTGGGTCCGACCGCGAGGGCGGCGGCGGGCACCGGGGCGGCCCGTTACGTATGGGACGACGGCAGCGTTTCTGGCCCACTTCTCGCTCGATGCCATCCGTGATTTGCCGGGTCTGGCAGAACTCAGAGCCGCTGGGCTCCTCGATGGCAACTTACCGCCTGGCTTTAAGGTGCCGGAACCGACAGACGTGGCGGCGCTGATGCCCGACGAGTTGCCGCTCGAATTCGGCGACAACGGCGATGACGACCAAAACGGCGAGGGCGAGACCGAGCCCGACCTGTTTGACGATGCCTGTGACGGGGCCAGTGACGGGGCCAGTGACGGGGCCAGCGACGAGGCCAGCGACGGGGCGAGCGACGGGGCGAGCGACGAGACAGCCGCCAACGCCAAGACAATGGGCAAGCGTCCAGCGAGGCTCAACACTCAGCTTGAGCCAGATCGTGGCGCCTGACCGGTCGCGTTTGCCATATCGGTAAGCCGAACGCGCTGTTTTGTGCCGTTTGCGCGTGCGGGACTGTCTTATGCTGCGGTTGCGTTATATAAGCGTCATAGGGATGTCGTCTTACCCGCTGTCCGGTGTTGGAGCCTCGCATGAACCGTGTTGCCGGTGCCGTTCAGATGGCCAGCGTCGCTGCGATCTCGCTGGTGGCCGCTGGTCCAGCCCCGGCGGCTGAAACGTCCACACTGAAGCCGCATCGCGCAATCTATGATCTGACCTTGGCGCGCGCGGCATCTGGCTCCGGCGTCAGTGACATGAACGGGCGGCTGGTCTATGAGTTCACCGGTGCGGCTTGCGAGGGCTACACCCAAAACATGCGCTTTGTGACGCGCGCCACGTCGAGCGACGGATCGCAGCAACTGAACGATATTCGCACATCGAGCTTTGAAGAAGCAGGTGGCGACCGGCTCGATTTTTCGACAACGCACAATATCGACAGCCAAAGCCAAACGACCCAGGGGCGGGCCGCGCGCACGGGAACTACAAAGCCTGCGACGGGCGTGCCAGCGACGAAAGATGCCACCGTCAAAGTGGATCTTGAGAAGCCGGAAGCCCGTCAGCTGTCACTGTCCGGTGGGGTCTATTTCCCGATCCAGCATTCACTTGCTCTGCTGGAAATTGCCAAAAAAGGCGGGACGAAATTTGAAGCCGACCTCTATGACGGCTCGGACAAAGGCGACAAGGTTTCTTCAACCACGACTTTCATTGGCAAAAGTTCAACGGAGGCGAACGACCAGCTGCCCGTTTCGGCCCGCGAAAAGTTAGCTGGCGTCCGCTATTGGCCGATTGCGTCGAGTTATTTTGAAAAGAGCCCTGGCCTCTCGGCCCAAGACGCCGTTCCAAGCCATGAGATGCAGGCGCGCTTTTACGAAAACGGCGTCTCCACCCGGCTGGTGCTCGACTACGGTGATTTCGCACTCAAAGGCGAGTTGACCGAAATCATGTTTCTGCCGGAACCGAAATGTGCGGGCGGAAAATGACGCGTGCTGGCGCAAGCAGCAGCTTCCGGCGCGCATTTCAGCGGGAGGCCGTTACAGCGCGCGTGTTTCGGCGACCGTATGGAACAGCTCGCGTAGCTTGAGGCTGGTTGCACCCGGGCGGCCATCGCCAACAGCTCGGCCGTCGATTTTGACCACCGGCATCAGCACGAGCGTCGCCGACGTTGCGAACGCCTCGCGCGCCGCTTGCGCTTCTTCCACGGTGAACGCGCGCTCAACGACCTCGAGCTGAACCGAGGCCGCCACGTCCTTCAGCGTCGCCCGTGTCACGCCAGGAAGAATTTCAGGGCCGGTTTGGCGCGTGATCAGCTTGCCGTCTGCCACGATCCAAGCGTTGCTGGAGGCACCTTCGGTGACGTGGCCGGTGGCATCGACGTACCACGCCTCGCCCGCGCCGTCGGCCTTGGCAGAGGCCTTTGCCAGAACCGATGGCAGCAACATTACGGTTTTGATGTCAGAGCGTGCCCAGCGCGTTTCGGGGACGGTCTTAACTGAAATACCGGTCTTGGCCTTGGCATCGACCGACCCGCGGGTCACGGCGCGGGCCAACACCACAAGCGTCGATGGCGTGTCAGGGGACGGTATCGCGAAGTCCCGCGGAGCTGCTCCACGGCTGACTTGGAGATAGACCAAGCCATCGCGAACAAGGTTGCGCCGGATGATTTCCGAGATCACGCCGAGCAACCCGTCGCGCGACAAAACGAACCTGATTTTCAGTTCGCCAAGCGACCGTTCGAGCCGGGCGAGGTGGCGCGCGGCGTCGATCAGGCGCGCACCCCTGACTTCCATCACCTCATAAACGCTGTCGGCAAACTGAAAGCCACGGTCTTCAGCGTGGACCATCGCTTCGCCGTAGCGGCGATATCGGCCGTTCACGTAAACCCAACGTGTCATGTCGCGGTTGCACCCTTGCCAGCGCAGTTTGGAGACCGACTAAATCCCGACCTTTTCGGCGCGCGCATCAGACGTTACGCCCAGCGCCCGAAGCTTGCGGTGAAGAGCGCTGCGCTCCATCCCGACAAACTCAGCCGTCCGCGAAATATTACCACCGAAGCGATTGATTTGTGCCAGCAAATATTCGCGCTCAAAGATTTCGCGTGCTTCGCGCAAGGCGAGGCTCATGAGGTGTTCGGCCCCGCCGTTCACCGGAAGGGGGACGTTGGAACCGATTTCGTCAGGCAGCATTTCAGCGGTGATGATGGCGCCAGCCTCGCCCCCCGACAGGATCATCAATCGCTCGACGTTGTTGCGCAATTCGCGAACGTTGCCTGGCCAATCGTGGGCCTGGAGGACCGCGATCGCGTCTTCGCCGATCCGACGTGCAGCCAAGCCCGACGATTGCGAGATCTGCAGCACGAAATGATTGATCAGTTCGGGAATGTCATCGCGCCGTTCAGCCAGGCCCGGTACGCGCAGCGGGACGACGTTGAGCCGGTGAAACAGATCCTCGCGGAACCGGCCCTCTGCCATCTCGCGTTCGAGATCACGCGCGGTCGAGGTGATGATCCGCACATCGACGGCAACTTTATGGGAGCCGCCGACGCGCAGGAACTTCTGCTCGACGAGCACACGCAGCACCTTTGCCTGTGTCTCGACCGGCATGTCGGCAATTTCATCGATGTAGAGCGTTCCGCCGTGCGCTTCTTCGAGCGCGCCGACCTTGCGAGGGCCACCGCTGCGGTCTTCGGTGCCAAACATTTCTTCTTCAACGCGCGAAGGCTCCATCGCGGCGGCATTGAGTACGACGAAGGGACCAGCTGAGCGCTGCGAACGCTGGTGGATCATGCGTGCGGCGAGCTCTTTGCCCGTGCCCGATTGACCGCGGATCATGATGCGGCTGTTGGTTGGCGCGACGCGCTCAACGGCATTCTTCAGCTGGTTCATCGCCGCTGATTTGCCGATCATGTCGACGCTCATCGGCGACTTTTCTCGCAACTCGCGCACCTCGCGTTTGAGGTTCGACGTCTCCAGCGCTCGCAGTGCGACCAGGATCAGCCGGTCGGCCTTGAACGGTTTTTCGATGTAATCGTACGCGCCCCTTTTGATCGCCGTCACGGCCGTTTCGATGTTGCCGTGGCCCGAAATGATAACGACGGGAAGGTCGGGGTAAGTTCGCTTGATGATCGTCAGGACCTCCAGCCCGTCGAGCCTGCTGCCCTGTAGCCAAATGTCGAGAATAACCAGTTGCGGTCGCCGTTCTTCGATGGCTCGCAGCGCCTCATCGCTATCGCGCGCAAGTCTGGTGCGATGCCCCTCGTCCTCCAGAATGCCAGAAACGAGATCGCGGATATCGGCCTCGTCGTCGACGACGAGGATATCGGCTGTCATGGGCGTGCTCCTTTGATGCGGCTTTCGGGTCGCGGCATGATGCGACCGCTATTTTTTGCAAGAACTGCAGTGGTGACGGGTTGCTTGAACGGCAGGTTCGGGCGGTCCCTTTGAACCGCAGTCGGTGTTGGCGGCTCGCAACCAACGGCGTGCGGATCGTTCGTGACGGCCAACGGCCCGGTTACCGTCGGCTCACCTGGTCGCGCGGAATTATCGTTGGTTAGCTGCCCGCGCGGTCCCTCGGACAGCATTTCAGGCCGGTGGTCGAGTGGTGGCTCAGGCTGGGCGGCAGTGGGCTCATGCGCGTTGGGCGGCGATACTCGAACAACGTCATCGTTGGCCCTGGAGGTTGTCGCCATTTGGTGATGCGCGCCGGGGTCGAAGAAATTGGCACGGTCCGTCGGTGCGCGCTCCATCTGCGCGTCGACGGGAGCGTCGTTTGGCGCGTCTACTAGGGGCGCGGCGATCGTCACCATCGGCATCGGTAACGTCAGCCGAACGCGCGCGCCCCGCTCGCGGCCCGGTGCCAGTGGCGCATCGTCAAGTTCCAGCGTGCCTTTGTGCTGTTCAACGATCTTTTGGACAATCGCGAGCCCGAGCCCCGTGCCCTTGGCGCGCGTGGTGACATAGGGCTCAAGCAATTTCGCGCGGTTTTGTTTTGGCAACCCGATGCCATTATCGATCACTTCGATCACCGCACGGTGGCTCTCGCGCTGCATGCGAACTTCGATCCGGCCGCGCCAGCCGTCGGGCTTATCGGCACTTTGGGCCATCGCGTCGACGGCTTCGGTCGCATTCTTAATGAGGTTGGTCACGGCCTGGGCGAGGAGCCGACGGTCACCGCTCCCAACGACCGACGTTGACGGAATATCGAGCACGAAATCCATCGCTGGATGGCTTTCGCGAAACAACACCAACGGGCCGTGCACCACTTCGCGGATGTCGCCCATCTCCATCGACGGTTGCGGCAGTCGCGCGAACGAGGCGAATTCGTCGACCATTGACTTAATGACATCGACCTGGCGAGAAATCGCATCCGTCAGCTTGTCGAACGTCTCCCGGTCGCTGGTGATTTCTTTGCCGTATTTGCGCTTGATCCGTTCGGCTGACAGCTGGATCGGTGTCAGCGGATTTTTGATCTCGTGGGCAATGCGGCGGGCAACGTCGGCCCACGCCGCGGTGCGCTGGGCAATGGCCAGGTCGGTGACGTCATCGAATGTGACGACCGAGCCAACGATTGCTTCTCCGGCCTGTTCGCGCGTGACTTCGACGGCGAACGTCCGCTCGTTGGCGCCAACCATGCGCGTTGCCTCGCGCGCTGCGCGATGTTTGCCGCTACCGTCGGCCTTCGATGACAGGGCGGAGGCGAACTCGGGCAATATCTCGTCAAGTCGACGTCCAATCAAACCTGCGTTGTCGAGGGCAAGCAGGCGTTCGGCCGACGGCGATACGAGCGTGATCCGACCATCGCTACCAAGCCCGATGACACCAGCTGAAACGCCAGACAGGACCGCCTCGGTGAACCGTCGGCGGTCTTCAAGTTGTGTATTCATCGACACGAGGTCGTCGCGCTGGTGCTTCAACTCCCGCGTCATTTTGTTGAAGGTCGCCGAGAACCGTCGGAGGTCGCCCTCACCACGCTTTTCGGGCAGCGCGACCGTCAAGTCGCCTTTTGCGACGAGTTCGGCGCCTTCGATCAAGCGGCGGATCGGAGAGACAAATCGCGCCGCAAACCACAACCCAGCCCAAATCGCGGCTAGCAACGCCGTTGACGCGATCATGAAATAGAGCAGGCCATGGGCGATCTTGAGGTTGCGCGACACGGCCCGCAATCGTTGGAATTCGTCGGTGTTTTGCTGCGAGCGACGGATTTGGGCGACAACGGGCGCCGACAGTTCGCGGGCCACGTAGAGATAATGCTGGGGAAACGCAGCAAGCTTGGCAACCGCATAGACGCGCGATGTGGCGCTACTATCGAGGAGAGGCACTTCACCAGCTTCAGCCCGGCGGATCGCTTCGGCTGGCGGTTGCGTAAAGGTATCCTCATCGAACGCGGACGCGATCTTGTGCCCGTCCTTATCGATGATGTAGCCGATCGGCAGATCGCGCAGCGTGGTCTGCGCCAACAGCACCGTTCGCAATGTCTCAGTTGACGGCGGCATCCGTTTTTGGGCCGGTTGCTCGGCTGCCTCCGACCCGATCGTCGCCCCAACGTCGCGCGCCATGTTGAGGATGTCGGTTCGGATGAGCTGTCCGTGAACATCGATATAGGCGCGTGCGACTTCGCCGGTATTGTCGATGATCTCGCGGGTCCGTTTGGCGAACCAACCATCAAGTGATCGCGAAAACGTATTGGCCGCCGCGAGCGCGAGTAGCACCGCAGGCAGCACCGCAATCAACGAAAACAACGCGACGACCCGCACCTGGAGGCGGGCGCCGGGGACCTTGTCGCGCCACGCTCGCACGAGGCCCGCAAGTTGCCAGCCGATGACGGCAAACATCGCGAGAATCAAAACGGCGTTGACGAACAAAGTCGTCATGACGACGTCGCCCGACGGCGAAATCGATGTCAGGCCCGTCAGAATGGCGTACGTCGCCAGCGCGGCGATCAGCGAGAGAACGACGACAATCAGGCCAAGCCAAAACACGCGATCGCCGGGGTTCAGCAGCGGCATCGCCTGGCGTCGGCCGATGTCGGCAGCCTCCGCGTCGCGCGCCTCGTATGAATCCTGATCCGACATTCGACCTCGCTGTTGCGCCGCTGGGCAGCGTTACCAGAGGGTTCCGGCACGATGTTGCTTTGCGGTTGCGACACTGCCACCGACGCACAACAACCAACCAGCAGACTGTGACATTTCCGCGACAAACGATAGCTCGAAACGTCAAATGGCGGCAACACTTGGTGGATCAGCGACGGTCACGGCAAAATTCAGGCGCGCGGTGCCCAGTCCACACTGGTGCGATCGGAGGGCTCACTCGGCTTTGCGCGCGTTCAATTTGCGTAGGGCGGTAATGGAATGTTGGTGTGGGCGTTGCGCAATGCGGCAGACCAGCGTTCGCGCAAGTCGGCAAAGTAGGGGTCGGCGACCTCGATCCGCGTTCGCGCGATGCTGATCGAATTGCGGCGGATGATGCCTAGGTCGACGGGCAATCCAACGCCAAGGTTCGACCGGATCGTCGAATCCATCGAGATCAGCGCCAGCTTTACGGCCTCCGCGATCACCGTTTTGCTGGTCACCGCCCGGTCAAGGATGGGTTTGCCGTACTTGTGTTCGCCAATCTGTAAGAACGGCGTGTCCGCGGTGGCCTCGATGAAGTTGCCAGCCCGGTAGATCATAAACAATCGCGGTTCTCGACCCTTGGCCTGACCGGCCAGCAGCATCGTGATGTCGAAGGCCGACGCGTGTTGGCTGATCGCTGCGCCGTCGGTTTCAAAGACCTTGCGGATCGCTTGGCCAACGAGGCCAGCGGCCTCAAACATGCTGGTTTGTTCGATCAGGCGAAGGCGTTTGCCGGTCTCGGGATCCTCTAGGCCCTCACGCAGGTAGGACAGCACCGACTGTGTGATCGATAGATTGCCGGCCGTTGCCAGAGCGCAGACGAATTCGCCGGGACGTTCGAAGGCATAGAGCTTGCGGAATGTGGCGATATTGTCGAGCCCCGCGTTGGTGCGGGTATCCGCGAGCAGGACGATGCCCTCTTCAACCAGTATTCCGACCCCGTACGTCATCGCCGCCCGTCTCCGCCAGTCTCTGCCCGTCTGGGCCCGTTTGTGCCTTGGCCCGTTTGTGCCTTGGCCAGT
>JBBQNE010000073.1:0-15735 GCA_038329675.1 Hyphomicrobiales bacterium | reverse complement strand
GCTCTTCACGTCGACAATGATTTCGTCGCGAAGTTTCTCATAGGCCTTTTGCTGCTGGCGCGAGCCTTGTTCGCCGGCGACCTGCTGTTCGAGTTTCTTGTCCTGCTGCTTGCGCAGCTTTTTGTATTTGTCGGCGATGTTGTCGAAGGTTTCGAGAACCTTCGGCTTCAGTTCGGCTTCCATGGCGGCGAGCGACATCGCGTTTTCGAATTCTTCGTCGTCGTCCATTTCGCCTTCCGGCGCGCCGGACGGCGGGACGGGGATCTCGCCCTGCGGCAGGCCATCGGCGCCAAGTGGAGCCGTTGTTTTGCCGTCCGGGCCCTCATAGGTCGCTTCGAGATCGATGATGTCGCGCAGCAAAATGCGACCCTCGTTCAGCTCGTCGCGCCAGATGATGATCGCTTGGAACGTCAGCGGGCTCTCGCACAGCCCGGCGATCATCGCCTCGCGGCCAGCCTCGATGCGCTTGGCGATCGCAATCTCGCCCTCGCGCGACAGCAACTCCACGGAGCCCATCTCGCGTAGGTACATGCGGACGGGGTCGTCGGTGCGATCGGTCGGCTCGGAGCGGCCCGTCGTCTTGGTTGGCAGGTTCTGGGGAACGAGCGCGCGGCTATTGGGCTCTTCCTCTTCAGCGGCGGGCGCCTCTTCTTCCTCGCCCTCTTTCTCGTCCTCGTTGTCCTCGCCTTCGACCACCATGATGCCCATGTCGTTGAGCATGGCGAGGGTATCCTCGATCTGCTCAGACGCGGTCATCTCGGCTGGAAGCGCGGCGTTGAGCTGGTCATAGGTGACGTAGCCCGCAGCCTTTCCAGCCTTGATCAGCTTTTTGACGGCCGCATCCGTTAAATCGAGGACCGGCGCGTCGCGCTCGGGTGCCTCGGGCGGCGGGGCAGATTCCTGGGCGGAGGACTTCGTGGATTGTTGTGCGGCGCGTGCCAAGGGCGGGCTCCAAATCAGATCAGCGCAAGTGTCAGATCAGCGCGAGGACGGGCAAACGGGTCTAAAGCGTGATCGGCTAGATGAGTGGCGGACTACCAATCGGGTCGCTCGCGCGCGCCCCGTACATAGCCGTTCACGTCATCGCCTCGTCACGCCGTGTCAGTTTACGTCATCGCAATCTGCGGTGTTCGCGTCAGCGGTGTGCAAGTCAGCAATGTTTCGTTCAAGGTTCAAGGCCAGGCTCGTCGGACGATAGTCGCTGCTGCAGTTCAAGTATGGCTTCAAAGGCCTCGGGGCTCGAGTCCTCATGCCAGGCTCGCTCTGCGTCCTGAAGCTGCCGACGGAGACCCGCCTGCTGCTCATGCAGTTGAGTGGTGTGCAACCATTGGGCCACCACCATCTCTCGGTCAGACGAGACCTCTGCGAAGCGATCCCTGCGGTGCGTGGCCAATTGCTCGATCGCCACCACGGTGCTTGCTAGCCCTCGTTCTTGGAGGTGGTGGCGTAGTTCCTCGGTGTCAAGCGTTTTCTCGCCAGATTGCACGCAAAGTACCGCGTCGCGGAGCTTGGACAACGGTTCGCTGGTAAATGTTAGCGCGGAGAAGCGTTCGGCGTGGTCGTCGAGGAGCCAGGGATTGCTAATAACGGCGCGAATCATCAGCGCCTCGCGTTGCGGCATGGCGACGGGGCCGGCCATCGCCAACGCACTGTTGCGCAGGCTCGTACTGGCTGGCTGTGTGCTACCGGCGCTAAACCCTGCAGCAAACCCAGAACTCGGGATGGGACCTCGGCTCGACGCGCCGCCCAATCCGCTGCCCATTCCGTGGCCTGACCCGCCGCGCGCGTGACCGATCGGCCCGCGACGACCGCTGGACCTTGCTGAATTTGCAGCGCCGCCTGCCGACGTTGCCTTGGCACCCCCGACACTGCGCATCAGCTGATACCAGCGATCGCGGATCTCGCGCTCGTAGTGGCCGCGGACGTTTTGATCGGCGATCGACCGGACGCACTCGCGCAGCCGCTGTTCGACCTTGGCGCGCCGTTCAGGGGTCGCGAGGTCACCACCTGCAATTTCGCGCTCAAATAGGATTTCAGCCAATGGCCGAGGGGCGGCGAGCAGCCCCGCCATCGCCTCGGGGCCGCGCTGGCGGACGAGATCATCGGGGTCGAGGCCGTCGGGCAGGAACGCAAACGCGACGCTAAAGCCCGGTTTCAGCAACGGCAGCGCCGTATCTACGGCGCGGAATGCAGCTTTACGGCCCGCTGCATCACCATCGAAACACAACACCGGTTCCGGGACGAGCCGCCACAACAGCCCGATCTGCTCAGGCGTCAGCGCCGTGCCGAGCGGCGCGACCGCTTCTGGGAAGCCCGCTTCGGCGAGTGCGACGACGTCCATATACCCTTCAACGACGATGGCGCGCTTAGCCTCATACGTCGCGGGCCGGGCGCGAGCGGCATTGAACAGCACGCTGCCCTTATGAAACAGCGGCGTTTCAGGCGAATTCAGGTACTTGGCTGGCGCTGCGGCATCGAGCGCGCGTCCGCCGAACGCGATGACACGGCCCTTAAGGTCGGTGATTGGAAACATCACGCGGTTGCGGAACCGGTCATACGGCACCGGGATATCATCGCCGCCGATCAGCATGCCGGACGTCACCATATCTGCCGTCGTGAACCCCTGCTTGGCGAGGTGTTCTTTCAGCACAGAACGTCCAACTGGCGCAAAGCCGAGCCCGAATGTGACGATCGTTTCGCGCTTCAGGCCGCGTCGCGTCACGTAGGCGCGCGCTTCGGCGCCAGCGGTTCCAACGAATTGGTCGCGGAAAAACTGCGCCGCCGACGCCAAAATCGCCAACAGCCGGTCGCGTTCATCGAGGACCTCGGCGTGACGCGCCTGGGCTTGCGGAGAGGCAGCTTTCGGCATCGGCACGCCCGCCTCTTCGGCGAGCCGCTCAACAGCTTCGGGGAACGACAGCCCCTCCGTCGACATCAGGAACTTGAAGATGTCGCCGTGTTCACCAGACGCAAAGCAATGGTAGAACCCTTTGGCATCATTGACAAAAAACGATGGCGTGCGCTCTTGCTTAAACGGCGATAGCCCGCGGTATTCGCGCCCAGCCTTCTTCAGCGGCACGCGCCGTCCAACGACGTGGCTGACGGATAGCCGCGCGCGGATTTCATCGAGGAAGCGGTCATCGAAACGCATGGCGACGAGTGTAGGTGATTCGTGGGGCGAGGGGCCGAGGATTGGGGCGTCCGGTCCAGCCAGACCGCGCGCTGTGCCCGGTATTCACAGGAAGGAATTTTGTCGCCGATGCCTCGTTGTCACCGGCGCCTATTGGCCAATCTCCGGCTGCACCGCCGCCCTCGGTCGTTTGGCCCAGATGCGCAAGTCGGCCACGACTTTGACCGTTGCGGCAACGACCAGCGCGGAAAGCGCAACTTTCGATACCGTGCCCATCGTGCCCTCGATCAGCAAGCCGTGCACCACGGTGCCAACCACGATCACCACCGCCAACGCCGTATGGGTCATGCGCCATAATCGTGGCCGAATGCGCAGCGGGTGCCGGACGGCTGCCCATAGCGCGCTGGCGAAAATCGCCCACATCGCGATGACGCCCCAGACCGAGAACGGTGTTGGCGAGGCAAACACTAGGGCGTCGATCACGTCGGGTGGGCTGGTGAGCCAGAGGCCGCCAACATGGATCACGACGGCAACGACGAGCGCGGCCCCGACCCACAGATGGACGCGGCGCCCGATATAGCCCGCCAGACCGGGTAGATATCCGCCGACCAACAACGGCTGGATGAGCATCAGGCTAAGGCCGACGACGCCTGCAAAGCTCGCCGCGATGTAGATCGGCTCGCGCCAAGCGAGCAGCGGGCTAGCGGCCGCGACCCCGACCGGTATGGCGATGGCTGATACCACGGCGGCCCAGATCAGCGCCGCCTGGACGCCGCTCATCGCAATCCGTTTTGTCTGCGGTGCTCCCGCGTCGTTTGAATTCATGCCGTCGGCCTCATCCCGTCCGCGCTCGATCGTTGGCAGCTCGCTTCAACGGCGCGCTTTAAAAGCGGGCTTCAAGAGCGCGAGCGTCAAAGAGCGCGTCACACTGGTGTCAGCACGAAGTGTGCCTCAAGCGAGGTGTCTTTCGCGCTTGGCATCACGGGGCGCAGGAACACCGTTTCGAACTGACCGCTGTCGTAGGCCAAGTGCGCGTGCGGCTGGCCAAACGTTGGCACGATTTGCGGCATCTCCAGGCGGTAGACGCCGTTGGCGTCGGTCAGCGTCGCGCCATGGCTCTGCGGGTCCCGTTCTTGGCCCTCGGTGGTGTGGGCCCAAATCTGGATGCGCTGACCGGCGAGTGGCGCGCCATCGCTGGCACGGCGCACCGTTCCCGACATCCAGAAGCCGCCGCCGCCGATCCGCGGCACGATTGGCGCGCCTGCGCGGTAGTTGTTGGACCCGCCCGGCATCGATCGGGTCGGCGCGAGCGCCTGTGCTGCGACCGTACCAGCGGCGTGGGCGGGGAAAACGCCAGGAAAAAGGCCAGGCAGAAGGAGGCTGGATGCCCCGGTTGCCATCACGGCGCCGCCACCGGCAAGCAGCCTACGGCGATCGAAAAGGACGGTGTTCATGGAGGTGTCTCCTGGTGAGCCTGTCGATGGTCGGCGGATCTCAGGGGGGCTGCGTCCGCCAGAGGTCAGATATAGTGCACTGCGGGATCAATTCCCAGTCGCATGGCGTGGAATATGGCGGGCGGCGGGTAGCGAGGCGCGCGCGGGACCGGGCGAAGGGTTAGGCGGCCGCGAGGCAGCTTAGCCGGAGCTGCCCGCCAACCGGCCATCGGGATCGAACACGGTGACCTTCGTCGGGAGTGCATCGCCCCAGCGCCACGGCACGAGGTTGCGATCGGACGACGTTGCACCGGGGGCGAAACTACGGACCAACATGCCGGCATAACCAGAGGCACAAAGCGCGTCGGCGAGTCCCCACGACGGTACTCCCCGGCCTTCAAAAGCCAGTCTATTCCACGCGCATTTGATTGCTTTCGTTGAGCCGCGATATTTCGTTGGCCCGGCGATCGGGTCAACGTCGACCGAATACTCGACGATCGTGAGTGGTGGCATGCGACTACGAAAGCCCTGTTTTGCCTCCAGGATCGCGGTACTAATCGAGAACGAGAGATATAAAGCGGGTGTACCCGGCCTGTTAAACCTGCCGCCAAGGCGGCGCGCGCCTTCGCCAGAGGTCGGTTCCCTAGCCCATTTCGGCTCATGCGCTCGATACCGTGCCTCGAAATTTCAAGCGTACGCGCCGTCGGCGTAGGCATCGAGATACGTCAACACAAGCGCGCCATTGTCCTGCTGAACCAATTGCTCGGCAGTCACGTTGCCGAGCGATGGGATAGGAATGTCGCGATACCAAGAAAGTGCTGCTTTCTTGCTACCCGACCAAGGCTCCACACGTCCAAGTATCGCTATGAACGCCTCGATGCGAGGTATCGCATGCGGAGCAGGGGTCGAAGACACATAGAAAGACGCGGCTGGCAGGCCGAGTGATGTAGCAAGAGCTGACAGAGACATGGCAAAATCTTTGGCCACTGCTTTCGCGTGAGAGACTGACGGAACTCGATTCAACGTTTTAGTGCCGCCGACCACGTATGATTCGACTACGACATAGCGTGGCCGCCCAGATCTCGACCCGAAGATAACAAAACGACCGTCAGAGCCTTTGACGACTTTGACGACTTTGACGACTTTGCCTTTTCTTATGGCTTGGGCACCACTTGGTACCTCGACATCCGCGAACTCGACTGCTTCCCGAGGAGCCCTCGGTGAGGCCGCAGGTGGCGCTCCTTGAGCGGTCTTGAACGGTCGCTGATCAGGCGTTTTTGTCGTCGCTGGAACGTATCACGGTCGCAGCACGTGTTGAAGACGCTACTCCGCCGCTTCCTTGGCCAAAAATCCGCCGGACTGGTGGGACCAGAGGTTGGCGTAGAGCCCGCCGCGGCGCAGCAGTTCGGTGTGGTTGCCGTCTTCAACGATGCGGCCATGGTCCATCACGATCAGCCGGTCGAGAGCTGCAATCGTCGACAGCCGGTGGGCAATCGCGATCACGGTTTTATCGGCCATCAGGTTCGTCAGCTGGTCTTGGATGGCGGCCTCGGCCTCGCTGTCGAGCGCGCTCGTGGCTTCATCCAGCACAAGGATCGGCGCGTTCTTCAAGAGCACGCGGGCAATCGCGATCCGCTGGCGTTGGCCGCCCGACAACTTGACGCCGCGTTCGCCGACGTGAGCGTCGTAGCCGGTGCGGCCGCGTTGGTCTTCGAGGCCGCCAATGAAGGGGTGCGCGACGGCGCGTTTGGCGGCCTCGATTGCGGCTTCGCGGCCAGCATCCGGCCGCCCGTAGAGAATGTTGTCGAGCACGGAGCGGTGCAGCAGCGATGTATCTTGCGTGACGACGCCGATGTTGGCGCGCAGGCTCGCTTGCTGCACGCCGGCGATGTCTTGCCCATCGATCAGGATGCGGCCGCCTTCGAGGTCGTAGAACCGCAACAGCAGGTTGACGAGCGTGGATTTGCCAGCGCCGGAGCGGCCAATGACGCCGACCTTTTCGCCGGGCCGGATCGTCAACGTCATGCCCTCGATCAAGCCGCCGGGGCGAGGGTCGTCGCGGGTCCGGGTGCGGCCGTAGTCGAAGCGGATGGCTTCAAAACGGATCTCGCCCTTGGGCACCTTTATCGTTGGCGCGTTTGGCGCGTCGACGACGGTTTGCGGCCGAGCAATCGTGCCCATGCTCTCGTGGACCACGCCGAGGTTTTCAAAGATGCCAGCGAGTGTCCACATCACCCAGCCCGACATGTTGACGATGCGGATCGTGAGGCCAGTGATAAGCGTGATCGCACCGAGCGAGACGAGGCTCTGTTCCCACAGCATGATGGCGAGCGCCGTTGTGGCCACGAGCAGTACGCCGTTGATCGCAAATAGTGAAAACTCCATCAGCGTCGTGACGCGCAATTGCAAGGTGAGCTTGCCGAGTTGCTCGCGCATGGCGGAGCGCGCGTATTCGTCTTCGCGCTCGGTATGGGCGAACAGCTTGACCGTCATCATGTTGGTGTAGCTATCGACGATCCGCCCGGTCAGCATGGAGCGGGCCTCGGATGTTTCGACGGCGCGGTCTTTGAGGCGGGGCACGAAGTACCACATTGTACCAAAGAACATCACGAACCACACGATCAGTGGGATCAGCAGCCGTGTGTCGGCTTGAGCAAACAGCACGACCGCCGACAGCCAATAGATCGCGACAAACCACAGCGCGTCAATCGACTGCACGACGCTTTCGCGCAGTCCCGGGCCGACCTGCATGACCTTGTTGGCGACGCGACCGGCGAAGTCGTTTTGGAAAAAGCCGAGGCTTTGGCGGAGCACGTAGGCGTGCGTCTGCCAGCGGATCAGCGTGGTGAACTGACCGCCGATGATCTGGTGCTTGATCAGGTCGTGGCCAAGCGAGAGCAGCGGCCGTAAGATCATGGCGACGAAGGCCATGAACATCAGCGACCAGAAGTTGTCCTCGATGAACATCTGCGGATGCGTTGCGTCTTTCATGCGGTCGACGATTTGGGCGACGAAAGCAAAGAGCGAGGCCTCAACGACCGCGCCGACGAAGCCGACGAACAGCAACGCGGCAAACGCAGGCCAGGCTTGGCGGACGAAGTGCCAATAAAAACCTGTCAGCGTCGATGGTGGCTGCACGGCTCCATCGCTGGCGAAAGCGTCGATACGGCTTTCGGTCCAGTCGAACACGCGCTCGCCATAGCGCCATAGCCAAGCGGGCACATACGCGCGTTCGGGGGGCGCGTTGTCGGGGGTGACGTTATTTGGTGTGTTCGCGTCGAGGGGTCGGGTTGCGTCAACGGGCATGGGTTGCTCAATCTTGTCGGGCGCAAAGGACAGCGCGCGAAATTCAGTTCAGGAGCCCGGATCCGTCACTTGGATCCATCACTCGGGTTCTTCATTCGGGCTTTCGGCCCAGATCATCGGTTGGGCTGCTATCTTATCGCCAAATTTGCGGCGCTGCAGTTTGCTCGTCCAACGAGGACTGGCGAACAGGTCCAAGGGTGGATGAGGAGCGGGACTTGCCGATCGGCTTAACGTATCGCGCTTGACGTACCGCAAAACGATCCCGCAGGTAACGCGGAGATAAGCCTCGAAGTTGCACAACGTTCGAAGTTGCATAAAGGATGACACGTGACCGCAAAAGCCGCCAGCCAGGCTTCGACCGCTACTCCTGCTAGCACGCCTGCGCGACACGCGCCGCCGACGACCGCGCTGCCGCAGCCCGCCAAGCTTGAGGCTTGGAAGAGCGAGGCCCGCAGCTGGTTTGAGCAGTTGCAGCGCGACATTTGCGCCGCTCTCGAACAGGTCGAAGATGAGCTGCCTGCGAAGACGAAGCACGGCAGCAAGCCAGCTGGCCGTTTTGAGCGCAATGCCTGGACCCGCAAGGACCACAGCGGCGCGGATGGTGGCGGCGGCACGATGGGGATGATGAAGGGCCGCGTCTTTGAAAAAGTCGGCGTTCACACCTCGACCGTGTTTGGCGAATTCGCGCCTGAGTTCCGCAAGCAGATCCCGGGCGCGGAGGACAATCCAAATTTTTGGGCCTCGGGTATCTCACTGATCGCACACCCGCAAAACCCACACGTGCCAGCCGTCCATATGAACACCCGCATGGTTGTCACCGGCAAATGGTGGTTTGGCGGCGGGGCCGATCTAACGCCGGTGCTCGACCGTCGGCGGACGCAAGAGGATGCCGATACGGTCGCGTTTCACACGGCAATGGAGCGGGCGTGTGAGGGGCATAAGATCGCTGACTATCCGGGCTTCAAGGCGTGGTGCGATGAGTATTTCTACCTGCCGCACCGCCGGGAAATGCGCGGCGTTGGTGGCATTTTCTATGACTATGTCGCGCCATCAGAGGCTGACGGTGGTTGGAACGCCGCGCTTGCGCTGACAAAGGATGTCGGGCGGCAGTTCCTCGCCGTTTACCCCGAGCTCGTGCGGCGCAATTTTAAGTCAGCATGGACGCCAGCTGACCGCGATGAGCAATTGGTCCGTCGCGGGCGCTACGTCGAATTCAACCTGCTCTACGATCGCGGGACGATGTTTGGCCTCAAGACCGGCGGCAACGTCGACAGCATCCTGTCATCGATGCCGCCTGAGGTGAAATGGCCGTAGTCAGCCGACGTCAAAGTGGACCGCATCGATCGCCTCGTACGCGATGAACAAACGGCTCTTATGCAGCTCCACATTCAGGCGAAACCTACAACGAACTCCTCGCGGCCCCACCAAGCCTACTTCTGCACCGCGGCCTTGGCTTGGCCGGGGTCGACGATAAAGTGCAAGGGCTGAGTGCTTTTTGCCTTCTTCAGTTCAGCTTCGAGTGACGCGATCCGTGCTCCCGTGATGCTGTCCAACCGCGTCCCGGCATAGAACGTCAAACACGCGGCGAGAGCAACTCCGGCGCCAGCAGCCATCAGCAAGGTGTTTGCCGGAACGCCCATCGACATCACCCAAAACCCGGCCGCCACCAGCGCGAAAGACGCTGCTTGCACCAGCCTCAGGTGGAAGCGGCGCAACACCTCGCTCGACACCCAAATCAGCACGAGCGTCACGGCGACGGCGAGCCCGATCGTCAAGAATACGTGGGCTGCCATCCAAGCCTTGATGTCGGTGATACTCACAGCGACCCTCCACGGGGTAGATCAAATCCGCGACTGAAAAACATGGCGGCCGGGCATGGTCGAGATTGGGACAAAACTGCCGCTCCCCAGCCGCTTGCGGAATGACTGGTATTGTTACCAGCCGACGCTCGCCTATCCCGGCCGTGAATGGCGGCTGTTTAAGATTCGTTTCCAAACCCGATATTCAGGAAGGGATCCTATAGTTGTCGTTCAGCAGTGACAGAGCGAAGCGACCCTTTCGCAGTATCACGCCAAGGCTGCCGCCACTCGATCATGTGAGGTGGCGGCGCAGGAAGTCGATCGTCACCCGCACCTTTTTCGGCAGAAATTCGCGGCTTGGATAGATGAGCCAAGCCCCCGTGGCAAAATCGGTTGCCGTGACGCGCAGGTCCGGGAAGCAGTCAATCAGGCTCCCGGCACCAAGATGAGGGCCGATCAACCAATCGGGCAGCAAAGCTGGCCCAAGACCGGCCAGTGCGGCATCCTTCAGCGCCACAGGGCTGGACACAATGATTTTTCCACCAACGGGCACGGCGGCGATATCGTCGCCTGCTCTCTGGAATAGCCAACGGTCGCGAAAGCCGGTCCGTGCAAATCGCAACACGTTGTGATTGATCAGGTCGTCCGGTTCAACAAGATGATGCGTTGCCCACCATGATGGGGCCGCCACGACGTGATAGCGGGTTTCGAACAGCTTACTGGCAATAACATTCGCCTCGACGCTCGGCGCAAGGCGCACGGCAAGATCGACGCCCTCTCCCACAAGGTCGAGGTTTTCGTCGCTCATCACTAATTCGATCGTCATTGCCGGAAATTCATCCCGGAAACGGGCAAGCAGAGGCACGATCATCACCAGCCCGAACGCGACCGAAATCGAGAGCCGCACTGTGCCGACTGGCCCGCGACCATGCGCTCGCACTTCCTCGGTTGCCTCCTCAAATTGTGCCAGAAGGGGTTCGACCCGATCGAGATAGACCCCACCCGCTTCGGTCAAGGTCAGCTTGCGGGTGGTGCGCTGGAACAGGCGCTCGCCCAACTCCCTTTCCAGAGTGCTTATAGCCCTCGAAACTGAGGACGGTTCAACCCCTTGCGCGCGTGCGACTGCTGAAAATCCGCCATGGCGGGCCACCGCAATAAAGGTTCGCACAACAGTCAGATCCATCGGTTAACCTTTGCAATTTGCGCATAGGTCTATCGCAAATGGAGTGGTTTATCCACCTGATGATGAGGAATAGTTGAGGCTCATCTCAAGGAGGACCAGCTAATGACCCGTTTCCCGCTGCACACGCCCGACTCCGCACCGCAAGGCTCACAAGAAGCGCTGCGCGCCACCACCGCCGCGTGGGGGTTTACTCCGAAACTTCACGCCAAGCTGGCCGAAAGCCCGGTTGCCTTGAAAGCATACGACACCCTGTTTGCTCTCATTGCTGAAGAGGCCATACTGTCAGCGGTCGAACAGCAAGTGGTCTATATGGCGGTCAATGTCTTTCATGGCTGCGAGTATTGCACAGCCGGCCACAGCTTCCTGTCGCGGCAGGCTGGTATGGACGAAGCCGTACTGGCGGCGCTGCGCGACCAGCAGCCGATCGGTGATGCACGGCTTGAGGCACTGCGCCGGTTTGCCAACGCTGTGGTCGTGAACCGGGGTGTCGTGACCGATAACGAGACGGACGCTTTCTGGGCGGGAGGCTTTACCCCCGCGCAGGTGCTCGAAGTGGTCACGATCATCGCGGTCAAGACCATCTCGAACTACGCCAATCATCTGACCCGGACACCGCTCGAGGACTTCATGTCCGATCCCACACTGCGCTGGCATGATCCCGAAGGCCGATCGGACAGACATAGCGAAGCCGCGTGAAAATGCGCGCCTCCCTCGTGCCGCTCACGCTTCTGGTTGCGGGCTTGTCCGGGCCTGCAAACGGGCAATCGCAGCTACCAACACGGCCCTATCTGACGCTCGAACTCGCGCAGACCGCTGTGCAGGCCTGCCGCGCCGTGGCCGAAACCCAAGGCTGGAACGTCGCCATCGCTATCCGTGATGCAGGCGGCGAGTTGCTTGCTTTTGCCCGAATGGACGGCGCACGGGCCATGCCTGTCGAGATCGCTATGCTGAAGGCGCAGACCGCTGCCACCACAGGGCGATCGACGCTCGATCTGCGCCGCATCGCGCTCATCGAAAGCGATCCCCCGCACGGCATCGAGCGATTGCCGGGCATTGTCGTGATCGAAGGCGGTGAACCGATCTTCACTACGGGCCGCGCGCTGGTCGGAGGCATCGGCGTTTCCGGCGCAACGCCAGCGCAGGATGGTGAATGTGCACGCGCGGCGATTGCGGCGATTGCCGAGCAACTTTGAAGCGGTCTTGGCACAATCACACAAGGTTGAGGGCCGAGGAGCGCTTACCATGAACACAATTGATCTTGGCGGTGCAGTTGCGCTGGTTACTGGGGCAAACCGCGGGATCGGTGCCGCCATCGCGCGGCGTCTTGCTGAGGCCGGCGCGCATGTCATTGTCAGCGCCCGGCGGCTTGAAGCTGCGCAAGCTGTCGCCGATGATCTTACTTCAGACGGCATGACGGCGTCAGCGGTCCCATGTGACGTGGCGCGTTATGATCAGGTCGTTGCCGCCGTGGAACAGTGCCTCGCCCTGCATGGCCGGATCGACATTCTGATCAATAATGCCGGCACGATGGAACCGATTGCCCGGATCGCGGACAGCGATCCCGCCGCTTGGCGCTCGACCGTCGAGACCAATTTGATTGGCACCTATCACGGCGTGCGTGCGGCCTTACCGCCAATGCTGGCAGCAGGGCGCGGCACGATCATTGCGCTCAATTCGGGCGCGGCCAATGCCCCGATGGAAGGTTGGAGCCACTATTGCGCCGCCAAGGCCGCAGTCAGCATGTTGACCCGCCATATCCACAAGGAATATTCCACCCATGGCATCCGTTCGCTCGGCCTCAGCCCCGGCCCGGTGGCAGGCTCAATGCAGGCGTCCATCCGAGCGTCGGGGATAAACCCGGTAAGCCAGCTGACCGATGCGGATTACATTGATGCCCGCTGGGCAGCACAAGCCGCCGCTTGGCTCTGCACCCCACAAGCGGACCATTTTCTAGGTGCGGATTTTTCTATCAAGACGGAGGAGGGCAGAAGGCTGGCGGGTCTTGTTTGAAGCGTCTCGGCTACGGCGATCCTTCCCCGGTTTGTGTGGCACCAGTCCACCCATCATCAGTAACGAGCACGGTCCATGTGCCATCTCGAAGGCGGCATGGCGGCTTCGGGCTGAACCAGACGTTCAATTTGGCGGTCGTAAACGACGGGCTCTGGTCGGGATGTGCCCTATCGTCTGATCAGTGTACACCAACAGCGAGGGGTCACGTGCATCGAAATCTCTTATTAGGCTTTGGTTTTTGCTCGCAACGTTGCGTAATACGCCCACAATAAGCGGGCGGCGACGCCGCGCCAAGGTTGCCAACGCTCGGCGATCGTCAGCAGTTCGGTGGCATTTGGCCGCGCGGTGAGCGCCATCAGATCCTGCACCGCGATCTGTAGCGCGAGGTCGCCAGCTGCGAACGCGTCTCGGTCGCCCCGACACAGGACGAGCCAGATGTCGGCCGTCCACGGGCCGATCCCGCGCACGGCCGTCAGCGCCTCGTGGACTTGGTGAGGAGCAGCCTTGGCGAGTTGCGAGACGTCGATCCGCCCATCCTCAATCGCGGCAGATAGCGCGCGCAGCGTTGCGACTTTACTGGCCGACAATCCGGCGGCGCGCAGCATTGCATCGGGGGTTGCAAGGAATTGGCCCGGCTCCAGCGGATCGACCGCCGCCGTCAACCGGGCGAGGATCGCGTGGGCGCTGGCAACTGATAACTGCTGTCCGGTTATAATCCGCACGAGGCCATCAAACCCTGGGCTCCAGCGCCGTAACGGCGGCAGCCCGGCGATCGCTGCGGCGCGCGCCATGTGCGGGCACGCCAGCGACAGCGCCGTTACGCCCCGCTCGATATCGCGGCAACTTTGAAGTACGGTGATCTGGCAAGGTGTCGACATGATTTCGATGCCGTAGGATTTCATCGGCGTGTTTCCCCAAGGTACGAGCGTATGAGTTGCGCGCACACCACTAACCTTAGTCGAACGCCACGCCCGCGCTCAGCGACGCTGACGGCGCTCACCACCGGCATAGGTCTGGCGGCAACTGTCGTCGGTTCCTTGGCCGTTGTGGGTTTTGCAGACGAGGCGTCGGCGCAGCGCCGCAACGAGGCGTGGGGCTCGATCAGCGATCGGCGTTACGGCTTTCAACTCGCTTACCCTGCCGACATTTTGATGCCAATCGATACGCCCACGGGCGTCGATGGTCGGGTGCTGCAATCGGCGGACGGTAAAGCGAAGCTACTGGTCGCGACGTTTCCCAATGAACAGAAACTGTCGCTTGAGGCCTACCGACAATTTCTGCTGGGCGGCAACTATGCTGGCACGCGGATCGACTATCAGCCCGTCCGCAACCGCTGGTTCGTGCTGTCGGGGGAGCGCGGAGCGTTTACATTCTACGAGCGCGTCACATTTTCTTGTGGCGGCGAACTGATCAACAGTTGGGCGATGATCTATCCGACCACGCAAAAGCGCACGTATGACCGCATTGTCGAGGTCGTGTCGAAAACCTACGCGCCAGGTGCTGGACCGCAAGGCGATTGCCGCATCCCGGATCGTGTCGACGCGAGCGAGCCGATTGGCGCGGAAGACGGGACGCTGCCAGAGGCCAACGGCTCGCGGTGATTGGGGCAAGCGGAATTGACCCGGCATTTGGATCGGGGTCGGAAACGGGATCGGGCGGCGGATTGGACCTCCACCGGCGACCCGTGTTGCGGTTCGCGCCAAGCCCCAACGGCCAGCTCCACCTCGGCCACGCGCTGTCAGCTGCGACGGGCTACCTGATGGCAGCTGAGGTTGGCGGTCGGTTTCTTGTTCGGCTCGAGGACATCGACATCGCGCGGTCGCGGCCAGAGTTCGTGACCTCTATCTTTGACGATCTCCGTTGGCTCGGACTGACTTGGGAGGAACCGGTTCTCGTCCAGTCGACGCGGTTTGCCGCCTATGAGGCCGCAGCGCAGCGACTGCGCGAGATGGGGCTGCTGTTCCCGTGCTTTGCCAGCCGTTCGGAAATCGCCGCTGTCATCGCCAACGCGCCCAATCCGCGCGATCCCGATGGCGCGCCGCTCTACACCGTTTCAAGCCGTCGCCGGAGTGACGCGGAGGCCGCGAACCGGTTTGCCCGAGGTGAACCCCATGCGTGGCGACTTGACATGCGTCGCGCGATTGCGACGGCGCGCGACGTGCTTGGCGGTAGGCCGCTGACGTTTACTGAACTTGCGACGCCCGGGGCAACCAACGGCGCTGCCCAGACCTGTGCTGCCCGGCCGGAGGTTTGGGGCGATGCCGTCATCATGCGAAAAGAGATGCCCGCGAGCTACACCATCGCCGTTGTTGTCGATGATGCCCATCAGGGCGTCACGCACGTAACACGCGGCCGCGATCTGTTTGCTGCGACGGGTTTGCAGCGCCTGTTGCAGGTGCTGCTCGAACTGCCGGAACCTGTCTACCACCATCATCATCTGGTTCTCGATGAGGTCGGTGCGAAGTTATCGAAAAGTGCTGGCGCCCGGTCCATTGCCGCGTTGCGAAGCTCCGGATCAACTCCTGCCGACATCTGGCGCATGGCTGGTCTGCGACATCAACATGCACTTGCAACGTCCGCTGATGAAACACGGCTTAAATCGAGGTTTTCCATTTTGGAATAAGCTGTTAGGTTGGAGCCATACGTGCCGGATGGGGGTCCGTAGCGCATAAAGGTTTTGATCGTGATGAAGCCCCGCCACAGAGCCCAACCTTGCCCCGACGCCGTTGAGCGCCGTCAAGACCGCCGTGCGGCGCGGGCTGCGGGTCGCGCTGCCACGTCGACTGCGCGCTTGCACTCTCATATTGTTTCAACAACTGGCTTAACGCGTCGAGAGATGCCAGCCAGCCGCCAACTTGCTGCGATGAGGTCTGA
>JBBQNE010000072.1:0-15868 GCA_038329675.1 Hyphomicrobiales bacterium | reverse complement strand
CTTTCGGCAAACATCCAGCCGGAAAAAAGCCGGTTATCTTCGCCCGTCAGCAGCGTTTCGTTGATTTCGACGAATGTGCTGGTCTTGGGTTGTTCGGTTGCGGGGCGCGAATAACACGCCTTGGGCGTCAACCGGAGCGAGCCGAATTGGACGGTCTCATTCAGCGGCACTTCGAGCTTCGAAATTCGCGCGGTGACTTTATCAAGCGCGGCGAACACGGCGATCTTGTTTTCGATGCGCTGGGCCTGCGCTGGTGGTGCGACCAAGATCGCGCTCGCAATCAAACTTGCAGCGATGGCGAAACGTCGATGCATCGTGAAGCCTCTGTCGCCGGATGTGCGGCGGATGTCGGACTGTGGACGCATCAACAACGGCAGATGGTGGCTGAAGCAAGGCCCGGTTGGTGGCGTCGCTTCGATACCGACGGGCCTTATGACGACCACGCGCCCATACGTTTCAGGACGGCCGCCACGGCTTGTAGTCACCTGTCGCCTTTGGCCGGCTGCCGCCACCGAGAATTGAGCCAGGCGGGCGATAGGCGCCGACCGTGCCCGTCATGTTCATCTTGTGGGGCTTTTGCCACGGCTTGGGGGTGTAGGCTTCGGCATCAGGTGGGGTATCCACCATATAATGGAGCCAAGCGTGCCAGTCGGCCGCGACCTGTGACCCTTCCGATGCATCGCGATAAATCACATAGCGACGTGCCCTTGCGGCTGGTGACGCTGCGATTGCCCGTTTAGAGGCCTTTGCCTCATAATAGCGGTTGCCGAACTCGTCGCTACCGACGGCGCGGGCGCCCATCAGCGTCCACCGGGTGCCCCAGGTGTTGCCATGCCACCAGCAAAAGACTTCCGACAAGATGCTCATGATGTCGGATTAGCTGAATGACAACGGGGCGTCCATAAAACTGTCGCCGAGGCGTCCGTGGCGGTGTCGCAACACTGTTGCAAACGGAATCGACGTAGGCTGCAGATGCTGGAGCTGTGTGGGCGTATTTTGTGACCGGTGACGCATGGACAGCTAAGCTCCACGCGGAACTGATATTTCCCTGCTCCGACAGATAATTGATTAAACACTAACACTCAGGTTTTCCCCGGCCTCTCCCCTGCTTCTCCTCTGGCCATCTACATCTAGTGGGGTTGTAGCGCCGACGCACTAAGGGTTGGACGGGCTTCGACGAATCAAGGCAATCCAGTGGCGTTGGATGTGAGTTGCGACGACCGAGCCGCGAGGGATGCGGCGCTGGTCAGCACACGTTGCAGATAGCGTGTTTGCGTCACCGGGCAACGTGCCTGGCCCATGGCTTTTTCTGATTGTAAATCACGGGTCCATTTCACCGAATGGGCGCTTCCCCGTGTGCGTTTGTAACCACACCTTACTATCGCATGCGGGGACATTATGAAGATCGCACGACGTTTTACGAAAGCCGCCCAGTCGCCATACGCGACAATTAAGTTCCGCCGCGCGATCAGCGAAATTAAAAATACCGACGGGTCGAGCGTTTTCAAGCTCGACGGCTTTGATGTGCCCGAGCAGTGGAGCCAAGTTGCCGGTGATATTCTGGCGCAAAAGTATTTCCGGAAAGCTGGCGTCCCCAATCGGCGCCGCAAGGTCGAAGAGACGAGCATTCCGTCGTGGCTGTGGCGGTCGGTGCCTGATGAACGGGCGCTCGCTGAATTACCGGAGGCCGAGCGCTTCGTTGGCGAGAGCGACGCAAAACAAGTGTTCGACCGTCTCGCTGGTACGTGGACGTATTGGGGCCAGAAGGGTGGATATTTCTCCACCGAAGAGGACGCTCGCGCGTTCTACGACGAGCTGCGGTATATGCTTGCGATGCAGATGGTGGCGCCGAATTCGCCGCAATGGTTCAACACCGGCCTGCACTGGGCCTATGGCATCGATGGTCCGGGCCAGGGCCATATGTATGTCGACCATGAGACCGGCAAGCTCACCCATTCGACTTCGGCGTATGAGCACCCGCAGCCACACGCGTGCTTCATCCAGTCCGTGGAGGATGATCTCGTCAACGAGAACGGGATTATGGACCTATGGGTGCGGGAAGCGCGCCTATTCAAATATGGCTCTGGGACGGGCACGAACTTCTCCTCGCTACGCGGCGCCAATGAAAAGTTATCGGGCGGCGGGCGCTCGTCGGGCTTGATGAGCTTTTTGAAGATCGGCGACCGCGCTGCCGGTGCCATCAAGTCGGGCGGCACCACACGGCGTGCCGCCAAGATGGTCGTCGTCGACGTTGACCACCCCGACATCGAAGAGTTCGTCAACTGGAAGGTCGTCGAAGAGCAGAAGGTCGCAGCGCTCGTCACCGGCTCCAAGATCGCGTCGAAACGGCTCAAGGCTGTGATGAAGGCGTGCGTCAACTGCGAGGCTGAGGGAGATGCGTGCTTTGATCCCGCAATGAACCCCGCGTTAAAGCGCGCGATTGCCGATGCTCGTCGCGATGACGTGCCGATGAACTACGTGCTGCGCGTTGTCCAGTTTGCCAAGCAGGGCTACAAGGAAATCGATTTCCCAGTTTATGACACGGATTGGGATAGTGATGCGTACTTGACGGTGGCTGGCCAGAATTCGAACAATTCGGTGCGCGTTACGGACGAATTCTTGAATGCGGTTGAAGCTGGCAGCGATTGGAAACTGACGTCCCGGCTCAATGGCAAGACGGCGAAGTCGATCAAGGCCGACCAATTGTGGGACCAGATTGGCTATGCTGCGTGGGCATCGGCCGATCCGGGCATTCAGTTCCACACGACGATCAACGACTGGCACACGTGCCCGAAGTCGGGGCCGATCCGGGCGTCGAACCCGTGCTCGGAGTACATGTTCCTCGATGACACGGCTTGCAACCTCGCTTCGACGAACCTGCTGACGTTCCGCAAGGCTGACGGCACGTTCGATATCGATGGCTTCGAACACGCCTGCCGCTTGTGGACCGTTGTCCTCGAGATCTCGGTGTTGATGGCACAGTTCCCGAGCCGGCAGATTGCCGAAAGGTCCTATCGATACCGGACACTGGGGCTCGGCTTTGCCAATATTGGCGGGCTCTTGATGACGAACGGTATCCCCTACGATTCGCCGCAGGGTCGTGCGATTTGCGGCGCCATTTCCGCCATCATGACCGGTGTGTCGTATGCGACATCGGCTGAGATGGCCGCCGAACTAGGGCCGTTTGAGGGGTATGGCGAGAACGCGAGCGACATGTTGCGCGTCATTCGCAACCATCGCCGCGCGGCTTATGGTGAAGCGGCGGGCTACGAGAAGTTGTCGATCGCGCCGGTACCGCTTGACCATGCGAATTGCAGCGAGACGTCGCTGATCAAGGCGGCCATGCGCGCTTGGGATCGCGCCATCGAACTTGGCCAGCAGCACGGATTCCGCAATGCCCAGGCAACCGTCGTGGCGCCAACCGGCACCATTGGCCTAGTGATGGATTGCGATACGACAGGCATCGAACCTGACTTCGCGCTTGTCAAATTCAAGAAACTCGCTGGTGGCGGGTATTTCAAGATCATCAATCAGGCGGTGCCGGGCGCTCTGCGCACGCTTGGTTATCGCGAAAGTGAGATCGCGGAAATCGAAGCCTATGCGGTTGGTCACGGGTCGCTCGCCCAGGCGCCGGCCCTCAACCATTCGGCCTTGCGGGCGCGGGGCTTTACCGATGCGATCATCGCAAAGGTCGAGAGTAATCTGGCCAGCGCATTCGATATCAAGTTCGTGTTCAATCGGTGGACGCTTGGCGATGACTTCTTGATCGGTCAGCTTGGGATTCCGGCCGATAAACTTGCTGATCCTGCATTCGACGTCCTGACGCATATCGGCTTCTCGAAAGCTGATATCGAGGCCGCTAACGAGCACGTGTGCGGGGCGATGACGTTGGAGGGCGCGCCGCACCTCAGGACGATCCATTATCCTGTCTTTGATTGCGCGAATCCGTGCGGGCGCAAAGGCAAGCGATACTTGTCGGTCGATAGCCACATTAAGATGATGGCGGCCTCGCAGCCGTTCATATCGGGCGCGATCTCCAAGACGATCAATATGCCAAACGAAGCGACGGTTGAGGATTGCAAGGCGAGCTACATGCAATCCTGGCGCTTGGCGCTCAAGGCCAACGCGCTCTATCGCGATGGCTCGAAGCTGTCGCAGCCGCTCAACTCGCAAGTGCTGGCTGATGATGAGCACGATGGAGCGACGGCCGCCGAAGCGTTGGCAGCAACGCCTGGGATGGCGGCTCGGACATCGATCGTCACCGAGCGGATTGTTGAGCGCATTATCGAACGCGCGGTTCGGATGCAGGATCGCGAGAAGATGCCGGGCCGTCGCAAGGGGTACACGCAAAAGGCGACGGTTGGTGGACACAAAGTGTATCTGCGGACCGGCGAATACGATGATGGCCGCCTCGGCGAGATCTTCATCGACATGCACAAGGAAGGCGCCGCGTTCCGCTCGTTGATGAACAACTTTGCGATCGCGATCTCGCTTGGCCTGCAATACGGCGTTCCGCTCGAAGAATACGTTGAGGCCTTTACGTTCACGCGCTTCGAACCAGCGGGTCTTGTCACGGGTAACGAGACGATTAAGAACGCAACGTCCATTCTCGACTACATCTTCCGCGAATTGGCCGTTTCTTACCTCGGTCGTAATGACTTGGCGCACGTTGATCCGCGCGAGATTGTTGGCGAGACGGGTCTGGGATCGGGCGAGGAAGAAACAGACCAGAACACTGGCATCGTGTTGCCACAAGCCAAGTATGTCTCGATGGGTCTGGTGCGCGGTGCAGCCGTCGTTGGTCGGATCGGGGCTGGCGGTCGGGTTGCTGGCGCTGGCGGCTACGAGGGGGCAGCTGATGATACGACGCTGCTCCACGGCGAGGCCAACGGTTATGCCATGCCGATGACCGAAGGCGCGACGGCGCTCAAGATCAATCCGGCTGATACGCGGGCGTTCTTTGCGCCGGTTACGCCAGTGAAGCCAGTTCGCATTGAACCCGTGCGGGCTGAAACAGTGCGCGTTCAGCAAGTGGGGGCAGCTCCCGTAGTTGCCGCGTCTCAAGCAGTGGCGCCAAGCCCCGCCGTCCGGTCGAAGGCTGACCAACGCTACGAGGCCAAGCTCAAGGGATACGAGGGCGAATCGTGCGGCTCGTGTGGAAACTTCACGCTCGTGCGTAACGGCACCTGCCTCAAGTGCGACACCTGCGGCGGTACCAGCGGCTGCAGCTGAGACCTAGCGCGCAGCCGTCGCCATCAACTTGAGCGAGTTCGCTGGCCCTCTCCCTGACATCGGGGGGAGGGCTTTTTTGCTGAGCAGCGCTGCCCCCTCATTGTGCGCCCGGTGACGGGATGAAATCACTGCCAGGGTAGCGCTGCTGTCGTTACGCTGTCGAAGGCGGCCTCGAACTCCTTCACGCCGGGCTTCGACGCGGCGAGGTCCATCCGACGGTCGAGTTCGTTCAACAGGCCTGCTCCATTGAGGCCCTGCACCATCTTGTTCACGCCATAGGCGCGACGGGTAAAAAAGTTCGTCGTTGGTGCGGCTGTCGCTGCCGGGTTGAGCAAAATCTCGAGACCGGTCCCGGGGCCCGACAGGTTCATCAGCTCCATCTCGCCGCCCGTCAATTTCGGCTTACCGGCCTTCTCGGCTTCTTGCTTGAGGCCAAACAGCTTGATTGACTGCAACATCGGCCCGATGTCGCCGTCGAGGTTCAGCGCGTGGATACCCTGTCCCTCGGGCGTTTTGGCGTACTCTTGATGGCGCGACCAAACGTTGGGGACCGAACGGGCGTTCGCGATCATGCGCGTTAGCGCCTCCGACTTTGCGCGCAGTTGCGCCACGCGTTCACGCGGCAGGTCGGGTGTGCGCGCTAGTCGGTCTAGCCGCTGCAAGAAATGCTCGCCGTGCTTTGCGACCTCATTGACTGAATTGGCGTCAAGCAATTGCGCATAGCCAAGGGCCGACGAAATTGGTCTGCCGCGCCCGGTGATCGGGTTGATCCCAGCTTGCATGTCAGCGGTGCCGATCCCGCCGGTCTCAAGCGCATAAATGCGCGTCACCTGAGATTTGGTCAGTCCAAGTGCGATCGCTTCTTCGGCGTAGCGATCCTTGAAGGCACGTTCTGAAATGCGCTCGGGCGTGAAGTCGTAGGCGGTTTTGGCCGCTGTCAAATAGACGTCGAGCCCCGGCAGTTCTTTTACCGGCGGTGGGGGATCGGCCGCTTCCCGTTCAGCGACAAAGCGGTTCCAGGCGGCCAGTAGGTCTGGCGGTAACTGTGGACCGTCATAGGTTGGCGGCAGTGTCATGACGTAGTCATTTGAAACGAGGGGTTGGGTGGCTGCCTTTTTCTTGCGTCGTTCAGCGCGCTTTGCCTCGACCGCCGTCCAATAGGCGTCCAGGCGTGCGGCGTGAACCCTGCGCGATGTCTGCCACGCCTTGAATTGCTGCCGCTGGACCCCGCCGAGCTTGGTTGGGAAATCTTCGGCAATCCCGGCTTGGGCCTGCGCCAATGGTATACCCAATGCTAACGTCGCCGACATGACGGCAAGGATCAGTGCCAGCCATCTTGGGCGCCAAGCCAAGGCTCGGTTGCGGTGCAATCGTTGGGCAATGGCGGTGGATGATTTAACCATGGCTCTCTCTGCGGCGTCGTTATGTCATGTCATATCGATGCGATGGTTAACCGCGCATTGCCGAATATAGTATGTTCCGTTTATGACAAAAATCATGGAGCCCGCGTTTGCCAATTGCGACCCGGCCCGGTCAGCCGATGCATTCGTGTTGCTCGCCAGAGCGCGACTTGTGCCTTCGGCGATCACTGGGTTTCGAAGTGATTTCGATCTCAACCCCGATGCCAATCGGCCGACGGTCTATACGCCAGCGGCGGTGCTCATCCCAGTGTTGGCCAGACGACCCCTAACCGTGCTTTTGACACGGCGATCGGCCGCGTTAACCAAGCATGCGGGACAAGTCGCTTTTCCAGGTGGCCGGATCGATCCGGCGGACTACGATGCCATCGCCGCAGCCCTGCGCGAGGCCCACGAGGAGATCGGCCTACCAGCAGCCTACGTCGATCCGCTTGGCCAACTTGCGCCGTACCGGACAGCGACGGGTTATGAGATCGCGCCCGTCGTCGCGCTGGTGCGACCTGATTTCCAACCGATCTTGCAAGTGAGCGAGGTCGACGCGATCTTTGAAGTACCGCTTGCCCACCTCATGGATCCAGCCCATCACCAACTCCACATCGGTCATTGGCAGGGTCGTGAGCGGCGCACGTATTCAATAGCGTGGCACGACCATACGATTTGGGGTGCAACCGCTGGCATGCTGAAGAACCTTCACGAGAGACTTTTCGCACCATGATCCGCGTCCTGATCGAAGCCTTCCTGCTGTTTTTGCTGCCATCGATCGTCTACTTTACGTTTGCGTTAACGACGCGACCCGCAGGCGTTTCTGCAAACATGGTCGCCTCGCGCGCTCCCACGCTGCTGCTGGCCGTCGTGGGTGCAGCGCTCGTATTCACCGTCATGGTGGTCTTTGGTCGGACGGGTGATGGTAAGCCTGGCCAGTCTTATCAACCCGCTGTCATGAAAGACGGCGTCTTCACTCCTGGCCGAATGCAATGAACCGCAGTTCGAGCGCCGTTCAGGTCCGTGGCGCGTGGCTACAGGCAGAGACAACACAAGCCGTGTTCGCCGCACTTTCCGCCCGAGGCCACGTGTGCCGTGCGGTCGGCGGCACTGTGCGCAATGCGCTGCTTGGATTACCGGTCACCGACATTGATATCGCAACGGATGCTCCGCCAGATAAGGTGATGCAACTCGCGACCCGCGCCGGGCTCAAGACGGTGCCGACCGGTTTGAAGCACGGGACGGTTACCGTCATCGCTGGTGGCGTCCCCCATGAAGTCACGACGCTACGCCGCGATGTTGAGACGGACGGTCGCCATGCGACTGTCGCCTTCACCGACGATTGGGCCGCCGACGCTGGTCGGCGCGATTTCACGATCAACGCCATCTATTGTAATGCCGACGGGACGATTTTCGATCCCCTCCGCGGCATGGCTGATTTGAAGCCAATTCGAATTCGGTTCATCGGAGAGGCGACGACGCGCATTCGCGAAGATTATCTGCGAATTTTGCGGTTCTTTCGGTTCACAGCGACGTTGAGCGCCGACGGCATGCTCGATCCGGCAGGGCTTGCCGCGTCAGCAACGGAACGGGACGGGTTATCGCGGATTTCGGGTGAACGGATTGGTGCCGAATTCTTGAAGCTACTGGTTGGCCCACATGCCGTGCCGGTGGTGCGCGCAATGGCGACAAGCGTCGTTCTTGCTGCGGCGACCGGGCTTGATGGCCGCCCCGAAGATGTCGCGCGATTGGCCGCGATCGAAGACGAACTCGGCGCGTCTCCCGATGCGATTTTGCGGCTTGCTGCGCTGTTTGTTCATGACGCTGCCTCCGCGCGCACGGTTGCAGCGCGCCTCAAACTATCGGCTGCCGATCGTGACAGGCTCGCCGCGACCGTTGAGGCCATGTCGCACCGTATCGATGCAGACCTTTCGGCTGGAAGTGCTCGGGCGTTGCGGTACGGGTTAGGCGCTCAGGCCTATCGTGACGCGGTTCGCCTCGCTTGGGCTAGGTCGGGCGTCAACGATGGCGAAGCTACGAATGCAGATAAAGATGCGAACGAACCTGCCCAGAAGGCCTGGCGGCAACTCGCAACTCTGGACGATGTTTGGACGGTACCGACGCTGCCCGTTTCTGGCGCCGATATCTTGTCGCTCGGCGTTCCCGCCGGCCCAGCCGTCGGGGCAATTCTGCGCACGGTCGATCAGGCGTTCATCGCCAGCGATTTTAGGATCGGCCGCGACGGTCTCCTGGCGCAAGCTGCGAAACTAGCGGCCTCGAGACGGGCTTGATGACGCGTTGAGGGGCCTGATCTCTATTCCCGGGATAGCGCGATTGGTTGGGCGTAACATAAATAGAGGCCCACCATTGGATAATGGCGGGCCTCGATTCTTTGCGATCACACGGCGCTTGCGGTCTGCTTCAAATCTCGAAGTCGTCGACGGTTGCGCCTTTCGCCAATCGACCGACGAGCCAATTCGGCTTACGGCCGCGGCCAGTCCATGTTTCGGACGCGTTGTCGGGGTTGCGGTATTTCGCAATTCCACTGCTCTTGGGGCCACGCGCGCCTGCACCACGGCTGCCAAACAGTTCGCCGACGGAAAAGCCCGAGTTCTCGGCCATTTGAGCGATTTTCTGCTTAAGTTCCGCTCGCTCACGTTCCTTGGCAACGACAATGGCACGTTGGACTTTTTGATTGAGTTCAACGAGGTCTTTCAAAGGCATTTTTTCGACGTTGATCGCGGCCATAGCCATGTCCTTTCGGTCCGTTTCGTTTCTTTGACGCCAGCTTCGCCTCCGGCGAACCAACTTCCAACAGCCTTGGCGATAAGGCGTTTGCGTTAAATAAGCGCTACCCGTTGTCGGGTTTTCGAATAAGCGAAAACTTGATGACGCCATAAGTCATCTATTTCAAGTGAAAAATCAAGTGGCTAGTAGAATTTCGGTTTGTATTGACGTTTTTAATTGCCGCGATGCTTTCGAGGCCCGGTATGGGCTGTAATGGGCGGAACAAGAAGCGAACGGTTTGTATCAATGAGAAACGTTCGGTTTGGCTTGGGGCTGTCATGCGATGATTGGAATACCTGGAACTTTCGAGCGCGTGGCGCGTTGTCGATCGGTTTGGTTGTAACGATGGCTTTGTTTGCCAGGGCTTTGTTTGCCAGGGCTTGGTTTGCCAGGGCTTTGTTTGCCAGGGCTTTGTTTGCCAGTCGGCCGCAGCCCTTGTAGAGTACACGATGCGGCGCTTTGCACCCCAGCCGTTACACCGCCCGGCCGTTGTCACGACGGTTCGCGATCCAAAACACGCGCGGCCCGACCAAGTGTGTCGACACCGCTCATCATGGAAGTTCCAAAATATGTCGTTCAAGTTGCCCGACCTGCCGTACGCCTACGATGCGCTTGCGCCATATATGTCGGTTGAAACGCTGCAGTTTCATCATGACAAGCATCATCTTGCTTATGTCGATAACGGAAACAAGTTGATCGCTGGATCAGCGCTCGAAGGGCAAAGCCTGGAAGATGTTTGCCGGTCAGCGTTTCAGGCCAAGAATGCCGGTTTGGTCAACAACGTTGGGCAGCACTACAACCACATTCATTTTTGGAATTGGATGAAGCCGAACGGCGGTGGGAAAAAAGTGCCTGGTTCGGTCCAGAAGATGATCGACGAAATCGGCGGCTTCGACAAAGTCCGCGCCGACTTCATTAACGCTGGAATGACGCAGTTTGGATCGGGCTGGTGTTGGCTCGCGGTGCGTGATGGCAAACTTGAAGTTATGAAGACGCCGAATGGTGAAAACCCGCTCATGCACGGCGCTAAGCCCATTCTAGGCTGCGACGTGTGGGAGCACAGCTATTATATCGACTACCGGAATGCGCGGCCAAAGTATCTTGAGGCTTGGTTCGACAAGCTCGTCAACTGGGAGCACGTTGAGATGATGACGTCGTGAGGTTGCGCCCCAGGTAAGAGAGGCCGCTCACTATAAGTGCAGGCCGCCAGTTGCATATCGCGACGGCGGCCTTTTCGTTTGCTGATGACGCGGCGGACGGTTCAAAAGATTTTAGGCTGCCAAGCATGCAGCCAAGGCTGCACTAGTCCCGGCGCGAGGAAATAAAAGAGGGCTAACACCGCGAGCACGGCGATCACAGCCAGCAAGATCGCCGATGTGAGAGTGACGCGATAACTGAGGCCGGTACCTGGAATACCCAGTGTGAATGTCCTCGACCGCGTGCCGACATTCATCGTCGCACCATTGCCGCCGAGGCTGAAACTGATGCCGGTCTTTGATAAGTTGAGCCATAGACCTGGAAGGATCCGAATTCGTTTTTGAAAGCGTAGGGCCATGGTTGTCTCCTGGGTTCATGACGCTAGGACCCGGCAGCACAAGCGCGTTAGCATAATTACGGCTTTTGCAGCGAGTCGCAAAGCCTATTGCTCGCAATCGGTGGGTGTATGTCAGCCAGCTTGGTTACCTACCAACTCGGCTACCCGTCGGCTATGTCAACCACCCTGGGTCGCAACGGCCCGGAGGTCAGCGTCAACGATGAACTCAGGGAACACCGGATAGACGCCAGCGACGCGGCCCATTTGCTGCGTCAGCGCGAGCACCGTATCGATCGTCGGCGTGGGCACGCCGACGAGACGGCCAATTTCTTGGACCGACGTTAGCAATGCGTCGAGTTCAATGGGGCGCTTCTTCTCCAAATCTTGGAGCATCGAGGTGCGGTGTGCGCCGACGGAGGCTGCGCCGTTGATCCGGCGTTCGATATCGACCCTAAAGCTCGCGCCGATCTTGCGGGCCAGTGTCTCGGCCTCTTCCATCATTTTGCGGGCGACCATTCGCGTGCCTGCATCCGTCGCGACCACATCGAGCGTGGCGTGTGTCAGGGCCGAAATCGGGTTAACGCAGAGATTGCCCCACAATTTGAGCCAGATATCGTCGCGAATATCATCATAGACTTTGCTCTTGAGGCCGGCGGCTTCGAAAGCCTTGGCCAGCGCCGTGACCCGCGGTGTGATTGTTCGGTTCGGCTCGCCAAGGTTATAGCGGTCACCGTAGGTGTGCTGGATGACCCCCGGCGCGATGATCTCGGCGGCTGGATAGACCGTGCAGCCGATCGCGCGTCGTGGTCCCATCGTTGCCCATTGGCGCCCCTGGGGATCGACGCTCTCGACCTGCATTTCGGAATACGCGCCATCGAGGCCGTGGAAGTACCACCACGGGATGCCATTTTGAGCGGTCACGACGGCCGTGTCAGGTCCCAACAACGCGGGCATGTGGTGCACACTTTCCCACGCCTGGTGGGATTTCAGCGCGATGATCACATAATCCTGCGGGCCCAGTTCGCCGGTATCTTTCGATGCCCGGACCTTGGCGACCCGTTCAATCTGTGCGCCGTCTTCGGTCGTAATCAGCTTGAGGCCGTTCGCCTGAATGGCATCGAGGTTTGCGCCGCGCGCGACGACCGAGACATCAATACCCGCGTTTGCCATCAACACGGCGATGTGGCCGCCAATTGCGCCTGCTCCGAAAATGCATACCTTCATCGCCGTTGGTCCTCCATCGCCTTTGATGCCTCGAATGTGTCGCGTGCATCTCTCGTCACAGGGCTGCGAAGTCAAGTCGTGTCAATGTGGCGGCGCCGCGAGACCGGAGCTTCGCAAAACGGACGCGTGCGACAGTTATGGTAGAAGTTGTTGTTTGACATGGCTGGAGATGACCCATGAATTGGCTGACGTTCCCATTTGAGAAGCGCATTCTCGCCGTCACCGGCTCGTTGGTCGTGGCTGCACTTTCGGCTTCGGTGTTTATGCTCGAGCCCGCATGGACGAATTTTGCCTGGATCCCGCTGGTGATCGGTAGCGGCCTGTTTTTGCTTGGCGTGCGTGACTTGACGCAATCGAGGCACGCGATCCTGCGCAATTATCCGTTGTTGGCGCGCATGCGTTTTGTGTTCGAAAAGATCCGCCCCGAAATGCGCCAATACTTCTTTGAGGGCGACAAGGACGGGACGCCTTTTCCGCGAGATAAGCGGGCGATCGTCTACCAACGCGCCAAAAAGGAACTCGATAAGCGCCCCTTCGGTACGCAATACGATGTTTACGGCGCGACCTATGAGTGGCTGTCGCATTCGATGGCGCCAACACCTCCAGCCGAGCAACCTTTTCGCATCGTGATCGGTGGCAGCGCGTGCCGCCAGCCTTACTCTGCCTCGGTATTCAACATTTCGGCCATGAGCTTTGGATCGCTGTCGGCGAACGCCATTCGCTCGTTGAACCGTGGTGCGAAGCTTGGGAACTTCGCGCACGACACCGGCGAGGGTGCGATCTCGCCCTACCATGAAGAGCATGGCGGAGACCTCATCTGGGAAATCGGCTCTGGGTACTTCGGCGCACGTAACCTCGACGGCAGCTTCTCGCCGGAACGGTTTGCCGAAAATGCAGCCCGGCCACAGGTCAAGATGATCGAGATCAAGCTCAGCCAAGGCGCGAAGCCCGGCCACGGCGGCGTGTTGCCCGGGCCCAAAGTCACGGCCGAGATCGCGCGTATTCGCGGCGTCGCGCGGGATCGCGACTGTATCTCGCCTGCCGCCCACTCGGAATTCGCCACGCCCACCGAACTGATGCACTTCATTCAGCGCCTCCGCGACCTGTCACTTGGCAAGCCGATCGGCTTTAAATTGTGCATCGGCCTGCCGCACGAATTTCTCGCTGTCGTCAAGGCGATGCTCGAAACGGGCATTCGACCAGACTTCATCGTCGTTGACGGGAAAGAGGGCGGCACCGGCGCTGCCCCGCTCGAATTCATGGACCACATCGGCATGCCGATGCGCGAAGGTTTGTCGTTCGTGCACGCAGCGCTCGTTGGTGCCGGGCTGCGCGAGGATATTAAAATTGGCTGCGCTGGCAAGATCATCTCCGGTTTCGACATGGCGCGCGCGATGTCGCTTGGCGCCGATTGGTGCAACGCGGCCCGCGGGTTCATGTTCGCGGTTGGGTGCATCCAAGCGCAGGCTTGCCATACCGACCGCTGCCCAACCGGCGTCGCGACGCAGGACCCGAGACGCGGCCGGGCGATTGTCGTTTCGGACAAGAGCCAACGCGTCGCGAATTTCCACAACGAGACCGTCAAGGCCCTGGCCGAAATCGTGGCCGCTGCCGGGCTGACGCACCCGAACCAGCTTACCGGCCATTATCTTACCCGGCGCATTTCTCCCGAAAAGACGATCTGGTTTGCCGAGATCTACCCGGTGCTGACCAAGGGCGAACTCTTGACGGGAACACGCGATGCCCGTTTCCGTGACGCCTGGGCCATTGCGCGCGCCGACAGCTTTGTGCCGGCGACGACGTTGTGCCAAGCGGCAACTTTTGCGATTGCGGCCGAGTAGTGCGGGCGGCCGACCGGTCCGGTCACGGGGCATTGGCGATCAGCCTCCGCCACCCGTCACGCTGAGCCATTCCGCGATCCGTTGCTCAGGTGACGCGTGCCCTAGAAAGTCCGTGACGACGGCTACGCTATCGGCTCCAGCGGCCAGCGCGCCCGGTGCGCGGTCAACCGTCAATCCGCCGATCGCCACAAGCGGCAGTTGGCCGATCCGCGTTTTCCACGCCGTGATGCGCTCTAAGCCCTGGGCGCCATAACGCATCGGCTTCAAGACCGTGGGATAGATCGGGCCGAGCGCCACGTAATCGGGCTTGGCAGCCAAGGCGATCTCGAGTTCGGCATCCGTGTGGGTCGATAGCCCTAACCGTAATCCGGCGCGGCGGATCGCTGCGAGGTCAGCAACGGCGAGGTCTTCTTGGCCCAGATGGAGATAGCTCGCGCCGAGTTCGATGGCGGCCTGCCAGTGGTCGTTGACAATCAACTCGACGCCATGGGCGCGACACACGAGAAGTGCTGCTGCGATCTGGTGTCGAACGTCCGCTTCGCTCGCATCCTTGAGGCGCAACTGTAGGGTTCGAATCCCGAGGGGTGCGATCCGCTCAACCCAGTTGGCATCGGGCACAATTGGATAAAACCGCGCCGGTTGAGGGTCGAGATTTTTGAACGTTGGCTGGTCATTGGTCGCGAGGGAGTTGCTGGTCACGTGCGCCTTAGGGTTCGCAGTTGTATTCGGTGTCAGGCGCGTTCGCCTAACCGTCCGCGGCCTTCAATTGGTGATGACGGCGTTGCCATATCGCGTGGCTCCATCGGGCCAGCCCGGTAGGCCGCTCGCCCGGCCTCGATCGCCTGGGCAAACGCTAACGCCATCGCTGGCGGATTGGCTGCTTTGGCAACGGCTGTATTCAACAAACATGCATCGTAGCCCAATTCCATCGCGTGCGCGGCGTGGCTTGGCGCGCCGAGCCCTGCGTCGATCACCAGCGGCACGCCCGGCAATCGCGCCCTCATGAGCCGCAAGCCGTAGACGTTGTTTAGCCCTCGGCCTGAGCCAATCGGTGCGCCCCAGGGCATCAGGATACGGCATCCAGCTGCCAACAATCGCTCGCCGACGACGAGGTCTTCGGTTGTGTAGGGAAACACATCGAAGCCCTGGTTTGATAGCTCGCGCGCCGCTTCAACCAGGCCAAAAACCTCGGGTTGGAGCGTATCGTCGTTGGCGATCACCTCAAGTTTAATCCATGTGGTGCCAAAAATTTCGCGCGCCATCAGCGCCGTGGTGATCGCTTCTTTGGCGCTGTGACAACCAGCCGTATTTGGCAGCACCGCGACGCCGAGGTCGCCGATCATCTCCAAAAAGCGCTCGCCCGTTCGGCCGCGAGCTTGCTCACGTCTCAGCGAGACCGTGACAATTCCGCAGCCCGATGCGCGCACGCTTTCAGCCATCACGGCGGGCGAAGGGTAAAGCGCTGTTCCGAGCATCAGGCGCGAGGGTACTGTCGCCCCATAGAGCCGTAACGGGTCTTCGGCGGATGTCAGACGGGTGGGTGTCGTTGCGTTCATTGGGTGATTATAGCGCCTCGGGTAACGTCCGCACAGGGGCTGTCGATTGGCTGGGCCCCGCTCCTATAATGCGATTGGCATTGGGTCGCCCCAACCGCCTTGATGTCCATGGAGCGTTAACGTGCATGGCGTCCAACATTCAAAGCCAAGCCATCTGGCCGCGCGGTTGCGCTCCAGGTGGTGATAAAATCCGGGGACGGGGTGGGTAACCTCGCCATTAAAATCGGGACGTGGGTTGCCCCACCCCGCACACGTCCATCGTCGCCACAACCGCCCACGCGCTCGTCAAGCGCG
>JBBQNE010000071.1:0-16204 GCA_038329675.1 Hyphomicrobiales bacterium | reverse complement strand
GTGCTTGAGGCAGAAGAGTTCTTCTCGCCCGGCCAAAAGGGCTCCTCGGCAATGCCCCACAAGCGCAACCCGGTGCTGACCGAAAATCTGACCGGCCTAGCGCGCATGGTGCGCGGCTATGTGACGCCCGCGCTGGAGAATGTGGCGCTGTGGCATGAGCGCGACATCTCGCACTCCTCGGTCGAGCGCTATATCGGCCCCGACGCCACGATCACGCTCGATTTCGCGCTGGCGCGGTTGACCAGCGTGATGGACAAGCTCGTCGTCTATCCCGCGCGGATGGACAAGAACCTCAACAAGATGGGTGGTCTGGTCCATTCGCAGCGCGTGCTGCTCGCGCTGACGCAAGCGGGCGTATCGCGCGATGATGCCTACGCGCTGGTCCAGCGCAACGCGATGAAAGCGTGGAGTGAGGGGGCGGATTTTTTGACCGAACTCAAGGCCGATGCGGAGGTGGCCAAACGACTGACGCCAGCCGATCTCGCCCAGATGTTTGATCTTGGCTATCACACCAAGCACGTCGACACGATTTTTGAGCGGGTCTTCGGCCAGCGGACATGAGTTGGTTGAGGCAATCGAATTATTGCTGACGTTCAGCCTGCGTACAGGCGTTATTTTGCATAACATCGTAGTGGCCGTGGGGGCCCTAGCCGACAACGGCTAGCCGCGAACCCTAACCGGCGCTGCGGAGCCGCACTGAACCTGGAGCACTGCACCATGACGTCGCCGACCGCGCTCAGCGCCACCACGATCGCACTCGTGCTCGCGCTGACACCCAACCTGCCAAGCCCGATCGCTGGCGCGTTCGGCAGCACGCCTGCCGCAGCCCAACGGGTCGAAGGCAATTGGGAACTGCTGGGGGAAGCCCAGGTCGCTTTCCGCCGCGACAACGACATCATTCCCGTTGCGCGCGACGAGGAGTTCTACCGCAACAAGGCCTACCGCCGCCTGCGCCTTGTCATTGACGGCGGTGATGTGCAATTGCGCAACGTCAGGGTCGTCTACCTCAACGGCGTGATCGAGGATTTTGCCGTTGCCAGAACGCTGTCTGAGGGTGCCGAATTTCTGATCGACCTCAAGGGCGAGCGCAGCTACCTCAAACAGGTCGAGCTAACGCAACGTGGCAAGCTTAACTTGTCGTTTGGCCCGCGCGGGCTGAAAATCGGCACGCCGACGGTTCGCGTTTTTGGTGAAAACGTCCGCGGGTTTGCGCCTCCTCCGCGCGTTGCCGAAGGGCGCCGATCGGCGTCGTGGGAGACGCTGGCCGATGGGCGTTTCGATCGACGCGACGACAGGGTCGTCCTGGCTGTTGGACGCCGCGAGGGCCGCTTTGGCCAGATCGCACTGAAGCATAGCGGCGACCCGATCGTTGTTCGCGAGCTTCGCATCCGGTTCGGAAATGGCGACGTGCAAGAAGCAGCCATCGACCGCCGTCTACGAGACGGTGACCAGACCGAGCCTATCGATCTTCAAGGCGACCGGCGGTTCATCGAGCAGGTGACGGTTATTCTGGACCCGCGCCGCAGCAGCGGTAGCGCGCGGTTGACGCTGCTTGGTGTTGATCGCCCGGGCAACGAGGGTCCGCGCGCCGATGGCCCGGGTCGCTTGCGCGAAACCTGGATCCCGCTGGGGCGGCAGAGCGTGTCGCTGCGTCGCGAGCGCGATACGATTGAGGTTACAACCCCTGCCGATGGGCCGCGGGCGAAGGGCTTCGACAAGCTACACTTCATCGCCGAGAACAACGACCTGATGCTGGGTGCGCTCCGCGTCACCTATCTTAACGGCTATGTGGAAGAAATTCCGGTCGGGCGGCCAATCCGGATGGGCGATAGTCTGACCGTCGATTTGCCGGGTCGGCGCAGTTATCTGCGGCGGGTCGAGATGGTCTATAGCGCGCGCCCAGGCTTTGATGGCACGTCGATGATTAGCGTCTTCGGCGAGCGGATCGGCCGCGAGTAGCGCGCTGCGGTCGTTCAGGTTCGTTGACACAAACCTCGATGAGGTCGGCTGGTTCGTACAATCGCCGACCTCATGCGTTTCATGACCCCTTAGCCAGTCAGCCCAGACGCTTCATGGCCGCCGTCAGTCGCTTGACTTGGCCGTGGAGCTCGGTTTTGCGCAGCTGCGCTTCTTCGACGGCTTCGGGCTTCGCGCGAGACATGAAGTTTGGGTTTTCAAGTTTGGCGTCCATCTTTGCGATATCGCTGTCAGCGGCAGCGATTTCTTTCTCTAGCCGTTTCTTTTCGGCCTCGAAATCGATCAGCCCTTTGAGCGGAATAGCAGCCGTCGTGTCGCCGACGACGAGCACGGCGGATTCCTTGGGCGCGCTTGCTGCAAATGTGATCCCCTCGAGGCGGGCGAGCCGCGCGATCGTATCTTCGTGGCGCGCGACGCGGTCGCGCACGGGTTCGTCCCCAGCAACCATCACGAGCGGCACTTTCGTGCCAGCGGGAATATTCATTTCCTGGCGCACCGACCGCACCTCGCTGACGAGATCAACGACGAAGCCAACCTCGGCGTCGATAGCGGGATCGGCCAAGCCGTCCAGCACCGGCCATGACGACAGGCACAGTAGATTTTCTCGGGCCACGCCGTGGGCGACCATGTGGGCCCATAGTTCTTCCGTGATGAACGGCATGAACTGGTGGAGCAGCTTCAGGCACTGGTCGAGTGTCCAGGCGACCGTTGAGCGGGTTTCATCTTTCAGCGCCTCGTCGTCGCCAGACAGATGCGATTTTACGAGTTCGAGATACCAATCACAGAACGTGCCCCACACGAACTCGTAGGCCGCATTGGCCGCATCATTCGTGCGATGGGCTTCGAGGGCTTCGGTAACGGACTTGACGGCACGCTCGGTCTCGCCCGCAATCCAACGGTTGAGTGGATCGCGAACGCCAGCGGGGTTGAAGTCCTTGAGGCGGACGCATTCGTTCATTTCGGCGAAGCGCGACGCATTCCACAGCTTCGTTGCGAAGTTCCGGTAGCCTTCGACGCGCTGTTTTGAAAAGCGGATGTCGCGGCCTTGCGTCGACAGCGCGGCCATCGTGAAGCGCAGGGCATCGGCGCCGTACTCATCGATGAGCACGAGAGGGTCTTCGACGTTGCCTTTTGATTTGCTCATCTTCTGGCCCTTCTCGTCGAGGACGAGGCCATGGATGGCGATTTTGCGAAACGGAACGTCTTGTTTGAAGTAGAGCCCCATCATCATCATCCGGGCAACCCAGAAGAAAATGATGTCGCGGCCGGTGACGAGCAGTGCGGTGGGGTAATAGCGGTCGACTTCGGCGGTTTTTTCGGGCCAGCCGAGCGTGGAGAACGGCCACAGCGCGGAGGAAAACCACGTGTCCAGTACGTCGGGGTCGCGGGTGAGAGCAGTTGCTTTGCCGTAATGCGCCTGAGCTGCGGTTGCAACTTCCGCTGCTGACGCTGCGACAAAAATATGCCCGTCCGGCCCATACCACGCCGGGATCTGGTGGCCCCACCACAACTGCCGCGAAATGCACCACGGCTGGATGTTGTGCATCCATTCGAAGTACGTCTTCTCCCAGTTCTTCGGCACGAATTCGGTGCGGCCGTCCTCCACCGCGCGGATCGCCTCCTTGGCCAGTTCCCCCGCGTTGCAGTACCACTGGTCGGTCAGCCACGGCTCGATGACAACGCCCGAGCGATCGCCATGCGGCACGGTGTGCGTCGTCGGCTCGATCTTGGCGAGTAGCCCCAGCGCGTGCAAATCCGCCACGACCCGCACCCGCGCCTCGAACCGGTCGAGCCCGCGATAGGCGTCGGGGACCTCGGCGTTGAGCTTGCCGACCGCGTCGAGAATGTTGATTTGCGCTAGGTTATGTCGACGGCCGACCTCGAAGTCGTTGAAGTCGTGGGCGGGTGTAATCTTGACAGCACCGGTCCCCTTCTCGGGGTCTGAATACTCATCGGCGATGATTGGGATGTCGCGATTGGCCAGCGGCAGCCGCACGGTTTTGCCAACAAGCGTCGTATATCGCTCGTCGGTCGGGTGAACGGCGACGGCGGTATCACCCAACATCGTCTCGGGCCGCGTCGTCGCCACCACAATGAAGCGCGCGGGATCATCGGCGAGCGGATAGCGAAAGTGGTACATGTGGCCGGACGGATCGCGCGCGAGCGTCTTGCGCAACGCGTCCAAGTCAAACGGCTGATCGGGTTCGCCGTCCTTGGCGTCGGTTGCCGTGGGGGCAAGCCATGAAAACGAGCCGCGCTTTTCGAGCGGGTTGACCTCAAGATCAGAAATCGCCGTCTGGAACTTCGGGTCCCAGTTGACGAGGCGCTTGTCTTTGTAGATCAGCCCCTTCGCGTGCAGTTCGACGAACACCTTGACGACGGCCTTCGACAACCCCTCGTCCATCGTGAACCGTTCACGGCTCCAGTCGCACGAGCAGCCTAGCCGTTTGAGCTGGTTGACGATGGTGCCACCGCTTTCGGCCTTCCACTCCCAGATTTTTTGCTCAAATTTTTTGCGGCCAAGCTCGCGCCGTCCCGGTTGTTTGGTGGCCGCCAGTTGGCGTTCCACGACCATCTGCGTGGCGATGCCGGCATGGTCGGTGCCTGGCTGCCACAGCACGTCCTTGCCGCGCATCCGCTCGAAACGAACGTAGACATCTTGCAATGTATTGTTGAGCGCATGCCCCATGTGGAGCGATCCCGTCACGTTGGGCGGCGGGATGACGATGCAGAACGGCTGGCGATTGCCGCCTGCTGTCGACCCAATCTGGCCTGCCTTAAACGCTTCGGCCTTGTTCCATTCATTGGCAATGCGCGGCTCGATTTCAGCCGGCTGGAACGTCTTCTCTAACATCGGTTGGTCGTTTCTCTCATGTCTTGGGACCCGCTGGCGCAAACGCCGACACGGGCGCCACTGGTTTGGCCGTTGCGGCTCAAAATGGCAAGAATGGCGTTCGATGGTCGCGCGAGCCGGGGTCTGGCAAGGCGCACCATGCGCCCTGGTACGGGACAGCTCGTCGCCATGTGTTTGTCACTGATGGCGCAAGACCAACTTAGCTGCTGCGCCGCGCCTAAACGCTGCCATCGCCGTTGTTATCGCCGTCCGGCCGCAACGCTGCTGGCGGATTTTCGGCAATTTCACGCCGGAGCGCCTTTTCGACGATCCGCGGCATGTTGCTGTCGAGCCATTGCCGGAGCATCGGCCGGAGCAGCTCGGCGGCGGTATCGTCGAAGTCGGCCGGGAGAGCGATGTCCTGGCCGGGCGTTCGAGCCGCGCTGACGTCTTTGGCTTGAACCAACGCTGGCAATCGGGCAGGCGGCGTTTTCAACGGCTCTAGGATGGCGGTGTCGGTCGCTGCGGCTGTTGGTGGCGTTGATGCGGCGGATGGTGTTGCGTCTGGCTTTGACGCGGGTGGTTTTGAGACCGCGGGCGCAACGGTGGATGCGGGCTTTGGTGGCGCCGCTGGAGCGGCAGCGGCGGGCGCTGGCTTAGGGGCGACCGGCGCCGCTGCGGCCGGATGGTGGGCGATTGGCCCGGCAACAGCTGCGGCGGCGTGTTCGACCGCTGCCGTCGGAGAGGATTTCGGCGTTGCATTATTTGGCGGCGGTGGGGCCACGGCTGCGGCTGGCTTAGATGGTAATTCCGCGCCGCTGAGCTTGGTTGCAGGCTCCGCGACCGAAGCGGCGGCGACGGGTGGAGCTAATGTCAAGGGGGTCGCTTGAGAGACCGCGTCACCGCTCGATATCGCGAGCGTGACCGTTGACACGGATGGCGGGACGCCGGTTGCCGTTAGGTCGGCGTGCGGTAAGTGGGCTGGTATTGATTTGGGCGTCGGCGGCTGGCCGCCCATCACGGGTTCTGCCGATGCGAACGACGGCAGGCCGAGAGCCGACATGCCCGCAGCAGCCGACGGGGTTGGTGCTTCGATACCGGCCGCGGGCTCAACCTTGCGTAACGCCGCAAGCGCGCTGTCTGTGGCAGCAGGACTGGTGATAGCAGGGATGGTCGCAGCAGGGATGGTCGAAAACAGCGATGGCACCGTCGCGGCAATACCGTCTGCTCCGGACGCTGGGCCCGACCCGAGACCCGACCCGAGACCCGACCCGAGACCCGATCCGAACCCCGATCCTTGCTCCCGTGCCGCTGGAGCTCCAAGCAATTCGGAACGTAACGTCAATTCGGGACGCGGCGCAGCGGTTGCATCGGTAGAACGGGTGGCTGGCGTCAGCGAGCTGAGATCAAAGTTAGCCGGTGGCGCGGGAGCCTGGGGCGGCGACGGCGGCATGGCAGCAATGACGACGGGGGCTGGACGAGGCGCGGGGCCCGATACTGGCGCGGGGCCCGATACTGGCGCTGGTCCTGATACTGGCGCTGGTCCTGATACTGGTCCTGATACTGGCGCTGGTCCTGGCGCGCCGGGCCGAACGTGTCGTTCGTTTCCGGGTGCCTCCGGTGGCCTAGATCCGGGCGCGGACGTCGTTGCAGCTGTAGATTGCGGCGCCACGGCTGGCATTTGCATCGCGGGCCATTGCTGCGGGGCAGGCGCACCAGCAGCAATGACGGTTGCCGTGGCGGGTCTCACCGGGGCCGCTGTTGGGGCCGCTGTTGGGGCCGCTGTTGGGGCCGCTGTTGGGGCCGGGGTCGGAGCCGGGGTTGGAGCCGGGGTTGGGGTTCGGGCCACGGATTGGGAAAAATTCGGTTGTGAGGCAGGTCGCGGCTGTGCGGCTGCCGCCGGGCTGTTCGCCACGGATGGCGCTGGAGTCGACGGTATCGGCGCAGGCGAGGCCGACCGCAATGGCCCAGCCTTCGGTGCCAGCGGCGCAATCAGTCCGCCGAGGTCATCTTCAAAAGGATCGCGGACCGACATCGGCTTGTTCGGCGATGGCAGCGACGTTGGTCCGAAGACATCATGCAAGCGTGCCGAAAGCGTGCCAGGCCCCGTGTCCGAGCCAAAATTTGCGCCAGAGGTGAGACCAGGGTTTGGGCCAGGATTGAGACCTGGGTTGAGACCTGGGTTGAGGCCCGCGTCTTGCGCCATTGGCAGATCGCGCCCTGGCTCTTCGGAGATTATCCGACGGATCGACGCCAGGATGTCGTCCATACTCGGTTCGGCTTGCGACTTTTGCACCATGCTGCCCGCCCTCGACGTCCGCCGCCGTAATCTCCAAGCCATAGCGCGGTGGTGGCGCCGGTCTAGCTCCGGACACCACCCCGTCCACAGAGTTTAACCTAGAAGATAGCGCTAGCTCGCGGCAACTGTGTGGCCAACAAGGTGAGTGCGGCGCGGCGAATACGGGCGCGCGAAACGGTTTCATGCCCGCGTGTAAGCGGATACTGCCTCGGCTCACTTGGCTGGTTTGTGGCGCTCGCCATGGGTGTCCCAAAGGTCATGCCGTTCGTAGCGCCCGTCGGCGTGGGTGATGTCGATGCCCCACCATTTGCGGCGCACTTCCTGGTAGTGGACGGTTGGATCGTAGACCTCAGCAACGGCCGCCAACTCCTGCATGTTGAGGCGGCCAATCGCCTGCAACACGGTGTAATCGTTGACGATGAGGTTGCGCTTGGTTGAAACGAGGTTGACCTGCGAATTGAGGAACGCCTGTTCGGCATCAAGCACATCGAGTTTGGTGCGCTGGCCGACCTTCTCTTCTTCGCGCACGCCGTTCAGTGCCACCCGGTTTGCCTCGACGGCGGCCTCATCGGATTTCACCTGGGCGCGAGACGCCTGGAACTGCGACCAAGCGGCAACGACGATTGACTGTGCGTCGTTCTTTGCGCGCTGGATCTCTTGAAGCGTCGCAACATGAAGGTGCTTGGCCTCCCGAACCCGCGAATACACCGCGCCGCCCTGATCGTAGATCGGGATCTGGACTTGGCCTGTCACCGTCGCGACCCGGCTTTCATCGAGTTGCCGCGCGGCGTCGATGTTCTCGATGTACTGGCCCTGGACGCTCACGGTTGGGAGCAACTCACCGCGCACAAGGTCGACATTCCAACGGGCTGCTTGCTCTTGGTAGAGAGCGGCAACGACGGCGGGCACCTCTTGTTGGGAAATCGCAACCGCAGCTTGTTGGCTAGCTGGTGTCAACTTGCCCAGACCACGCGGCTCGACAAGCGTTCCAGGCGAGCGGCCAACAAACCGTTCAAATGATGCCCGGCTCGATTTCAAGTTTGCACGGGCAAGCTCAATTGCAGAGCCAGCGGCAGCGAGGCTTGCTTCGGCCTGGGCGACATCGGTTCGTGTGACTTCGCCGACTGAAAATTGCTCCCGTGTGGACCGCAGCGTATCGGCAAGCACACGTTGATTGTTTTCTCGCAGTTTCAGGATCGCCTGATCGCGGATGACGTCCATGTATGCGGTAACGGCGCCAATCAGGACCACCTGTTCCGTGCCGCGAAGGGTTTCGCGACCAGCGCGCACGTTGGCTTCAGCGACGTTGACACCATTGATCGATCGGAAACCGCGAAAAATTGGCTGATCGACCGTGACGTTCCACTGTTTGGGAAACAGACGACCCCCTTGAAGGGTTCGAGGCTGAGTCTCCGTGTTTTGAAAGGACGACGAAGCGCCAGCGTTGATCGAGGGGCGAAACGCGGCGTTGGCCTGCGAAACGCCCTCGTCGGTCGCACGCAATCGGGCGCGCTCGGCATCGAGTTGCGGGTTGTATTGATAAGCGCCAGCGAGCGCGTCGCGCAACGTTTCGGCAGACGCTGCCGCCGAAAACACAACAGCGGACGCCACCGCAACGGCTATTGCCGCGAGCAGCGACAATGCCGTACTTATGGCGGCATGTCGTCCAGTCGTCTGATACATGACGTGTATCCCGGAAATCCCGAGGCCAACGGCGACAACGCCGACGACCCCTATCGGTTCTCGACTTGCTCCGATTCGGACGGTCGATTAATCCCTACCTGACACTACGTGTGGACATCCTTCGGTGCCGTACCCCAATTCCCACAGCGGCTGGGGAATCGAACACCGCAGCACAATCATCAATCGCGCGTGTCTAGAGCGAAAATGCCACGGGCTGCGAAAATCCAGGCAAATCGGCAACTTCGGCCTCGAACGCATCAGCTTCGGCGAGGTGGCCTCCAACCCGACGCCACAGCGTGACATGGCCCACGGCTCCGCGCTTCACGATGCCAACGCATCGCCCACCGGGAGCGAGCTGATCGGCAAGCGCGGTTGGCAAAGCCGGCACGGCGCCTTCGACCACGATCACATTGTAGGGGCCGCGATCGGCTAAGCCGACGGCCAACGGCCCTTCGACGAGGGCAATGCGGTCAGCTGCATCGAGTGCTGCGGATTTCAACGCGACTTGGGCTGCCGCGATTAAAGCGGGATCGCTCTCGAGCGCGACCACAAAGCGAGCAAGCCCTGCGATAACGGCTGCCGAATAGCCCGTACCGCTGCCGACGACGAGCACGCTGTCGGTCGCCTGGATATCTGCCAGCCTGAGTAATTTTGCAAATGTCCGCGGGCTCATCAGCGCGCGAGGGGCCGCCCCTCGGACCCGTGCAAGGGCGAGCGGAACCGCGTCGTCCATGTAGGCCAGCGACGCGCTGGCTGGAGGCACGAACGCTTCACGCGGCACATTTGACATGCCGCGGATGATCCGGCGGTCGGTGACGTCGCTCGGCCTGATCTGGCTTTCGACCATGTTTTTGCGCGCAAGCGCGTAGTCGCTCATCGATGCTGTCCACAATACGGCGGTTACTTCGAGGCTTTCTCGTCGCCCGGGATAACGTAATCGACGCCTTCCCATGGGCTCTCGAAGTCGAAGGTGCGAAAATCTTGCGTCAGTTTGACTGGCTCATAGACGACGCGCTTTTTTTCATCGTCGTATCGAACTTCGACATGGCCCGTGAGCGGAAAATCCTTGCGCAGGGGATGACCAGAAAACCCATAATCGGTCAGCAGGCGACGCAGGTCTGGGTGGCCGGAGAACAGAATGCCGAACATGTCGTAGGCCTCCCGCTCATACCAGTTTGCATTAGGATAAACGCCAATGACACTTGGCACAGGCGTGATGTCGTCGGCCTGGAGTTTGAGACGGAGGCGATGGTTGAGCCGCGCTGAGAGCAGGTGATAGACGACATCGAAGCGCTTGGTGCGGGCTGGGTAATCGACGCCAGCAAGGTCGATCAGGATTTCGAATTGGCAACGCTCGTCGTCGCGCAACGCGTGAAGGATCTCAACGATCGCGTCGGCTGCAACCGTGATCGTCAACTCACCGAAGGCAATCGTCGAACCGACCGCCTTGCTGCCGAGAATGGCTGCGACGTCGGCTGCAAGTGTGGTCGTGGCTTGGCTCATCTGGCCTCGTTCCTTCAGTCTACGATAAACAAGCGGGCACCAACTGTTGTTGCCGAGCGGTGCGGCTCTGCACCATCTGCGACCTGATAACTTACGCCCGACGTCAGTACAAACTGGCGCCCATCGGCGAGGGTCGTTGTCAATTTACCCTCAAGACACAGCAGAATATGTCCCTTCTCGCACCAATGGTCTGAGATGTATCCCGGCGAATAGTCCACCATGCGGACTCTGACGTCGCCAAAAATCCGCGTCCGCCACGTGGCTGTGCCGACATCCCCTGAATGGATTGTGCATTCAACGTTGCTCCAATCGGTTGTTCCGAAGGGTGTATTCGCAATTTTCAAGGTTCTTTCTCCTTAGCTCTGCGGGTTACGGACACGATCTTCAAGGTCGCGCTTGATCGCGTCATGGGTCGCAAAACGTCGAAAGGCACGCTCAGCCAAAAGCGACGACGGGATGAATACGGGCAAGGCGAGTGCGGCAGCAAGTGGTTGGGGATGGGTCGCAAATAGCAGTGCCAGGGTCACAACGCGGGTCACAACGCGGGTCACAACGCGGGTCACAACGCCTCCGCTGAAGCCGATCAGAAAACGCAGGAGACGGGCTTTGCTCATGTCTGGCGGTTTGTCCCGTTGGCGTCATCGCCTCTGCAATCGCAGAGGTTCAAGCACCAGCGGATTTTGTGTCTCAGAGCCAGGGATATTGCGTCACTCCGTGCCCTCGTCGGTCGCGCTCGCCTTGAGGCCATCATAGATGCTGTCGAGCTGCAGCGCGATCTGGACGCTCCGCCCTGTGATCACGACGGATTGTCCCTGGCCAGACACTTCGCGCCCCGCCTCAGGAAAGCTGCCATCTTTATTTCGGGACCATACCAGCATCGCCGCCTCATCCTGACTGGCCACGACGTAGGCGTCGAGCGAGGGAATGCTCAGATACTCGTCCGGCTTGATATTCAGGTCGGTGCCCGTGGTCGAGGGGGACAGCACTTCAACGATCAGAACCGGACGCTCTGTCTCCAGGCTCTCGAGCGGCTCGTCATTGGGTTCAACGACCACATCGGGATAGCGTGTCGATGTGCCGACCCCCACGCCACGATCGCTCAAAACGCCCCAAGCCTTGAGATCGATCTGCTCTTGGATTGCCCGCGCGATCCGCTGTGCGACGAGACCGTGTCGACGGGTTCCACCCGTCATCTGCTGCACGATCCGGCCCCGTTCGAGTTCAAATCGTTGCTCGGGGTGGGCTGCTGCAAAGCGCAGGAATGTCGCGCGATCAACTTTGGAGAAGGTGTTCATGCGACGGCCCTACCTCGCGATCGTCCCCGTGCGGCGGATTTTGCGCTGGAGCAGGAGCACGCCATAGAGCAGCGCCTCAGCCGTTGGAGGGCAGCCCGGAACATAGACGTCGACTGGGACGACGCGGTCGCAGCCGCGAACGACGGCGTAGGAGTAGTGGTAGTAGCCACCACCGTTGGCGCAGCTTCCCATCGAAATGACGTAGCGGGGCTCTGGCATCTGGTCGTAAACTTTGCGCAGGGCTGGCGCCATCTTATTGGTCAGCGTGCCCGCGACAATCATCACGTCAGATTGGCGGGGGCTGGCGCGCGGGGCAAAGCCAAACCGCTCCATGTCCCAGCGCGGCATGGAGGCCTGCATCATCTCGATTGCACAACAGGCGAGCCCGAACGTCATCCACATCAGCGAGCCGGTGCGGGCCCAATTGATCAGATCGTCGGTCGTTGTGACGAGGAAGCCCTTGTCGGCTAATTCATCGTTGATGCCGGTTAAAAATGGATCGGGGGCAGCCGTGACGCTGCCGGGGCCGCCTATTGGGCCGCCTCTTTGGGCGCCACCGACTTGAGGCGCTCCCGCGCCCTCGCGAATGCGGTCCCACAGCAACTGGTCCTGCAGAGCAGGCGAACCGTCGGGTTTGAGGAGCAGTCCCAAATTTTTCTCCTGTTTCGGACGCGCTTGCTTAAACTTGATCGTCCATCTGAAGCACGCTTGAATACTCTAATCGGCCGTGGATTTGGCCGGTCGATTTTTGGCCGCGGCTTTGCGCACTTTTGTCGGTTGAATTGCACGCAGATGCAACGGAGCACCAACCCGGCCTGAGGAACCGCACGGATCAGCACCGCGCCCGATCGCATAGGATCCGTCCGGGAAGCGGTCGGCGAAGTCGGCCGGGAACGATCGAAGTTTGAGATTTTTGTCCATTGCACCGTATCTCTGCCGCCGATGAGTGCCTGAGCACCGTCTTCGTCGAGTTCAAAGTATAATTCGTGGTGTTCGCTGAGACAATCCAGGCTATTGGACCCGCTCCTGCGGTAGAAACTCTCAGCGCTTGCCACAGAGTGCGGCCCAATACGTCCGCCGTAGCCGTGCTGCTTGGACAGGTCTGCACTAATCCCGAGCATGATTGGCCCCAGCGCCGTAACCAACCGACGTGGTGCATCGGGCCGAATTCCAAGGAGCAACTTCGAGGAAACTCAAATGCACCAGAGGGTTGCGATGACCACCGTCGCAACGAACGACATGACCCATTTTGACAAGCATGAGCGCATCCACTCATGCGCCGCTTTGGAAGCTGACTAGCACGCCATCACTATGAGCGTTAAAGTTAAAAACCGCGACCCAATTAAACAACGGCGGAGAATGGCCGGTGTTTCCTGTCGCCGATATCCAGGCAACGGTTGCCTTGCGCAGGTGCGATACCTCCACGACGTAAGACAGCCCTAGCGTCTCGGGCAGACCGTCGGTACGCACCATTGGAACGCTGCCGACGCGATGTAGTCCCCTCACCGGCGCATCAATCCCATTCGAGCGCGCCTTTGCGCCATTCGTAGATGAAGCCGATCGTGAGCACGGCCAAGAACACCATCATCGACCAGAAGCCGAACAAGCCGATATCGCGGAAGGCGGCTGCCCACGGGAACAGGAAGGCGATTTCGAGATCGAAGATGATGAACAGGATTGCGACCAGATAAAATCGAACGTCAAAGCGCATGCGGCTGTCGTCGAAGGCGTTAAAACCGCACTCGTAGGCGGCAACCTTCTCCGTATCGGGGTTGCGGATCGCGACGAGGAACGGCGTGACAAGAAGGACGGCAACGAAGGCCAACGAAACGGCGAGAAAGATCGCCAGCGGCAGGTAGTCTTGAAATAGGTTTGCCATGGGTCCCGCCGGTTTGAGCTTATGCTGTGTCTAGCTTGCGCTGCGGCGGCATGCAACGTCGCGAACCAGCCTCACCGCGCTAGCGTCAGGCCACGCCCGTCGCGCGGTAAAGTTTGGCCAACGGCAGCGTGATCCTCAAACCCTCGAGGCTAATTGCGCCGTCGCTTGTCGCGTTGTGCACCGTTTGCGCACGTCGACGGAGTCGTCTGGAAAGTGCTGATCGACCGTCGCCCGCGCCCAAACCCAACAGGCTTGCTCGTCCTGGCTGGCAACTACATAGCCAAGCAACGTCGGTAACGTCGGGTATTCCCAAGGCTTATCGTAGAAATCCGACTTGGCCGATGAGGGCGACATGACCTCAACCAACACCACGGGCGAACGTGCGCTCATCGCCGGGCCTCCCGCATCAAGCCGCTCCACGAGCACGTCTGGCAAACGATTACGATCGCCGTACTCCACCGCAATCGTATCGGCGGTGATGGACCAGACGTCGACGTCGAGCCGCGCCTGCAATACCCTCATGAAACCGGCCACGATCCGAGCATGGGTCTTCGTCGTCCGCGACTGCTGCACGACCCGCCCCCCGACGAATTCGCACTCCGGCCCCTCGAACCGCTGCGAGAATTCATTGAACTCCGCCTTCGTCATTGTCGCGGGGATCTTGGTTAGCGCATTCACGTGCCGTCTCCTCACCCCAAGATTAGCGCGGCATGGCTAGCCCAGCGCGCGCCAAGATCGAAGCTGGACGGTCGCAGTCGTCGCGGATAGAGGTCGGTCAACGGATGACACTCCGGTGACGGGGGACCGTCACGGCTGCCGCACTCGGCATTGATCGATGCGAGCTCGCTCAACGATGCCCGCACTTTCGAGCCCGCAACTACCAGGACGCACCGCTATGCCCGCCCAGATGACCGTCTCGGCTCAGCCGACGACTGCCAACGCCAGCTTAAATCCCGCCAACTATCGCAACATGGCCAACGCCATTCGCGCCCTGGCGATGGACGCCGTTGAGGCTGCGAAATCGGGCCACCCCGGCATGCCGATGGGCATGGCTGACGTTGCGACCGTGCTGTTTGCTGAAGCGCTGACGTTTGATCCAGCTGCGCCCGATTGGCCAGACCGCGACCGGTTCGTGCTCTCGGCTGGCCATGGCTCGATGTTGCTCTACGCCCTGCTCCATCTGACCGGGTATCCCGGCATGGACATCGACCAATTGAAGCGGTTCCGTCAGCTTGGTTCGATGACCGCCGGTCATCCAGAATTTGGCCATGCCGCCGGGATCGAGACGACGACAGGGCCGCTTGGCCAGGGGCTCGCCAACGCCGTTGGGATGGCGATTGCAGAACGGCTGATGGCAGCGCGCGCGGGCGATGACCTGGTTGACCACCGGACCTATGTGATGGCTGGCGATGGCTGCCTCATGGAGGGCATCAGCCAGGAGGCGATATCGCTCGCCGGGCACCTCAAGCTCGGGCGGCTGATCGTGCTGTTTGACGACAACGGCATCACGATTGATGGCAAGACCGACCTGTCGACGTCGGACCATCAGCTTGCTCGGTTTGAAGCCTCCGGCTGGAACACGCTGGCGATTGACGGCCACGACACGGCGGCGATTTCAGCCGCGCTTGCAACCGCTAAGGCTGATGCGGCGAAACCGTGGCTGATCGCGTGCAAGACCGTGATCGGATATGGCGCGCCGACCAAAGCGGGGACTAACGGCATCCACGGCAGCGCATTGGGCTCAGCTGAAATTGAGGGCGCGCGCCGCAAGCTTGGCTGGACGCACGCGCCGTTTGAGATCCCCGCCGACATCAAGCACGCATGGGAAGCAATAGCAGATCGTGGCAAATCCGCCCGCGCGGCGTGGGAGGCGCGGGTCGCAAAGGCATCGGCGGCGGCAAAGTCGGCGCTCAACGCGTTTGACGTGGATGCGATGACGACTGCGATCGCGGCGGCGAAGTCGCAGTTTCTGGCCGATCCAACCAAACGCGCAACTCGCGCTTGGAGCCAACTGACGTTGGAACATTTGATCCCTGCGATCCCGCAAATGATTGGAGGGTCAGCTGATCTCACTGGCTCGAACGGAACCAAGACTAAGCATCATTCGGCGATCACGGCGACGCATTTCGCCGGGAACTACATGAACTATGGCATCCGGGAACACGGCATGGCGGCTGCCATGAACGGCATGGCGCTGCACGGCGTCATCCCCTACGGCGGCACGTTTTTGGTGTTCTCCGACTATTGCCGTCCGGCGATCCGGTTGTCGGCGCTGATGGGCGTTGGCGTGATTTATGTGATGACGCACGATAGCATTGGCGTTGGCGAAGATGGACCAACGCACCAGCCCGTTGAGCATTTGGCGAGCCTGCGCGCGATTCCCAACGTGCTGGTGCTGCGACCAGCCGATGGGATCGAAACGGCGGAAGCGTGGGAAATCGCGCTGATGCACCGCGATCGTCCCTCCGTGATCGCGTTGACACGCGATGCGGTCGCAACCGTCCGATCAAGCGCAAACGCGGACGAAAACCTGTCGGCGAAAGGGGCCTATGTTGCTCGCGAAGCCACAGGACGCGATGGCGGGAAAGTTCAGCGCGACGTGACACTGATTGCGACCGGCTCGGAGGTCGGGATCGCGCTTGAAGCGGCCGATGCGCTGGCTGAGGCGGGGATCGCTGCCGCCGTCGTATCGATGCCAAGCTTTGAGTTGTTTCGCGAACAGGACGACGACTACC
>JBBQNE010000070.1:0-16282 GCA_038329675.1 Hyphomicrobiales bacterium | reverse complement strand
AGCCGATGCCGCCCAGCACGGCGGCGGCAAATGCCTTGATGCCGGGGACGAACCCGTCGTGGTGGTTCACAACGCCGTAGAGCACGAGATAGAGCCCGCCAGCGACGGCTGCCAACGCCCCGCCAATCGCAAACGTGATCGCAATCGTCCGGTCAACATCAACGCCAAGCAGGGCTGCCATCTTCCGGTCCTGCTCGCACGCGCGCTGGGCGCGACCGAGTGATGTTTTCTGGACGAGCCACCAGAATATGGCGAGCAGGCCGCCGGTCACGCAAAAAATCAGCAATTGCTTATAAGAAACCGTGAAGAAGTTCGTCGCATCGAGCGCAATGCGGAACCCGCCGTCAAGCATAGGGGGCAACGCTTTGTTGTTTGGCCCTTGAACGACTTGCACAAAGTTCATCAGAAAAATCGACATGCCGATCGCCGAGATCAGCGGCGCCAATCGAAACGAGCCACGCAACGGCCGGTAGGCGATGCGCTCGATCGCCACGCTCCAGAATGCCGTCAGACCCATCGCAAGTACCAGCACCAGCAGTATCGACAGCACCGTCGATGGTAAGCCAAGGACGGTCGTCAAGATCAGGTAGATGATGAGCGCGATAAACGCCGACACCATAAACACATCGCCGTGGGCGAAATTGACCATCCCAATGATGCCAAACACCATCGTATATCCAAGCGCGATCAGCCCATAAATCGAGCCGAGCGTGATCCCGTTGACGACCTGCTGGAAGAGGTAAGTGGCGCCGTCGATCAGCTGGCTCGTCAGCAACATAATCTGAGGTCCCTACGGTCACATCGACGTCAAAGAGCGAGCCTATGGCGTTTTTGCTGCGGGCTCACAGCAGATTGTGTGAGCCATCGCAGAACGGCGCGTCGTCTGTCGTTTTGCAACCGCACAAGTTGAAGGTGCCAGTGCGGTCGGCGATGAACCGCAGCGGCTGCAGTGCGCTACCCTGGTGAGACCCATCGCAAAACGGCTGGCGCGCGGAGCGGCCGCAAGTACAAAAAAAGTACGCTTTCCCTTCGATCAGGTCGACTTGATACGGCCCCTTCTGCGCAACCATTGGATTTTGTGACATTTTTGTGCTCGCCGCGCTCAGTCGGCCAATCAGCGGCCATATCGACTTAAAATTAGGTAACGGTTCCGTGAATGCGCTGCAAGTGGGCAGTCGCGTGTCGCCAGTGGCGAGCTGTGAGGCGGCTGGCGTCATCCGTGGTCGGGCGGACAGTTGTTAGGCGGACATGGGCTTTTCGATGCGCCGCCGATATGGCACACAAGGCAACATGAAACCAACCTCTGCCGACTTTAAACACAACGCCCGCGTCGCCCTCGATGACCCGCAGTTGCAGCGCGCGCTGTCGGGACTGCCGACGGGGCTCGTCGCCCAACGCACGGCTGCCCGCGCCGGTCTTCCCGAGTTCGAGGCGTTTCGCACCGTCGGTCGCGACGTCAAAAATCATATGCTGGCGAACCTCGACCTGTATCTCGCCAAATACGAAGAGCGGGCAACAGCCAACGGCGCGATCGTCCATTGGGCGGAGACGGCAACGGACGCGAACGAAATCATCGCCAAGATTTGCCGCGATGTTGACGCCAAACTTGTCACCAAGGGCAAGTCGATGGTCTCCGAGGAGATCGCGCTCAACGCCCACCTCGAAGCGCAGGGCATGCGCGTCGTCGAGACCGATCTGGGTGAATACCTCGTCCAAATCCGCGGCGAGGTGCCAAGCCACATCATCGTTCCAGCCCTGCACTTGACCGAAGCCCAGGTCGAGGCCGAATTCCGCGAGAAGCATACGCACCTGCCCAAGGACCGGCCGCTTCCCGACCCAGCATCGATGGTCGCCGAGGCGCGCGCCATCATGCGTGCAAATTACATTGAGGCCGACGTTGGCATCACGGGCGCGAACTTTCTGATCGCCGAAACAGGCTCATCCGTCATCGTCACTAACGAGGGCAATGGCGACCTGACGCAATCGCTCGCCCGGGTCCACGTTGTCATCACGTCGATTGAAAAAGTCGTCGCAACGCTTGAGGACGTCGCACCGCTGTTGAGGTTGCTCGCGCGGTCAGCGACCGGCCAAGACATCTCAAATTACGTGACGTTCTCAACTGGGCCCCGCCGCGCCGCCGACCCCGATGGCCCCGAGCAATACCACGTCGTCATTCTGGACAACGGCCGGTCCGAAATCTTGGCCAGCGACGTGCGAGACGTCCTGCGCTGCATTCGCTGCGGGGCCTGCATGAACCATTGCCCGGTCTACCAATCGATCGGTGGACATGCTTACGGGTGGGTCTATCCAGGTCCGATCGGCGCGGTGCTAACGCCAGCGCAACTGGGTGTCCAAACGGGTCGGCATTTGCCGGGCGCATCGACGTTTTGTGGCAAGTGCGCCGATGTGTGCCCGGTCAAGATCCCTCTGCCGGACCTGATGCGAAAATGGCGCGAGGCGGATTTCCGGCAGGGCAACCAGGGTGTGTTGGCGCGCGCCGGGCTATCGATGTGGGCAGCGCTCGCCAAACGGCCACGCGCTTATCACACCGTGACGCGGGCGGTCGCCCTTCTGCTGGGCGCGTGGGGCCGCAGCCGCGGCGGCTTCCGTTCGTTGCCGTTCGCCGGTGGCTGGACAAAACACCGCGATCTTCCAGCGCCCCAGGGTCGAACATTCCAACAGTTGTGGGCCGAGCAACAAAAAGGCCTCTCACCCGATGTCTAGCCCGGATGTTTGGCCCAAAACGGCGAGTTCCTTCAACAATCGGTCGGGCAGCGCGCGGGAGCGGATTTTCGCTAAAGTCCGCGCCGCGCTCGACGTGCCAGCCAGTGGACCAGATCCTCGCCTGACAATCGTCGAGCGCCGGATCGCTGAGCGGCGTCGTCATATGCTGCCAGCCCGCGCGACCATGGCGCCAGCCGACTTGCGAGCGCAGTTCGCCACGCACCTGACGCGCGGCAAGGCGAGCGTGATCGATGTGGCCGAAGACGCCGGTGTCCCGGCCGCCATCGCGAGTTACCTGCGCGCGCAGAATTTGCCGCCCACCCTGCGCATCGGCGATGATGCGCGGCTCCGCTCCCTGCCGTGGGATACGACGCCGTCGATGACGCTTCGCTATGGCCGCGCCGACCCTCACACCGACGCGGTGACGCTATCCTATGCCGTGGCAGCCGCCGCCGAGACCGGCACGCTCGTTTTGGCCTCCGGGCCCGATAATCCTGTGAGCCTCAGCTTCCTGCCCGACACACACCTCATTGTGCTCAACGCAGCAACGCTCGTTGGTGCCTATGAAGACGCCTTTGACATTGTCCGCGCAACGCTCGGCGATGGCGTCATGCCGCGAACGCTCAATTTCATATCCGGGCCATCGCGGACCGCAGATATCGGGGGCATCCCGGTGATGGGCGCACACGGGCCTCGGCACTTGGCCGTGTTTGTCGTCGGCTGACGCGCGCCTTTCGGTCGGCCGGTGCCGGTCCGCACGCAGGGCCCGCACTCAATCAGCGACGCGGGTTCGAAACCAAGCCCGACGCCCCGCCCGGAAGCCCGCCCGACAGGTCAACGGACCCAGAACTCTGCCCCGGACCACCCCCTGATGCAGAGCGCGCGGCAGCGGCCGTCGTCCTGGCGTCAATGCAGTGATTTACGCACGCTTGAAGGTCATGATCGCACCGGGCATGGCCCTTAGTGTCCAGACGACATGCGTTGTGCTGTGATCGACAACCGGGCGCGCAGGTCGGATTGGCTTTGGCCAATGAAGCAGCTGACAGATACATGGCGCAAGCCAGTGCCACGACAAGACCGCCGGTCTTTAGCCACCCGAACGGGTCATGACGGTCTAGGCGGTCGTAACTGTTTCCAGTCGGCCGGTTGCCATTTGGTTCGCCATCAGGCGTTCGCCCAACCATTGTTGCCTCCCGTGCCACCCGATCCGTCACTGTTGAAGCGGGATACACCTAGCGCCCTGAATGGGGGCTGAACCACAACCCAATGACCCGGCTGGCTCAATTCCACTTTATGACCGACACGTGTCACGTGACGGGGTGTCAGCTTACGCGATGGAACGGCAAGCGCTACCGGCCGAGCGAAAAGAACGCCGTGCCCCCGCCCCCTCGCAAGGCAGCCGACAGCGTATTGCCCGACAAAGTGAGGCTAATCGTACCGGTAATATTGTATTCAGAATTCGTGAATTCCCCAATGAACCGATTGGGGCTCGTCGCCAGCACGACGGCCGTTTGAGACACCTTGACCGAACTCGAGGCACACACCGCATCCATCGTAAATTGTCGACCGCCTGCCTTGCGGAACGTGGCCCGGCAGCGTGCTTTCTCGGTGGCGCCAGAGGGTAGCACGAATGACCCGTTACCGCTCCAGCGACCGGGCAGACCGTCGGCTGTCGCAGGGGTCGCTGCCACGACCGATATGGCAAGCGCGACGGGAACAGCAAGAATTGCCAATGATGTCTGGAGGGTCGAAAAAACTGAGAACACGCGCAGGCTCCTTCAGGTTTTAGATTTGCAACGGACGCGCCGCATGCCCCTAACGCCCACAGGTGAGTTACGCACTCGATCAGCAAACTAATACGGCAGTCACTCAGAAAAACGAAAAAACAACGCTTGGCCGATGCGTCATGCGGGTCGGGTCGCATGAAACTGCCCACAGTTGGCGGGCCACTTGCCCAGAGGTGGGATGGCGACCTATGGCCCCGCGGGGCACAGCCTCGGCCGAGCCGCAGCGACACACACCGGGAGGGTCATTTGACCTACGACGACAACAACATTTTTGCCAAAATACTGCGCGGCGACGTGCCAAGCCATCAAGTTTACGACGACCCGGACGCCATCGCGTTTATGGACATCATGCCCCAATCGCGCGGGCATGTGCTCGTTGTTCCCAAAGCCGCCAGCCGCAACTTGCTCGATGCCGATCCAGCTAGCCTATCCAGGGTGATTGTGGTGGTGCAGCGGGTCGCCTTGGCGGCGCGGTCTGCGTTTGCAGCCGATGGCATCTCGCTGATGCAGTTTAACGAGGACGCCGGCGGCCAAACCGTTTTCCACCTCCATTTTCACGTTATCCCAAGGTATCAGGACCGCGCATTAGCGGCCCATCGCGACAAAACGGCCGATCCTTCGGCCCTCATCGCCGATGCTGCGATCCTTCGTAGCGCGTTGGAAAAACTTGGCTAATGGCACGGCGAGCCGACATGTCACACGCTGTGTCCATCATGCAACCCAGGTCTACGTCGCGTTGACCGTACTAGCGGCTGCCTCATGGACAACCCGCACCGGTGGGAGTACCAGAAAACGGCGCTAACATTATCGCGTTCGATGTGAACGTTGAGGCCCGCTCGTCGTGCCAACAGATGTAATCCATTCGTTTTGCTGTAAATTTGGGTACGGCGGCGGTTGTGCCGCATCCAAGGTTGAAGGTGAGCAAACTAGCCGTTGCACACGGTCATCGCATGTGTGGGCTGCGACTCGGCCGAGCGTTCAAGCCGATCCGATCCATCTTCGGGTCATTCAAGCCCATGTCCAAAGGTTTTTGCAGCACACATGAGTTGGGAACGGGAACCGCGGACAAGTGCTGACGTTGGCGCTGGAATGGAGACAGAAATGGCTGTGTCGACGGCTGACGTTTTGCCCGCTGGTCCACTCACTGTAGACCAGCCGCGCGACGCTGAGGCCGCCAAGCCCGCGCGTGATGACATCCTCCCCTCAGCCCACAGCGCAACTCCGACACGCGGCGAGAGCACAACGAGCGGCGCAAACGCGCCAAGCGGGTCAACCAGCGAAGGCCTCGGCGAAGATACCATCTGGTATAAGCTATCGGCCCTCCACCGCGCCGATGCTGGCAATTCGATGACAGCGCTCCTGCGGCTTCAGGAGCGTTACGGGCCGGTCATCGCCATCAACATTGGCAACCAGCGCGTGCTGTTTTTGACCGAGCCAGAACTCTTCAAGCACGTGCTGATCACGAAGGCCGATAGCTACATTAAATATTTCGACGGGCTAAAGCCGATTTTCGGCAAGTCGATGATCACCAACGACGGCGCGCTCTGGCAGAAAATTCGCATGCCCCAGCAGCCAGCCTTCCACCCCGACATGTTTGCCGAATACATTCCCTACTTCCTCCAGGCGATCGACGCCAAGATGAAGGTTTGGGAAGACAAGGCCGACAGCGGCGAAACGTTTGAAATGGTCGAGCAGACGTGGACGCTGGCCGCCGACATGATCTGCAAGGCGCTGTTTGATCGCGACATGCCCTTCAACCCGCACGTCATTTTCAAGTGCGTCAAGACCTACACCGACGTCCTCAGCCATAAGCAAATTCGCCTCAAGCGACAGGCTGGCGAATTCGTTGAGTTGAGCGAGGCTGACCCGGCCAAAGCCATGGAAATGTGGCACGCAGTGCCGCCCGCCGTGATCGCATCTGACCCGCGCGAAGACCGCGAGCGCACGCTCCTCAAGATCATCCAAGACGTCGTCGCCGATCCAGACGTGCCCGAATTCGACGAGGCGCAAGCGATCGACGAATTGAAGCAGTATCTCTGGGCTGGCACCGAGACGACGGCGCTGACGCTTGCCTGGTCGCTCTATGAGATCTCCAACCACCCCGAGATCGCCGATCGCATTCGCGCAGAGAGCGAAGCCGTGTTCGGCGACCGACGGCCGACGGCAGCCGACTACTCGGGGCTCGCCTACACCCGCGCCGTGATCCAGGAGACGATGCGCGTCTACCCGCCGGTCTGGGGCTTGATACGGGTCGCCTCGGAGGCTGATACGCTTGGCGGCAAGGAAGTTCGCCCTGGCGACCGTATCGTCGTGTTCAGCTACGGCGCGCACCACAATCCGAAGTTCTGGGATGCCCCGCAAGAGTTCCGCCCCGAGCGCTGGATGGCCGGCGCTGCCAAAAAGCAGGTCAAGCTCAGCTACATCCCGTTCGGCGCTGGCAAGCGCTCGTGCATTGGCGGCGCGATGAGCCAAGTTGAAAACACGCTGGCGCTGGCCGTCATGCTGCGTCGGTTCCACCCCGATTATGTCGGGCCGATGCCCGCCAGCATCGACGCGACTGTAACGCTGACCCCGCGCGGTGGGCTGCCGTTTAAGGTCCGTCGAATCGTATGAGGTCGGCTTGGATGACGCCGCATGCGTGTCGCGTCGCGGGAGCTACATGTGCGCTGCCCCCAACGGTACCGACTTGACGTCCCTATGGCAGCGCAAACGACAACGCGCATGATTGGTGCAGCTCGGCGTTCGCCGTTTGCGCGGCTTGCATGGACCGCCGCTGTTGCGCTTGGCGTCGGGCTCGCCACGGTGGACGAACCGGTCGCCCAGCGAGCGGCCATGGAGCCCGAAGCGGCAACCGGGATCACCGAAAAAGCGCTCGTCACCGCAAACCGTCACATGGTGGCCGCCGCAAACCCATACGCCGTCGAGGCCGGTCTCGAGATGCTGCGAGCGGGCGGTTCGGCGGCCGATGCCGCGATCGCGGTGCAACTGGTGCTCGGGCTCGTCGAACCGCAGTCATCTGGGATTGGCGGTGGGGCGTTTGTCGTCCACTACAACGCCAAGACGCATGCCGTGACCACGCTCGATGGCCGCGAGACGGCACCACTGACCGCGCGGTCCGATCGGTTTTTGGAGAACGGTCAGCCGATCGAATTTCGCAAGGCGGTAGCGTCGGGTACAGGGACCGGCACCCCGGGGGTGGTGCAACTGTTAGCGGACATGCACCGCCGCCACGGAACGCTGCCGTGGCAGCGCTTGTTTGAGCCAGCAATTCGCCTAGCGCGCGATGGCTTCATTGTTTCGGAGCGGCTCCACCGGTTGCTCGGCTGGGTTGGCGCGGATCGCCTGTCGCCGACGGCGCGCGATTATTTTTTCACAGCCGGGGGAGCCCCCGTCGCGGTCGGGAGCACGTTGGTCAATCGGCCGTATGCGGCGACGCTCATCGCCATCGCCGACCAAGGCGCAGACGTGTTTTATCGCGGTGCGATTGGCGCAGCGATGGTCGAAGCGATCACCAACGATTCCCGCGGGGCAGGCGATGTCGCGGCAGCCGATCTTGCGGCTTACCGGGTGATCGAACGACCAGCCGTTTGCATCCGCTATCGCCGCTACCGGGTCTGCGGTATGGGCCCGCCGTCGTCGGGCGGCATTATCGTTGCGCAAGTGTTGAAGCTGATCGAGCCGTTTTCGATCGGCCCGCCTGTCGACTTGGCGGCCGGCATGGCTGGCGATCCAACCGACAGCTTTGCGATCGTGCCGGCTGCCACACTTCCCACAGCTTCGATGCATCTGATCGCTGAGGCCGAGCGCCTCGCCTACGCCGACCGCGATCAATATGTCGCCGATCCTGATTTCGTGGCGCTTCCGGACGGTCTGCTCGACGCGGATTACGTGGATGCCCGTCGCGCCCTGATCGACCCGCAACGGGCCATGGCCAAACCACAAGCCGGTGTTCCAAAGGGTGTCGGCGAAGCGGTCGGCACCGACGGTACGGTCGAGCGGGGTGGCACCAGCCACATCTCGATCGTCGATGGTAACGGCGATGCGGTCTCGATGACGACAACGATTGAAAGTGCGTTCGGCTCGGGTCTGATGGTGGCCGGTTTCCTGTTGAACAACCAAATGACCGACTTCTCGTTTCGGTCGCAAGATGCTGGCGGCCGACCGATCGCCAACCGGATCGAGCCCGGCAAGCGTCCACGCAGCTCGATGGCGCCGACGATCATTCTCGATGAACACGGCCGGGATTTGTTTGCCGTTCTCGGCTCGCCAGGAGGATCGAAAATTCCATTCTATGTGATCAAGGCGGTCGTCGCGCTGCTCGATCTCGGCCAGGATGCAAAGGCAGCGGCCGCCATGGCCAATTTCGGCGCACGCGGTGCAACGCTCGAACTAGAGGCTGGCTCTGCCGCCTTAGGTGCCGCGCCGCAATTGCAGCGATTGGGCCATCAGGTGGTGCTCGGCGATCTCAACTCAGGAGCCCATATCATCACGCGCCGAGACGGAGTGCTGCAGGGTAGCGCCGATCCGCGCCGGGAAGGCATCGCAGCGGGTGATTAACCTGCGCAACGCCGCACGTTTCCAGGCACAAATCATGACACGTCGATCAGCAGCAGCTGCCGCCTTTTGACGACGTCCCCGCGCCCGACACGGTCGAGAACGGAATGTTCGTCCCACAGTCTGGATAGATGCCATCGTGGGTTGAGAAGTCGCCGATGAACTCGAAGTGGGGCGCAAACCGTGTTGACGCCAGCATGTGCCAAGTGTTGCCGCACACAGGGAACGTTTTGCTTCGCTCAATCCGGTGATGTCCGTCGAGGTCAAACGCGTCTGTCTGTTCAGGGATCGTGCCTTTGTAGATGACGGCCTGGCCGTAATCTTCGCACGCCGTCTCGAGTTGATCGAGTTTGAACAACCGGTAGGTTGCCGAATAGAATTTGGCCTGCCCGAGCTTGGCCTTCACCGCCTCGTTCAGCACGTCGATCGGTCGGCTAGTCACGAGACGCGGGTCGAGGAAGCCAGCACGTTTTGCCATCGGGAGAAAATCATTCCAGTACAGCGCGCCCGATAGACATTCGCCGTAAAGTACGGGGTCGCGGACGAGTTCAGCTGGGATGCGGCGATCGGCGTAGACGTCGGAAAAGTAAAGTTCGCCGCCTGGTTTCAACAGATCAAACGCGCCCTTCAGAACGGCAGGCTTATCGAGGGATAAGTTGATAACGCAGTTCGAAACGATGACGTCGAAGCTTGCCGGTTCGAGGCCAAGATCCCCGAGGTTTTCAATATAGCCGTTGAGGAAGCGGACGTTTGATTTGGAATATCCAAACGCGCGTGCGTGCCAATCGGTATGCTGGCGGGCGACAGCGAGTTGTTCATCGGTCATGTCAACGCCGACGACTTCGCCGGTTTCACCAACCAGTTGGGCCAAAATGTAAGCGTCTCGGCCCGACCCAGAGCCAAGGTCCAGCACGCGTAGTCCGCGCATGGCCGATGGCGCAACCAAGCCGCAACCGTAGTATTTGGCGTTGACCTCGGCGTGGACTTTCGCTGCCAGGGGCCGGATATGGGCGGGCAGGCTATCGGCCGTGCAGCACGCCGACGTCTTTAGGTCGGCGGTGGTCTGCAGGACTTTACCGTAATAATCTTTGACGATGTCGTGCTGCATCGGGGAACTCCATTGCCAACCGGCAACCGGTATACGTTAAAATCGGGAAACCGTTACATCGTGGCGACGGCCCGGCGAAATGTCTGTCCCGCTGTGTCAAAACTTGGGTTGTGCTAGGCCGTGGCGATGCAGAAAAAGCGGTTCATCACGTTGGAAGGCGGCGAGGGGGCGGGCAAGTCGACCCAAGCCAAACGTGTGGCGGAACGGCTGCGGGCGCTTGGCCACGAGGTCGTGCTGACGCGCGAGCCGGGTGGTGCTCCGCTCGCCGAAGCGTTGCGCGGTCTCGTTCTCGCAACCGCGCCAGCTTCGCCCGTTGCCGAATGCCTGTTGTTTGCCGCTGCACGCGCCGAACACGTCGCGGTGACCATTGCCCCAGCACTCGCGCGGGGAGCGTTCGTCGTGTGTGATCGCTTTATCGATTCGACCCGGGTCTACCAGGGTGTCCTCGGCGGCATCGACCGTGAACTCATATCGACGCTGGAACGGGCAACCGTCGGGCCGCATGAGCCGACGTTGACGCTGATCCTCGACATGGCGGCGCGTGAGGGCCTAACGCGCGCGGTTGAGCGCGGCGCCGCTAACCGGTTCGAGGCGCGTCCGCTCGACTGGCACGAAAGATTACGCGCTGGGTTCCTCGATATCGCACGTGCCGAACCCGACCGTTGCCGGGTCGTCGATGCGGCAGGCTCGGCTGATGCCGTTGCCGCGGTCATCTGGCGGAACGTGTCGGGCGTGTTCGATCTGGTGGCAGCCTGATGGCGCGCGCTATCACTGTGCAGGAGATCGAGGCGCTGCCCGAGGCTGACCGCCTGGACGGCGTGCCGCACCCACGGTTCACAGCCAAATTATACGGTCATGCTGACGCGGAGGAGACACTCGCAACCGGCCTCGTTAGCGGGAAGCTCCACCACGGCTGGCTCGTGTCGGGAGCAGCCGGGATTGGCAAGGCGACGCTCGCCTGGCGGTTCGCGCGTGCGGCGTTATCGGCCGCAGATGAACGCGATCGCGCAGGTCGAAGCCTCGCTGTCTCGTCGGAAACGCGCGGCAGCCGTCAAGTTCGCGCGCTCTCGCATCCAGGCTTGCTGCTGTTGCGGCGGCCCTACAACACAAAAGATAAGCGGTTCGCAACGACGATCCCGGTCGATGAGGTGCGGCGACTGCGCCAGTTTCTGAGCCTGGGTGCGGAACAGGGGCAGTGGCGCACCGTCATCATCGACACGGCCGACGACATGAACCCCAACGCGGCAAACGCCGTGCTGAAATCGCTGGAGGAGCCGCCACCGCGCACGGTGTTCATGCTGCTCACGAGTGAGCCCGGGCGGCTGCTTCCCACGATCCGCTCGCGCTGCCGGTTGCTGCCGTTGTCAGCGCTGTCGGCCCCTGATTTGCGCGCAGCTGTCACGGCAGCACTCGAGGCGGAAGACGGGACGGTACCTAACGATGGCGATTGGCCAGCGCTAACGCGGCTGTCGGGGGGAAGCGTGCGGCGGGCGCTCGCGCTTTATGCCGGTGGCGGTATCCAGCTCGACCAGACGATCCAGCGCCAACTCGCCGACCTGCCCAAGGTCGATTGGGCGGGCCTACATGCGATGGCTGATAAGCTCGCCCCGGCCGCGGTCGAGCAACAATTCGAATTGTACTTCGAGCTGTTGCTCGCCTCGCTGGCAAGGCTCGTGCGCAGTGGTGCGATGGGGCATGGCGACCCATCGGCCGTGCCACGGTTTGCGATGGCCTGGGAGGCGATAGCGCGGGCTAAGCGCGAAGCCGACGCGCTCAATCTAGATCGCAAGGCGCTCATCCTCGACACGTTCGCAACCCTGGAAAAGGCCGCGCGGTAGGGCTGGCAAACGCATCTTCCGCAGCGCATCGGGGGGCGCGATCCGACCCGGAATGAATAAAGCGGTCCAGGGGCGAGCCCCTGGTCCAGGAGCGCGAGGGGCGGATAGCCCCTCGTAACGGCTCATTGGCTGAAAACCGCTCCAATTTGGCTGCGCGTGCAATCGCGCGACACCTCCGGTATGACGGCTCGCCGACGCACCAGGACCCGCCATGCCGCAGAAATTCCTCATCACAACCGCGATCAGTTACCCCAACGGCGTCCCCCATATCGGGCACGCCTATGAGGCGATTACGACGGATTCCATTGCCCGCTTTGAGCGGCTCGACGGCCGCGACGTGATGTTCCTGACGGGGACCGACGAGCACGGTCTCAAAATGAAGCAGACCGCGGCCAAGGAAGGCGTGACGCCAGGCGAACTGGCGAACCGGAACGCGGCGCGCTTCCAGGAGATGGTTGCTGTGCTGGGGCTATCCCACGATGACTTTATTCGCACGACCGAACAGCGCCACGCGGCAGCTTGCCAGGAAGTTTGGCGGCGGATGGCGGCAAACGGCGATATTTATAAGAAAGCCTACGCCGGTTGGTATTCGGTTCGTGACGAGGCCTACTACGGCGAGGATGAGACGACGGTGCGCGACGATGGCGTCCGGGTCGGCGGCCAGGGCACGCCAGTTGAGTGGACGGAGGAGGAGACGTTCTTCTTCAGGCTGTCGAAGTACGAGGCGCCGTTGCTGGCCCACTATGAGGCCAATCCGCAGTTCATCCTCCCGCCCGAGCGGCGCAACGAGGTCGTCAACTTTGTCAAGGGCGGACTCGAAGACCTGTCCGTTTCGCGCACGACGCTCGACTGGGGCATACCGGTGCCCGACGAGCCAGGCCATGTGATGTATGTCTGGGTCGATGCGCTCACGAATTACGTCACGGGCTGTGGCTTCCCCGACGAGACCGCGCCGAAGTGGGGCCATTGGCCAGCCGACGTCCACGTCATCGGAAAGGACATTACGCGCTTTCACGCCGTCTACTGGCCAGCATTCCTGATGTCGGCGGGCTTGGCGCTACCCAAGCGGGTGTATTCGCACGGCTTCGTGCTGAACCGCGGCGAAAAGATGAGTAAATCGGTCGGCAATACGCTCGACCCGTTCGCGCTTGTCGAAGCGTACGGCGTCGATCCGGTGCGCTATTTCTTTCTGCGCGAAGTCGCCTTTGGCCAGGACGGCAGCTATTCAAACGAGGCGATCGTTGGGCGCATGAACGCCGATCTCGCCAACGGTATCGGCAACCTCGCGCAGCGCTCGCTGTCGATGATCGCGAAGAATTTCGGCGGCGTCGTTCCAGCCCCGGTTGACCTCACGGAAGCCGATCGCGCGGTGCTAACCGCCGCGGATGGGCTTTACGCGACGGCTCGAACGGCGATGGATACGCAGGCGATCAAGATGTGGCTTGATGCCGTGTGGGCTGTAATCGGCGATGCGGATCGGTATTTCGCTGGCGAAAAACCGTTCGATAAAACGCTGACCGTCGAGCGGCGCGGAACGATCCTCTACGTCACAGCCGAGGTCGTGCGCCAGTTGGCGATCCTGATCCAGCCAGCGGTGCCGGGTTCGGCGGGCAAGCTGCTCGACCTGCTGGCCCAAGAGCCCGAACGGCGCACGTTTGCAAATCTGGGCCAGCCGGGTCGGCTTGTGCCAGGCCTCGTGCTGCCGACGCCGGTTGGCATATTCCCGCGCTACGTCGAGCCCGAGACGGCCGCGACACAGCCAGCGCCAAAGCCAGCCAAACAGCCAAAAGAGAACAAGCCCAAGCCCGCTTGAACGAATTGTCAACGACCGTCCGCTAGTGTAGCGAGCGGTCTACGGGTGCAAACATCCGCGTCGGGTTTTCTTCAGAGACACGCATGTGCCGAGATTTGGCCATCGCTGGATCGCAGATCGGGGCCCCTCGCGGCCGCGACCAGAACGCGCGCCCGTTCGGCTTGCGCCTTCCCCTACTGCTTATTTGCCCCTGAGCCATTTGGGGGTGCGGACGTTTTCCGCGCCGGGCGCTCAGGGGTTCACAGGTGTCGTCGCCCGGATCAAACCGTCCCGCGCGTCGCCGCACCGAAGCATGGTATGCCCCGCGTGCAGAACAAGACGCGTCTTTGCGCAGTTGTGGCGTTCGCCGGGCTCCAACATCCAACCCTCAGCCAGTCCCAAAGCAGCCGCGTCGGCCTTGCCAGCGGCGCGGGCACCGGACCTCCAGATCAGGACCTGACCTCCGATGACACACGATCAAACACGCGATCCCACGCCGCCTGCCGACCATGGCCGCGTTTATATTTTTGATACCACGCTGCGCGATGGCGAGCAGTCCCCCGGCGCGACGATGACGTTTGAAGAAAAGCTCGACGTCGCCGAACTGCTCGACGGCATGGGCGTCGATATCATCGAAGCCGGGTTCCCGATCGCGTCAGATGGCGATTTCGAGGCGGTGTCCGAGATCGCCAAGCGCTGCAAGTCGAGCGTCGTGTGCGGACTTGCCCGGGCGAGCTTCGGCGACATCGACCGCGCCGCCGACGCGATCCGTCACGCGCGACGCGGCCGCATCCATACGTTCATCGGCACCTCGCCCCTGCACCGCAAATATCAGCTGCAGATGGACGAAGAGCAGGTGCTGGAAAAAATCACGGCCTCCGTCACACGCGCCCGCAACGCCACCGACGACGTCGAGTGGTCGGCAATGGACGCGACGCGGACCGAGCACGACTACCTGTGCCGCTGCGTTGAAGCCGCGCTGAAAGCTGGCGCGACGACGATCAACATCCCCGACACCGTCGGTTATGCCACGCCCGAGGAGTACTACGCCCTGATCGCCATGTTGCTGGCGCGCGTGCCGGGCCTCGACCGCGCGATCATCTCGACCCATTGCCACGACGATCTCGGCCTTGCGGTAGCCAATTCGCTGGCTGGCGTCCGGGCTGGCGCGCGGCAAATCGAATGCACGATCAACGGGCTCGGCGAGCGGGCGGGCAACGCTGCACTCGAGGAGGTCGTGATGGCGATCCGCACACGCGCCGACATCATGCCGTATCACACCGCAATCGACAGCCCGCAGTTGCTGAAGGCCTCCAAACTCGTGTCGGGTGTGACGAACTTCCCGGTCCAATACAACAAGGCGATCGTCGGGCGGAACGCGTTTGCACACGAGAGCGGCATTCACCAGGACGGCGTGCTGAAGAACACATCGACCTACGAAATCATGACGCCTGAATCGGTTGGCGTCGCGAAATCATCGCTCGTGATGGGCAAGCATTCCGGTCGCGCCGCGTTCCGAGCCAAGCTGAAAGACCTCGGGTATGAGCCCGGCGACAACGCGCTGGAAGATGCGTTCACCCGGTTCAAGGCGCTGGCCGACCGCAAGAAGCACATCTACGACGAAGACATCGAGGCGCTTGTCGATGCTGGCCTCGCGCGCGCCCACGACCGGATGAAGGTGACCGGGCTGCAGGTCATCGCCGGGACGGTCGGGCCGCAATCGGCAACGCTGACGCTCGAGATCGACGGCGAGGCGCGCACCCTGCACGCCACCGGCAATGGCCCGGTCGATGCGACGTTTAACGCGATCCGCGGGCTCGTGCCGCACGAGGCGACGCTCGAGCTGTATCAGGTCCACGCCGTGACCGAGGGCACCGACGCGCAGGCCGAGGTGTCGGTGCGATTAGCGGAAGCTGGCCGCCTCGTCACGGGGCGAGGCAGCGATACCGACACGCTCGTCGCCTCGGCGCGGGCCTACGTCGCAGCGCTCAACAAGCTGACGGTCAAGCGCCAGAAGACCGCCCACGCCCACCAGGGCTAGTGGCTAACATTACTTACCCTCTAGTTTCGCGATCTGGGCTTTGAACCACGCGAGGTCAGTTGGCAGCGTGGCATCATTGGGCGATGCGAGCCTCAATCGCTCGATGATTGCGCGCCCGCTGTTGAATGCGCTTAGTGCGCGTTTGCGTTCGCCTTGTCGCGCGTCGAGCTCAGCGACCTGACCGTAGCTCAAAGCAAGATCGCGTTGCCATCCTGCATTGCCGGGGTCGGCTTTGGCGAGGCGGTCGAAGATGTCTCGGCTATCTCGGACCGCTTTGAGGGCGTCGTTGAGTTGGCCTTGCGCGACGAGGACGTCGCCGACCCGACCGTAGCTCAAAGCAAGATCGCGTTGCCATCCTGCATTGCCGGGGTCGGCTTTGGCGAGGCGTTCTCTGATGTCTCGGCTATCGCGAAAGGCTTTGAGCGCGTCGTTGAGTTG
>JBBQNE010000069.1:0-16406 GCA_038329675.1 Hyphomicrobiales bacterium | reverse complement strand
TGAGGCGGGCGCATTGGCCCATCGTGTCGACGTAGAACTGGCGGCCACCGTCGGGGTCGGCGCGGTGGGCGGTCAATTCTTTGAGGTCATGGCCGGCACAAAACGCCGGGCCGTGGGCGGCAATTATGATCGCGGCGAGGTCGGGCTCGCCGGTCAGCGTGGCGATGGCATCTTCGAGCGCTGACATCATCGCGCGCGACAGGGCATTGCGCGAGGCTGGTCGGTCGAGCGTGAGCTGGGCAACGCGAGGGGCGGGGCGGGTCAGCCGAACGGGAGCGATGTGCGTGGCGGCGGCAGGAGCCTGCGACGACGTCTCCATGGTATCGCGATCTCTTTGCCAATGGACGAACGAAACGGGGCCGGTTCGGACCGTTGGGCCCAAACTTCGCGTTTGCATAGACCTTTAGCCGGTTAAGCTTCAAGCGTCATGGAAGCGAAGTGTCGTGTCACGTGGTGTTGCGGCGGCGGCGGAAGGGGACTAGGGGAGGGATTGCCCTCTGACATCTTTGGTTGACCCATGCGCCCGTCCGCGCGGCTTCAGGCTGCGATTGAAATCGTCGACGAAATTCAAAAACATCACCGTCCTGCGGCGACCGCGCTTATGGAGTGGGGTCGGACGCATCGCTTTGCTGGCTCGGGCGACCGTTCGGCGATCGGGACGCTGGTCTATGACGCGCTGCGGGCACGCGGGTCGTCGGCATGGTTTATGGGACATGATGAGGCGCGCGCGCTGGTGCTTGGGGGATTGCGCGAGCAGGGCATCTTCCTGTCCGATATCGCCGCCATGTGTGATGGCAGTCCGCATTCGCCCGCGCCGTTGTCGGCCGATGAGAGCCGCCGCCTGGAACACGCCATCACCGACGATGCGCCGAGCCACGTCACCGGCAATTACCCAAGCTGGCTCGAACCGTCTTTGATGCGCGTGTTTGGACAGCGGCTGGTGGCTGAGGCCCGCGCCATGGCTAAGCGCGCGCCAGTTGACGTGCGGGCCAACACACTCAAATCGAACCGCGACGAAGTGTTAGAGGCGCTGTCGCCGTTTGCAGCCGCCGCGGCGCGGTTTTCGCCCCATGGCGTGCGGATACCAGCGCCGGGTAGCGCTGCGCGGCAGCCGCACCTTGAAAGCGAAGCGTCTCACGGTCGAGGCTGGTTTGAGGTGCAAGATGAGGGGAGCCAAATCGCGGCCGCGCTGACCGGTGTTAAGCCCGGCGATAAGGTGCTGGATTTGTGCGCTGGGGCTGGCGGTAAGACGCTTGCGCTTGCGGCTGCCATGGCCAACGAGGGCAAGATCGTGGCCTACGATACGGACAAGAAGAACCTACGCCCGATTTTCGATCGGCTGACGCGGGCAGGCGCGACGTGCGTTGAAGTGCTCGATGGCGGCGACACAGGAGGGCTGCGCGACCGCGGCAACCAGTTCGACGTGGTGTTAGCTGACGCGCCGTGTTCGGGGTCGGGGACGTGGCGGCGGCGCCCGGACGCAAAATGGCGGCTTAAGGCGCCCCACCTCGCCGCGAGGATCGAGGACCAAACGAAAGTGCTGGCGATGGCGGCGCGCTTGGTCAAGCCCGGTGGTCGGCTCATCTATGTGACGTGCTCGGTGCTGCCGGAGGAGAACAGCGAACGGGTCGCCGCACTGCTGGCTGAAACCCCGGGGTTTGAGACCGTGCCGTATGCGGAGGCTTGGCGCGCAAGCCTACCTGGGACGCCGCCGCAATCTGCCGATGGTGGTCATTGCGGCCTATTGCTGACACCGCTGTCACACGGGACCGACGGCTTCTACATCCACGTGCTGCAGCGGCGAGGCTGACGCTTGTGTTTTTGGTTTGTTCTATTAGTGTCTGTGGGTAAGGCGGTGGTGCAAGGCGGCGAATCACGGGAACGGAATGGATGGCTGGATATTCTCTTGAATTGTGTGCCGGGGCCGGTGGTCAAGCGATAGGGCTAGAGCGCGCTGGATTTGAGCATGCCGGTGTCGTCGAGATCGACCCGCACGCCTGCGGGACACTGCGCTTAAACCGACCCAAATGGCGCGTCTTTGAAGAAGATTTGAACAGTTTCGACGCTCGGTTGTTTCGCGGAATCGAGCTTGTGGCTGGTGGATTTCCTTGTCCGCCATTTACTATTGCAGGCAAGCAACTTGGCGCGCTCGATGAGCGAGATTTGTTTCCGGCGGGTTTAAGGATCATCGATGAGGTGCGGCCGAAGGCCGTGATGATTGAAAACGTAAAGGGCATTTTGGGCCCATCATTTCTCATGTATCGTGACTACATCAATGGTGTGCTTCAAAAAATGGGTTACACTACACAGTGGAAATTGCTCAATGCTGCTGAATTCGGGGTATCACAATTGCGGTCACGTGTGGTAATTGTTGCGTTGCGAAAGCAATATGTCGAAAATTTTGTTTGGCCCCAGCTGCGCCGACGGCCCAAAACGGTCGGGCTTTTGTTGAAAGATTTGATGTCGGATCGCGGTTGGGTCGGCGCAGGTCACTGGTCGACGCAAGCGAATGGGATTGCTCCAACTATCGTTGGTGGGTCGAAGAAGCATGGTGGTCCGGACCTTGGGCCAACTCGTGCAAAGCAGGCGTGGGCCCAATTACACGTCGACGGTCTTGGTATCGCTGATAGCCCACCGGATGTTGATTTTTCAGGTCTGCCGCGGCTGACGGTTCGGATGGTCGCTCGTATCCAGGGCTTCCCTGATACTTGGAGTTTTGCGGGGCGGAAAACCGCGCAATATCGACAAGTTGGAAATGCGTTCCCGCCGCCAGTGGCTGCGGCTGTCGCAGCCTCGATCGCGGATGCGCTTCGTTGCAACCGTTCGCGGGGGCGATCGATGGGTGGGTGGCAGCCAGCCCTGATCGAACTATAAGGTCCATTAAAATGGGGGCTCGAGACAAACTACGGGACCATTTTTTAAGCCATGTTGGAAAAGTACTCAGCCACGAAGAGTTAAAAGTCGTTTCCGGAAATATTTCGGAATGGGCTAGGCGCGTTCGCGAACTTCGTGACGAAGAAGGGTTTCAGATCAAATCAAACAACGATGATGACACCTTAAAACCCGGACAATATATTCTGGTTAGCGCGACGCCATTGCCAAAGTTTGAACGAAATATCTCCAAAGGGCTCAGATCGTTTGTCCTCGATCGAAACGGCTACACGTGTCAAATGTGCGGTGCGGCTGCCGGTGAACCGCATCCCGTGGACCCTATGCGACGGACTCGGCTGCATATCGGGCACGTGATGGACAAATCACACGGCGGGGACGACATCGAAAGCAACCTGCGTGCAGTTTGCTCGGTGTGCAACGAAGGCGCCTCCAACGTCACACTCGACCGACCCTCTCGAACAAAGTTAATTTCACAGGTGCGTCGAGCCGGTGATGACGACCAACGGCATCTCCTGGAGTGGCTAATCAAGAAATTCGGTCTTGGTTAAGCGGAGGCCTGCGACGGCGTGTGATACCCGTTGGTTGATCGGTTGGGGTTGATCGGTTGGGGTTGATTGGGTTGGTGTCGGGTGGCAGTACAGATCACCAGATGCTTCGCTGGCACCGTCAACTGCAACTTGGGCTTGTTATGACTATCGGTTTTTCCATCGCCGTCTACCTGTGCATGTGGTTCATCACGCTGTTTGCGGTGCTGCCGTTTGGCGTTCGCACGCAAGGCGAGGCGGGTGAGGTGATCCCGGGCACGCCCGAAAGTGCGCCAGAGGCGTTCCGTTTTGGCCAAGTGATGATGTGGAATACGATGGTCGCAACGGTGCTGTTTGCGATCTTCTACGTTGGCTACACGCAAAACTGGCTCGGCTTGCATGCGGCTGGGCCGCCGCTGTCGCCGCCGCGCTGAGCGTTTAGAAAAGCCGGGCGGATATCTGCCCCCACCACGGCAGCGTCATCACGACGAGGGCCGCGCCGAGCACGTTCAGCGCGATGGTGGCCTGACGGGTCGTTGCCCGTTCACCAAGGACAGCTTGCATGGCACGTACAAAGGCTGCCAGGGCTAAACTACCGAGTGCTGCCGTTAGCAGGAGCCCGTCGAACCCGCTCAAGGGCGTGACGAAGTCGGCTTCGGCTTGGTGGGCTTTCCATAGCGCGAGACCGGTCGGGACGGCCATCACGGCGGCGGCGATAACGGCGTGGCTGGCGCGCGGGATCGACAGGACGAAGACGTAGGGCGCAGCGATTGTCGCGACGATGGCAGACATGGCAATGATGATTTGCATGATAGGATCTTAGAGGTTCTGCGCGGTCGATGTATACAAAACGCCTGTGGCGAAGCTGTTGATCGGGACGCTGCGGCAGCGAAATCCATCTAAATTACAACGATCGGTGGGCGTGCGATGCGATTGGCCGTCTTTTGCATCATCGTGTTAGCGCTCGGCGCTGGTGACACTAATCCCGCCGAGGCCGGGACGCCCTACTGGTGCGTTTGCAAAGGCACGAAGACGCGCTTCATCGGTGCGACCCGGGGCTGCGAGCTCGATCGCGAACGCGCCGCTGGCAATCCCGTTGTGCGAGGCCTGTTCAAGTTGCGCGGCTGCACAAGCTCTGAGTTCGACGCTTGGCGTGCCAAGGCGTGCAATCAGAATGGCTGCAAGCCCGTCAGGTTTTGAGGGCGGTGAGAGGCTAACAGCTATGGCGAAGACGACGGTTTTCCTGTGGTACAACGGGGAGGCGGAAGCGGCAGCACAGTTTTATGCCGCCACATTTCCAGACAGTCAGGTCGGGGCGGTGCTTCGGGCACCGACAGATTATCCAGCTGGCAAGGCGGGCGATGTTCTGACAGTCGAATTTACGGTGGCTGGGGTCGCGTGCGTCGGCCTCAACGGTGGCCGCCACGTCCAGCACACCATGGCATTTTCGTTCCAGATTTTAACCGAAAATCAAGCCGAAACGGATCGATACTGGGACGCGATCGTCAGCAACGGCGGGCAGGCGTCCGCTTGCGGTTGGTGCCGCGATCGGTGGGGTATTTCCTGGCAAATCACGCCGCGGGTTCTGAGCGACGCGATTGCGGGCGGCGGTGAGGGGGCCGCGCGCGCGTTCACAGCAATGATGGGCATGACCAAAATTGACATCGCAGCAATCGAAGCGGCCCGGCGCGGTTAGTTGCCATCGATGCGCCTATCGCCGATTGGCGAGCGGCGTTGGATCCGCGTCGCGAGACAAAGGGGGACGCATCCGAAAGGTCTCCTCACGCCATCGCGAGCTTGAGATTGTCGGAGACCTTGTCGAGGTAGCCCTGGGTCGACAGCCACTTTTGATCGGGGCCCACGAGAAGCGCCAGGTCCTTCGTCATGTGACCAGCTTCGACGGTGTCGATGCACACTTTTTCAAGCGTCAGGGCAAACCGCATCAGATCATCGTTACGATCGAGCTTGGCGCGGTGGGCGAGCCCGCGGGTCCAGGCAAACACCGAGGCGATCGAGTTAGTTGACGTTTCCCGGCCCTTTTGGTGCTCGCGGTAGTGGCGGGTGACCGTACCGTGGGCGGCCTCGGCTTCGACGGTTTGTCCGTCAGGGGTGAGAAGGACCGACGTCATCAGTCCGAGCGAGCCAAAGCCTTGCGCGACGGTATCGGATTGCACGTCGCCGTCGTAGTTTTTGCACGCCCAGATGTAGCCGCCCGACCATTTCAGCGCGCTGGCGACCATGTCGTCGATGAGGCGGTGTTCGTAGACGAGCTTGCGCTTTTCAAACTCGGCTTTGAATTCAGCGGTGTAGACCTCTTCGAAAATGTCTTTGAAGCGGCCGTCGTAGGCTTTGAGGATGGTATTTTTGGTCGAGAGGTAAACCGGGTAATTGCGCAGCAGCCCATAATTAAGCGATGCGCGGGCAAAATCTCGAATGCTGTCGTCGAGATTATACATGGCCATGGCGACGCCGGCGGTCGGGGCTTTAAACACCTCGCGCTCGATGATGGTGCCGTCTTCGCCAACGAACTTGATCGTCAGCACGCCCTTGCCGGGAAATCTGAAGTCGGTCGCGCGATACTGATCGCCGTAAGCATGCCGACCGACAATGATCGGCTGTGTCCAGCCCGGCACGAGGCGCGGCACGTTTTTGCAGATGATTGGCTCTCGGAAAATGACGCCGCCCAGGATATTGCGGATCGTGCCGTTGGGCGACTTCCACATCTCTTTGAGCTTGAATTCTTTGACGCGGGCTTCATCGGGCGTGATGGTCGCGCACTTAACGGCGACGCCGTGGGTCTTGGTGGCGTGAGCCGCGTCGATCGTGACTTGGTCGTTTGTTGCGTCGCGATGTTCGACGCTGAGATCGTAATAGTCGAGCTTCAGATCGAGGTAGGGGTGGATCAGTTTGTCTTTGATGAGCTGCCAGATAATGCGGGTCATCTCGTCGCCGTCCATCTCGACGACCGTTCCTGTGACCTTGATCTTGTTCATGTGTTCCTCTGGCGGCTATGGGTCATGGCGGTGGTGCGCGGATTTAGGATCGCGGGCCTCGCGCAGCGCAGCGTGCGTCCTATACCGTCGTTGGAACGGCGCGCAAATTAGCGAATCGGACGACGACTGAGTGCGCCGCGGGGATCGATCTGCGATAGCGCTTGAGTGCCTTATTATTGAGCAGGAGCCGCCGCGGCCGTGACTGAACCTCTTCCGCCATCCAGCCCTCCACGCGCTGATTTAGAATTGGCCCGTCCGCATTTGATCGAGTTGCAATCGGTCGCGGGGGATGTGGTGCCAGCGATTGGCGGCGTTACCGTCGGCGAGGTCGTGCGCGCTTGCCATGACCAGATGATCGACGAGGGCCTTGCGTCGCTGGCGTTGCCGGGGCTTGATCGAACAAGTCTTGAGCCGGTGCTCGCTTATTGTGCCGGGATGGCGTGCAAGTCCGATGGCGCGACGTGCCCGGGTTGTCAGCGGCGGATGGAGGCAGCTGGAATAGCAAGCCTCGATCAATTCATCGCGCGGCACGCGTCGATCGTGACCGCTGACGGCATCGCCATTGCGGGGGCGGGCGAGGGGCACCTCAAGGTCGCCTCGATGGACCAATTGGCACGTGAGTGGGCGGGGGAAGCCTATTGGTATTGGGCGCGGCGGGTGCTGCGCAAGTTGCGTTTCGGTTTGCGGCGGGCTCAAATGAGCGGGCAACCCGCAGACGGGGAAGCGACGACGCCAGCAGTGCTGCTGATGGAGCCGCAGCTGCACGATAACATCGGCATGGTCGCACGCGCGATGGCCAACTTCGGGCTTGACGGGTTGCGGCTGATCAATCCTCGCGATGGATGGCCCAACGAGAAAGCGCGCATCGCCGCGTCGGGGGCGAATTTCGTCATTGATAATGCCGAGGCGTTTCCCGACCTCGATGCGGCGATGGCTGACCTGACATTTGTTGTGGCGACGACGGCGCGCCAACGCGATATGGTCAAGCCGGTGTTGACACCCGAGCAGGCGGTGGCGGAGCTCCGGCGGCGGACGGCGGCGGGCGAGCGTTGCGGTATCCTGTTTGGGCGCGAGCGAAACGGGCTTGAAACGTCCGAAGTTTCGCCGTGCGATGCGATCGTCATGATCCCGGTCAATTCGAACTTCGCCTCGCTCAACCTCGCCCAAGCCGTGTTGATTTTGGGCTATGAATGGGTGCGTACGAGCCCCGTCGCGACGCTCGGCCGGGTCACGACCTATGAGCGCCCGAAAATACTTGGCGTTAACCTTGGCGATGGGCGCCGAGCGACCAAGGACGAGGTCGCGGGGCTGATGGGGCATTTGGAGAGCGAATTGACGCGGCTCGGCTTTCTCACGCCGCCGCGCGACAAGGGGTACGTGATGCAAGGGGTCGAAACGATGATCGTGCGGGCCGAGCCGACCGAGCAGGAGGTGCGGACACTGCGTGGTATTGTTGCAACTCTTGCACACGGCAAGGGCAAGGCGCGCAAATCGTCCACATGAGGTGCCATCATCTGGTCACGTTTAGCGTCGACCGAGGTGGCGGTTGATGCTTGATAATGCGAGGCGGTGTGCCAGCGCTCGGATCTGTGCAAACAGGGCAGCTGGTTCGCCGGACGTGTGATTGGCTTGTTTTCGTTGCCCAATTCAAGCCGCGCTCTTCGAGTAGCCGGTGGCATTCGTCGGCGACTTCGAGATCCCTCGGGCCCTCGATTTGTCGCTCTCGGTGTTAGAAGGTCGTCTAGGGCGGAGACACGCCGCAGTTGGAACGCTGAGGTTTGAGCGCGCAGTGAACCGACGATGAGCGAGAAACAGCCGCAGGGGCGGTTGCCGCGGCATTGATGATCGCGTGCGGTCATTATACGATTTTGGCTGAGGGGCTTTGGAGATGCGAATGACTGTTTCGATCAAAAGGTCGAAAACCAAACGTGGCAAGGTTGCTGCGATTGCTGGCCTCGCGGCCGTCGTCAGTGCAGCGATGGCGGCTGCGGCGGGTTCGGCTGCGGCTCAAGACATCAGTGAGAAGTCGTTGGAGAAGCTGACGGAATACGCGTGGTCGCTGGTCCCCCAGCAGTTCACGATGCCCGACGGCAAAACGATTATCGTCGACAAGAAGAAGAAGGACGAGATTGTCGTGCCCGCGGATGTGGCGCGGGAGGTCATCAAGGTTGGCTACCGTTCGGCGCACGCCCAAATTTGTGAGCTGCAGACCGATCAGGTCGACAACTACAATTCGCTGATGCGTCGCGAAATTGATAAGAAAAAATGGAGCGATCAGCAGTTATTGTATATCAGCCAGCTGCATCTCACCACGCTGATGTTCATGACCGGTAAGGTCAAAGTCGTCGAGCGAGAGGGCGGCAAGGAAGTTGTGCTCGAGGAACTGAAGTCGAACAACAAAACGTGCGCGCCCGAGCAGCGGACAAGAATCAAGGAACTCATCGTGACCTACGTCGCAGCGGGTCCCAAGATCACGCCAGCGACGATCGTTAACGCGCCGCCAACCGCCACCGGTTCGACAACACCAGTTGGTCCAACGCCGGTTGCAGGGGCCGCGCCAGCAGCCCCACCTCTCCAGGTCAAGCCGGTTGCAACGGATAAAAAGCCCGCCGCGCCAGAGAAGAAATAACTGATGTCGGGCCGTGGCCAGCGCGGGGCAACTCGATCGATCTCTTGACTGCGCGGCGGAATGGCGGCATCTCATCTAGGCGGTGGGTCCTTCGGGGCCCGCTTTCATTTTTAGGCGCCCCCGCGAATCCCGAGCACGACACGGGCTAATTGGTCGTTTCAATTGGTCCGTTCAGCGATGCAGCCTGTGGGTTCTGTCGGCCGGTCAGTCGCTCGCAAGGCGCTGTCTTGGCAAAGGAGGGAGCGCTCCAATCGCAACGGTCGTCCCAATGGACGGACGCTGCAACAGATGGAGTGCACGACACATGACAAAGCGCATTCAAGCGAAGCATAAAATTGATCGGCGGCTGTCGGAAAATATCTGGGGCCGCACGAAAAGCCCGCTCAACAAGCGCGAATCGCGTCCTGGCCAGCATGGCGAGCGCCGCGTCTCAAAGCAGTCCGACTACGGACAACAGCTTAAGGCGAAGCAAAAGCTCAAGGGCTACTACGGTTCGATCACGGAGCGGCAATTCCGCAAGGTCTACCAGGAAGCCGTGCGGATGAAGGGTTCGACATCTGAGCAGCTGATTGGCTTGCTGGAGCGTCGCCTCGCATCGGTGATTTATCGCGCCAAGTTCGTGCCCACCGTATTTGCGGCGCGGCAGTTCGTCAGCCACGGCCATGTCACCGTCAATGGTCGCCGCGTCACGATCCCGAGCTACCGCGTGCGGATTGGCGATACGATCGAAGTGCGGGAGGCGGCTCGCCAGAACATCATGGTGTTGGAGGCAACGAAAAGCGGCGAGCGCGACGTGCCCGATTACTTGGAAGTCGATCACGGCAAAATGGTCGCCAAGTTCCAACGCATTCCAGCGCTTGCCGACGTGCCTTATCCGGTGACGATGGAACCCAACCTTGTCGTCGAGTTCTATTCGCGTTGATGTGACGGGTTGCGGCTAGGCCGACGACCAATCTAACTCGGCCATCGCGACAAGCGGTGGCCGTTCGTGTTTTTGGAACACGTTCTCCAGGCTCAGCTCATCGAGGGCGGCATCGCCCAGTGACACCGCGCTGGCGATGAATACGCTGTCAATCCCAAAGCGCGCTGCGCCCTCGATATCGGTGCGAACGCCATCGCCGATCGCGATGATCATCGGCCGATCAATTTTCCGTCCAGCTAATCCCTCGGCTGTCCGTTGCGCCGCTTCATAAATCGGCAGGTGCGGTTTGCCAGCATAGGTCACCGCGCCGCCGAGGTCTTCATACACGGCGGCAATGGCCCCAGCACACGGGATGAGGCGCCCGCTGCGCTCCACGGTGAGATCCGGGTTTGCGCAAATCATTGGCACGCTCGCATTAGCGTGCGGTGTCAGCCGCCCAATGTAATCGTCGGGCGTTTCGCGCTCATCATCGGCGAGGCCGGTACAAACGATCGCGGACGCGTTCCAATCCGCCGCTGACGCCGCTGCGGGCGGCAGGCAATCAACCGTCACGCCGAGGCCGTCAAACAACGACTGGTCACGCTCGGGGCCGACGTGGATGATGGTGGTGCCGGTATACGCCAAGATCAGGTCGCGCGACAGGTCGCCCGATGACACGATCGCATCGTAGGTGTCGTTTGGCACGCCAACGCGCCCCAGTTGGGCGGCGACCGCAGAGCCCGGCCTTGGCGCATTCGAGACGAGGATGACGATCCCGCCCGCAGACCGATACGCGCGACAGGCCCGCACGGCGCCATCAAATGGCCTCACGCCGTTGTGCATCACGCCCCAAATGTCGACGAACCATACGCTTCGGTTGCGCACTGTTGCAGGCAGGTTCGTCACGATCGGGATGGCGGCCAAGGCGGGTCTCTCGTGTTTCTTCAGCCGAGCGGCTTAGCCGCCCACTCCGCCGCACGACGCCCGCGCAACGCTTCAATCGAGGTTTCGCCAGATTGCGCAACGGCATCGGCCAAATGCCGCTTGATGCGTCCAATCAGCCCCGGACCTTCATAGACGAGACCGGTATAAATCTGGATGAGGCTGGCGCCAGCTTCGATTTTTGCCAGCGCGGTTGCGCCGCTGTCGATCCCGCCGATGCCGATTAGTGGAATACGGCCAGCCGTCTCGCGGTAGACGCGCGCGAGCATCACCGTGGAGCGTTCAAACAATGGGGCACCCGATAGGCCGCCACCTTCGCGGGAGACGCGGCCCTGGACGCCGGTCCGCGACAAGGTCGTATTCGACACCGCGATGCCATCGACACCGTGTGCGGCGAGTTGGGCACAAATCGGCGCGATCTCATCTTCGCCAATGTCGGGGGCAATTTTGACGAATACCGGTTTTGATACCTCGCCGCGATCAACCCGCGTGTGCCGGGCCGCCATGACGCGGGCGAGCAGTTCATCGAGGTTGGAGGGATCTTGTAGTTTTCGCAACCCGGTGGTGTTGGGTGAGGATACGTTGACCATGAAGTACGCAGCCAGGTCGTAGAAGGTCTCGATACCAGCCACATAGTCACCAATCCGATCGGCGCTGTCTTTATTGGCACCAATGTTGACGCCGATAATCCGATTATCTTTGTTGCCGGCGCCGGGTCTGTTACTGGCGACGGCGCCGGGGTTATTACTTGCGACGGCTCCGGGGTTATTACTTGCGACGGCTCCGGGTCTGTTACTTGCGACGGCTCCGCCTACCGCGTCCCCAAGCCGACGTTCAAGCCGACGTTGAAGCCGGGCGCAAGCCGCCTCATGTCCCGCGTTGTTGAACCCTAGTCTGTTGATCATTGCGCGCTCTGCAACGAGCCGGAACACGCGCGGCTGGGGGTTGCCGCTTTGCGCCAGCGGCGTCACCGTCCCGATCTCGGCAAAGCCGCAGCCCAGGCCAATCACCGCATCTGGCACGCGAGCGTCTTTGTCGAAGCCCGCTGCAATCCCCACTGGATTAGGAAACGCCAGTCCAGCGATCGTCTGGCCGAGGCGCAGGTCGATCGCGCTGGTGTCTCTTACGTACAATCCGCGCTCAAGCGTCGACACTACGAGTTCGTGGGCCGCCTCCGGCGGAAGTGCGAACAGCAGGGAGCGCGCAAGCCCATAAAATGGGCTGGTCGCATCTGTTGCGCTTTCGGCCGGGCTGCTCATGGTGTTGCCTCGCTCGCGGCGATCGCGCTTTCGATATCGGGCGCCCCGTCGTGCAGGAGGATTAGCGGTCGCGCCCACAGCGCACACGCCACCGGCAATAGCCCATAATAATGTGGAAACAGTTCTCCGCCGCGGGAGGCTTCCCAAGTAAGTGCAGATCCAAGCGGGCTCGTTGAATATGCGATTAGCATCAAATCCGTGCGGCCAGAAAAATATCGTCGCGCCGTTTCCGTGGCCTGATGGGCAGCCGACAGGTGGATGAACCCATCGCGCTGGTCATCGCTTGAAGCGGCAAGCGCGCCAATGCTTTGCGCATCACGCCAAGCGTCCGCGGTTGTAATCTTATAGACGACCGTGTCGGATGGCGGTCGCGATGTCAGCATCTTGGCCCGTTGCAAATCCGTCCCATGCCCGCTTGTTCCAACGCATCACGCTGTCAGTACCAGCAGTGTCTAAGCTCGGCAACAGTGCGGAAATATTTGTCACCGTCGTGTCATGAACGGCGGACACCGGTTAGACAACCGCTTCACTGCAGTTATTCCGTGATAGTCCCATTCGTCTGAGTTTGCGAAGTTAGAGAGCCGTGATGTTGACCGGTTTGAAGACAGATAGCCTTGTCCTTTGCGATGTGTTCGACGAACCGTTTGTGTTCGCGATCCCGCCCTATCAGCGCAGCTACTCGTGGACAACGAAGGAAGTCGGGCAGTTTCTGGAGGACGTTGCGTCTGCTGCCGGTATTGAGGATGAGGCGCTTGCGTGCCCGGATTATTTTCTCGGCACAGTATTGTTGCTCGACCCGAATTCGCAAGGTGCCACTGAAAGTGCAAGTGAGGGCACCGCTAGTACCAACATCGGCGTTGCAGCAGCCAGCAAGCCCAAACCGTTGGATGTTGTCGATGGTCAACAACGATTGTTGACTGTGAGCCTCCTGGCTCGCGTGCTGGAGGAAAAGCTCACCGACCAAGCCTTGATACGGCGGTTGCGCACGATGATCGTCACTCGTGACGGCGAGCCACGGATTGACGTGTTCGACGACGACCGGCCGTTTTTTGATACGCTGATCCTTTTTGATCGCAGCGGTGCGTCCCTCTCAACCGCGCCATCGCCCACCGACGGCGACGATAGGGGCGAACGTGATGGTGCCGAACTTGAGGTCGCCTACGACTATCTGCGCCAAGAGGTCAGCGCGTTATCCGATGCCGATCAGCACGCGCTGGCACGCTATCTCGTCGACCGTTGCCACGTCGTCGTCATCATCACGCGCGACATCGACCGCGCGCATCTCATGTTCACCGTGTTAAATGATCGCGGTCGCCCGCTGCAGCGCAAGGATATCTTGAAAGTAGAAGTCTTAAAGTCGATCGAGCCTGAGCACGAGATCGAGGCGTTGAACCGGTGGGATGCCTCTGCTGCCAAACTCGGCAATGATTTTGAAAGCTTGTTCTCCCACATCCGTACGATCCACGCGACAGGGCGGCCGCAAATCATCGCAGCGATGCGCACGCTCGTGCGCCAACGTGGTTGCCTGCCGTTCGTCACCGACGTGCTCGCGCCGATGGCTGATGCGTTCCACCTCGTGCGGCGTTTTCCAGAAGCCGGGCGGCGTTCCGACCAGCATCCGCAATTGGCAACCGCGCTCACCTCGCTCAACCGGTTTGGTAATGCCGATTGGGTTGCGCCCGCGATGATCGCGATGAGCAACTTTGAGGCCGACCCAATCGCAACGACGCGGATCGTGTGCGAGATCGAACGGCTGACGTTCCTGCTGAAAGTGCTCGCTATTGGCGGCTCCAAGCGCAACAAACGTTCGAGCCAACTCATCCAGGCGCTGACCGGCAATGACCCGAGCGAGATCGTGCAGGCGTTTTCGATCACGCGCGAGGAGACCCGCGCGGTCGCCTTCCACCTGCGCGACATCCATCGGCGCAATGCGATGCTGGCCAAGTTGATCTTGATGCGCATCGAAGACGAATTGGCGGGCGCGCCGCTGATGCTGTCGACGACGGAACTGACCGTTGAGCACATTTTGCCCCAACGACCGTCGCCTGCCAGCGATTGGCGGCGCGTGTTTGGCGACCGTCGCGAGGCCTGCCAGAATAGTCTCGGCAATCTTGCGTTGGTGTCGCCGCGGCTCAATGAGCGGATGCGCAACAAAGAATTTGCCGACAAACTCTCGCTCTTTGCTTCGAGCGATACCCGTTTGTGTCCGCCCTTGTTGACCAATGATGATATTATTGATGCCGTCGGATGGGGGCCAGATCAAGTCTGGGCCCGCGAAGCCAGATTGCTTCAGGTGCTTGGCCGCTTGTGGCGGATCGACGGGCTTGGCGAGGCGCGGGAGGTCGACGGGGCGACACGCAGTCATGAGGCGCGCATCAAAACGGCCTAAGCCGTGGAGCCGCGTATCGTGGGCAGCGGTGCCCAAATGCCCATCTCGGTTCCAGCTCCAACTCATCGCGAGGCGACGGTGAGGAGCCCAGCTGTAATCGCCAACAGCACCTTCCGCACGACGGCAAGGCTGGCGCTTGAGACCAGTTCCCGTTTCCAAATATCGGCCTGATGTCATTTCGGCCAGATCCACCAAACATACCCGACGTAGCCCGCCAAGAGCATCATCCCCTCGCGGCGGCCAATCCTCCAACCCGTTCTTGCCAGCACCAGCAACAGCACTGAAATCGCCACCATCACGGGATTGTCGAACGTCGCGATCTGTCGCGGCACGTCGGTTGGGGCAATGAGCGCCGTAACCCCGCCAATGCCGAGGACGTTGTAGATGTTTGAGCCAAGAATGTTGCCGAGCGCGATATCAGATTGTTTGCGGATCGCCGCAACAATGGCGGTGATCAGCTCCGGCATCGATGTGCCGACCGCGACGATCGTCAGCCCGATGACCGTCTCGGAAATGCCAAACCCGCGCGCGAGCGTGACCGCTCCGTCGACAAGGAACTTGCCGCCTATAACTACCAGCACCAGCCCGGCGAGCGCCATACCCAATGAGACCCAGATCGAACGCGACATGGCCATGGCCGGGTCGGGGTGCAGCACCGATGCGTGCATCTGCTCATAGGCCTCGGCCCGTTCATAGGCGGCGGTGTGCCCATTTACCGTCACCGTCTCCTGTCGCCACGCAAACGCAATGTAACTCACCAAGCCCGTGATGAAGACGACGCCAACCAGCCGGTCCAACGTCCAAAGCAGCCCGACGACCGTCAGTGCCACGGCTGTCAGGACCACTAACGTGCCATCACGCTTCAGGGCATTCGAACCGACTGCAATCGGAAACATGATGGCCGACAGCCCTAGAATCAGCAGGATGTTGGCAATGTTCGAGCCCACGATGTTGCCCACCGCGATGCCCGGCGATCCGATGAGCGCAGCCTGGACGCTCGTCACCAGTTCAGGCATCGACGTCCCGAAACCGACGAGCGTGAGTCCGATCAGCAGTGGCGATACGCCAAATCGCTCGGCGACCTGAACAGCTCCGCGCACCAACAATTCACCGCCAAGTGCCAAGGCAACGAGGCCACCGGCAAGTGGCAGGATAATTTCAAATAACATCAGCTAGCCCCATTCTAAACGCGCATCGGTTCGTTTGTCTGCAATGATGCGGCCGGTACGCTGCGGTATGCCACAATCGGAACGCGCGCACCTTCACGTCTTGCCAGAGTTTTGCTCGTGTCGTGCAAGTGTCTTGCTCGTATGTTGCTCGTGTCGTGCAAGCGTCTTGCAAGCGTCGGTTCGAGTGAAACGCGTGTTACGTCGGCGGCCTGAGCAGCTGCTTTTGCTTCGGGCAATGGGCCTCATCCCGGCGTCACCGCGCCGACGACAGCTGCCGTCATCAAGGTCGCGAGTGTGCCCGCAATCACGGTGCGCGGGCCTAGCTCCAGGATATCGGCGCGGCGTGACGGTGCCATTGCGACGAGCCCGCCAATCATGATGCCAAGGCTACCCAAATTGGCAAAACCGCATAGGCCATACGTCATGATCAGCCGCGACCGATCCGAGAATTCAGCCGCCGTGTAGCTCGCCAATTTCAGGTAGGCGAGAAACTCGTTGAAAATTGTTTTGATGCCGATCAGTTCGCCAGCGCGCGCAGCCTCTGACCACGGGATGCCGATCACAAACGCCAGCGGCGCCAGCATCAGCCCCGCTATTTTTTCAAGCGTCACGGCCACGCCAAACGGCGCGCTCACCACCCCGAGTATCAGGTTGATCAGCGTCACCAGCGCAACCGCAACGATCAGCATCGCCGTGATGCTCACGAGC
>JBBQNE010000068.1:0-16577 GCA_038329675.1 Hyphomicrobiales bacterium | reverse complement strand
GTTCGCGATCGTTTTGCGCATCTTTTAAGGTCCTGTCGGACGGTTCAAGTCAGGCCATTCAAGTCGGGTCACTCAAGTCGGGTCACTCAAGTCGGGCCGTGCAGGTCCAGCAGCTCAATTTGCCCGGCGACGGGCCAGCGTTTCAATTGATGGCCCGAGGTCCTCAAGCTGCCCCAGTGTCTTCATCGAAAACACATGCGCATAGATCGCAGCCAGCGCACCAGAGCGTGCCAATTCGGCGAGCGTCGCATCGTCAAGCTTTGCCAGACGTTCTTCGGAAATGACGCGGAAACCGTTGAGGTCCACCGAGCGGCCGTTGCGTGACAGCCGGATCGTTGGCGCGACAAGCAAGTCTAATCGAGCGAGTTGCGCGCCAAATAGCCGGGTCCGTTCGAGCCCCTGCTCATAGCCAACGCAAAACTGCATGATCTGCTGGGTAAGCTTCGTTGCGCCCGTCTCGTCGAACAATTGCCCCGCGGGCTTTGAACTTTGCGCCGCTCCAACCATGGGCCCCGTCACATGCGGCGCTGTCCGATCGACGCACAACACATAGTCGTCGCTGTTACGGCTTTGGCGGATCAACAAGAAGGGATACCGGCGGACATAAGCAGGCACATAGGCGCCATCTTTCCACACGCCATCACCATCGACGTAGGGGTTGGCTGCCGGGTCAAGCCCCAAAAGTGCTGCCGGAGCAGGATTGGCCCCCGTCGTGAACACGATCGGATAGTCCCGCTGCACGGCAGCAAATTCGTCGACCGTGATCGGAAACGTGTGCGTCGTCCGCGCGAAACCGTAACCAGCATCGCTGCGCAAAGCCAACCCGCGATGGCGCTCAGGCGTGAGCGGAACGACCTCGCGATAAAGTGCGGGGAGCCCGTCCGTCAGCGCTGGCAAATCGTTCAGCATATCAACCCTCATTCGTATTGGTTTTCAAATAGACGACGACGCGAAACGCTTTTGCGTCAGTCGTCCAAGCCAATCCCACAAACGCGCACCCAGTGATGTCCACGGACGATCGATGCGCACTTCAAACCGTTTGCCTTCAAGTTGCAGCGACTTTGGCAAGGTCACATCCGCCTGAGGCACGAGCGTCAGTTCAAAGGCCCGTTTATGCCGTTCGACGTCGCCGACCTGAGCAACCTCAAGTACCGATACGACATCTGCGTTAATCCATCGTTGAGGTTCGCCGATCACTCGGATCAACGCCTGCCGTCCCGTCAGGCCTTCTCCAAAATCAGCGGCATCCTGTTCAACTTCCGCCTTCAGGACTGGATCCGATGCCGGCAGCACAATGCCCAGCACGCGCCGTTGCGATGGAGCCGTCCACGCGCCGTCAAGCCGAACCTTTGGATCGGGATGCCACGTCTCGCCCGCACCAAGCACCGAGACCGCACGCTGCGCCTCTAGGCGCAATTCCGCGAGCACGGCTTCAGCAGCGACAATCCGTTCCTGTTGCGCACCCTGGCGCTCAGGATCGGTCGCCAGAACTTGACGGAACGCCAGCCGGGCTAATTCTAGGTCGGCGGCCGCTGCAGCCACGCGCAACGCAAGTTCCGGGTTATCCACGCGCGCGATATGTCGGTCGATTTGTGATTGACCATCGGGAGACACCGAAACCACGCCGACGGTTTCGGCATAAATGTTTCGAAGCTTTGGATTTTCTGACCGGCCCTCAACAATGAGCCCATGTTGGAATGGGATGAGGAAGACAGCTGCCAACGTTGCGCCAAGAAGCGCGACGCGACGCATCGGTGGACGCACACCATCACCCGTCCGTTTGTGGTGCGCCCTAACCGCAGCGACCGTCGCCATCAACGGCCGGATGATGAGGCTCGACACCGTAACTGCAAGCACAACATATCCGGCGCGCTCATCATAGTGGAATGCTATGATCAAAATTGCCGTGAACGTGACCCAGCGGTAGGCATAACTGGCCAGCCAGTAGGCTGCGACGCCGTACTGCGAGCGTTCAAGCCCGCCCCGACCGGTTAGGATCCAAATACCCGCCGCACGCGAGGCAACGGCTGCCCTCGAAGATAGATTTGGGATCTCAAACAGATCGGTCGCGATGAAGTACCCATCCATCCGCAAAAGCGGGTTCATGTTGAATAAAACCGTCGAGATGCCAGCGACAACCATGATATCAAACAGCGCATTTTTGATGACGCCATCGCCAACATTGGCCCAGCAGATCGCGGCTCCAGCAGCGATGAAGCCCTCAACATACATACCCGCCGCACCGACGAGCGCGCGACGCCACTTGTTCTCAATCAGCCACGTCGCTGTCGCATTTGTGAACGGATACGGCATCAAGAAGAACGAACCGACGCCAGCGCGCAATGGCGGCACCGGGCGGCCTTCAGCATCCAGCACATGGGCTAGAGCTAAGCCGTGGCCAAGTTCGTGGATGATCTTCACGGCCCAGAAGGCGACAGCCATCCATAAGATTTGCGCTGGCGACGGCGACAACACGCGTGCCGCTTCCGCCGCCAAGTCATGGCCATGCGAGATCACCGAGGCGATGGCAATCAGTACGAGCGCTGCAAAAGAAGCAGCGCCATCACGTGAAAATAAAAAACCGCCAACCGGACGCAATGCGGCAACGATGGCGCTTATGTCGACGCACTCCATTCGAAAGAACAGAATTCTACTCTCGGCAGGCTGGCGCGGCTTTATCGGCGCAGTTCCCATCGAGCCCGTCGTCATAAGTCCCGCCGCAATAAGATGGGGCAATACGCTCAAAAAAGCTGGTGCATTGACACCGGGTCCGCGCAAGGCTGCCGCGAGCGTTTCGCCGCGAGCCATGGCATCGAGCACCAAATGCGTATTGAGGTCAGTTGAAAAATACTGCCCCGAAACATCATCGGCATAAACGAACGCCGTTGAGCCCCGATTGACCACGCGCTGCGACGTGAGACCATTGGCCAGCCGAAATTTGCTGAAATCGGGCAAAGAAACGGAACTCATCGACGCCTCCGACGGCGCCACATGCGCCTACAGATCTACTAATGCAGCGATTTTGTTGATATTTTATAAGTTTGAAGAAACCATAGGTCAACAATTCTAGACCAAGTTGCATCACCATAGCTCTTAAGCTGACCCAACAAATCTCTGCATAGTCGCAATCTTTTCTTGACTGCCACGCGCGGTATTCGCCCACGCATTTGCGATTCTGCAGCAACACCCTGCGCAATTCTTACCAATTCCTTAATCGAACAACGCCGACCCACATGCCGAATCAGTTAGCCGATCGGGTGTACTGCAGTCCGCATCTCGCTCTGGAGCGAAAATCAAGAAGCTTTGTTGTTTTTCAGTGGGTTTTTGGTCCAGCCGCTAAGATCGCATCAACCAAACTGGTGCAAGATGCCTATGAAGATCAAGAAACTATCGGTCGTCACCCTTGCTGCAGGGGTGGCGATGGCGATGAGCGCGTGTGCGACGAGAGATTATCCCGTGTCCGACCTGACGACAGGCGCTATTAACAAGCCCGACGGCACCAACCGTCTGGGGCCGCCGCCGTCTGTCGATCCACCACGCCCCGAACCGCAACCTCCGCACGGCTGGAATACGCGCGTTGAAGTTGACGGCGTTCGCCGTAATTATGAGCCAGTGGCCGATCGCTTTGAAGCCATGGTCAACGAAACAATCGCGCGCGCGCCCACCGTCCCCGTTACACTCCCCAACGGCAGCAAGGGCGGCTCGGCTTCGCCTAAGATGGCGCTTGGCATGGACCCGTGGTGGCGTCGTGAAGTGCTAAAACCGATCGAGGGTCGCACCGGTAGCCGGATCACGCTCAATGATAGTGTGCATCGCGCGTTAGAGCACTCCCACCAACTTCGCGTTTTTGGGCGCATCCCTTCAATCCGCGAAACGGGCGTCGACGAAGCCATCGGCCGCTTCACGCCGGAGGCCTACGCAGAAGTCAAGAAAGACCGTCGCAACGACCCCGCCAATAATTTCAGCGAAGCCCTCGGCAACAACCGCGGCTTACTTGAGCGTAAAGACGTCGAAGTTGGTGTCCGTTCGCGCACCATTACCGGAGCCGAAGTCGCTGTTTCTCAGCGCTACTCCGAAATCGACACAAACCTTGCTGAATATGACCCGAAAGATCAGGATCGTCGGCGAACAGCCGTTTCAATTGTGCAACCGCTCCTGCGTGGCGGTGGCGTAACTTATAACAAAAGCATCATCCGCGTCGCTGAACTCGATGCTGAGGTATCATTTGCCGAGTTTGTCCGGCAGTCCGAAGGCCACCTACTGGAGATCGTCCGGTCTTACTGGACGATCTATCGGACCCGCGCAGTGTTTCTCCAGAGGAGCCGCCTGGCGGCCTCGACCCGTGATCTCCTCGGCAAGGTCGAAGCCCGTTCGGGTGTAGACGTCGACGAGGTGCAGGTGAGCCGTACGCGCGCTGCGTTATCGGCACGCGAGACCGATTTGCTTCGGGCCCGGACAGCCATTGAAAATGCTGAGGCCCGCCTTCGCGCCCTCGTCAATGACCCGTCATGGGCATCGGCTGGCGCCTACGAATTTATTCCAACTGAAACACCCGATAGCAACTTTACTCCGGTCAACTACAAATCGTTATTGGCCGATGCCGTCGACGCGCGACCTGAGCTGATCCAGGCCTTCGCCCAATTCCGCGCCTCGCTGGTCCGCGAAGGCATGTCCGAAAACGAAGCCAAGCCCCAGCTCGATTTGATCCTCGAAGGGTATCGCCACCGCGGTTCGAACGAAAAGCTTTTCACCGATCCAACACAAGAAGACCACGGCAAATATGGCTATTCCGCCGGTGTTCGCTTCGCCGTGCCACTGTGGGAAGACGAACGCCAGGCCCGCCATCGTCGGCGCAAGATCGAAACGATCCAACAGGAAGACCAAGTCCGCGCAGCGATCGCGACTGTCGCCCTTGAACTTGACGTGTCGGGTAATGAATATCGCGTGTCGCACGAAGAGCTACGTCAGCGAGCCAAGGCACTCAAGGCTGCCGAAACCGAGCTTTTAACGATCGAAGCGCGTTGGCAGGCTGGTCGGACAGGGGATACGGGTCTGCTCCTATTGACCCAACTCGTCGATGCGCAAGAACGCCGTCAGAGAGCCGAAGAGGAGCTTGTCGGCGCCGAGGTTACCTTTGTCGTGGCGCGCGAGAATTTATTCCGCGCCCGCGGCGGATATCTCCAGCGTCGCGGCCTTCAAGCCGTACCGGCTGGCGAAAAGGAAGGCCGCAAGATCTACCGTCTGGAAGCAGTCGTGCATCAGCACGATCAACGCCAGGCAAAAGTCTACAAATGATGGCAGCGCTGCGCAGTGTGGGCTGTGCGGCGTTCTAATCTGATCACGTAAAACGGTCAGATTGCAGCCGAACTGCAAGAAGAGTGGGTTGGGTCGGCGTCATCAGCGCCACCTTGGGAACAGAAGACGTCTGCGTTCGCGTTTTAAAGTCGTGATCGTCGGTAGCTTGGAGTTTGAAAATGTTTGGTTCGTCCGTACCGTTCGCGCGTCTTGAAGACCGTTTGCTGATGACGGCTGAACCAACAGTAACCGTCGATGTGCCACCGACCGTGGAGCTTGGTAATACCTTCCAAGCGACCATTAGTTTTGACAACACCGATGCAGCCGATGTTGGTTATGGCCCCTATATCGACCTCATTTTGCCGACCACTGGTGCCGATGGTGCTGGCGCAGGGATTGATGATGGCATCTCATTTGTCAGCGCCACGTACCTCGGCTCGCCGGTTATCGCCCAGCAGGTGACGTTCGACACGGCTGGCAACGCCATCCACCCCTACGCGGTCGACAGCGCTGGCAACCCGATCATCGTCAGCGGCACGCCGGGCGATACTCTCGTCGTCCTGACGCTCCCATTCGGCTCATTTACGCCAGCACAAACGCCAGCCGACATCATCGTCAACCTGTCGATATCGAACCTGGCCGACCTCGATCAAAACTTGACGATTGAAGCGCTTGGCGGGTTCCGCTACGGCGGCGACCCGTTGAATAATCCAACATTCGACGCGCCCATCCGTGGGATATTGGCCACTGACATGGTGATGCCGACGGTCATCGACCTCGAGAAGGTCTACATCGGTCCAGAAGATGAAACGGCGACCGGCCCGAATTATATTCGCCAATACCAGCTACGCGTCGACATTGCGACCGGGCAGACGGTCGGCAATATTGTACTGACCGATTTCCTGCCGCCGGAAATCCAGTTGACCAACGTCCAGATCACTCAGGGCAGTGGGACCATCACGCTCCCCTCCGGCGGTTTCACAACGCCATCGGGGGCACCCGGCAATGAACTCAGCGTCAACCTCGGCTCGATCACGGGCGTTGCCGGAGACGATGCTGTCGTCACGATCACATATTTCGTACCTTACAGAGATGCGACCGCAGCCACCGTCCTCACGCCCGGCGCTGGTGCCGATATTGACGTCATCAACACGGCCCGCGTCACCGGAGAGTTCACACCCGTCGATCCGCGCGATCAAATCGTCACGGTATTCGACGACATCACGACATTGACCGATGGCACGACCGAGCAGCACACGCTGGAAGCCTCGCCGCTCGTCATCCAAAAGGGTGCCGCAATCGTCGTCGACAACAACATCGGCGGATTATCGCCGCGCGATGTCATCGAATACACGCTACAAATTCAATTGTCTGACTTCTTCACGGTCGGCGACATCGTCATCAGCGATTTGCTATCGGACGGCCAGCGATTTGACGCGAGCTTCGTGCCCGTTCTGATCGTCAATGAACGCGGCACGAATAGCAACGGCGCGTTCTCTGCGGCCAACTTTACGGTAACGCTGAGCGCCGACAACGACGTCGCCACACCTGCGACTCCAGGCACGACTGACCTCCAATTCCTCCTGTCGAACCAACTCGTCACGCGCGGCCTCGACGGTATCCTCGTCGGCGGCGACGCGTTAAACCCCGGTGGTCTTGCAGAGTTCGGCGCAACGACGGCGACAATCGTCTACCGCGCTATCGTCCAGGACAATTTTACAGACACCTATATCGGTCGGCCGGACGTGGGCCAGGGCGACCAGATCAGCAACACCGTTCGCGTCGACGCAACCGTGCGCGACAACGCTAATCCTAACGTCGTGACCGACACCACCACTGACGATAGCGGCGTGACGCTGGAAATCGTGCGCGGTGAAATCGCAAAGACGATTTATGCCGTCAACGGCAGCACGAGTTTTGCCTCAAACGAAATTCAAGCTGGCGACACCGTGACGTTCCGGCTGACGTACACGCAGCCACTGTCGAAGTTCGAAGACTTTGAAATCCGCGACTTCCTGCCCTTGCCCGTCTTCTCATCGGCACAGGTCGTCACCTTCATCAGCGGTGCACCGTCGGCAACAGCACCGGCTGCGGGTCAGGCGAGCTTCGGGCCCTCCGATACATTCAACGCCTTGTCGGGTATCATCCCAACGATCACGCGAGACAACGGCTCGAACCAGCTCAACTTTATCTTCGGTGACTTTGCAGCAGCAGTGCCGCAAGCGCGCACCATCGATATCTTGTTCACGGTAACGGTGGTCGATTCAGACTTTGTCGACGGCCTGTTCTTGACCAACCAAGCGACCGGCGTTGAGGCAAACACGGCAACGAGCGCCGTTCAGTCGAACGCCATTGTCAACTTTATTTATGCCCAGCCCGAGCTGGAGATCACCAAGGGCGTCGTGTCGTCGAGCACGTCCTCTGCCTTCTTCGGCGCCACGACTGGCACGCCAGCCAACCCAGGCCCGAGCGGCGTGACGTTTGCTGCGCCGGGCTTTGGCGGCGCCGCGTTCACGGGCAACATCACCTCAGATGCTCTCGACACAACGGCAATTGATGCTAACCTCCGTGGCATCGATGCGGGCGATCTTGTCAAGTTTGCAATCGTCGTTGAGAATACCGGCGGCGCCGACAATGGTGCCTTCGACATTCGCATCAAAGACACGCTGCCACCTGGCTTTACGATCGCAACGGGCGGCGCCGGGCTCAACTTGCGCGTTACCGACGGGACCGGTGCGGCCATCGCGTTCACGCCGATTGGTGGCGGCCTATTTGACCCCAACGGCGGCATTGAACTGACCGATCCCGCTAGCGACCAGGGCGCGCTCCAGGCGTTTAACGGCACGAATGGACGCAACCTCGTTGTCATCACGTACGACCTTGTGGCCGTCCAAACGGTCCAGCCTAGCGAAGCGCTGGTCAATACGGCGACGCTGACCAACTTTGCAGCCTTCAATGGCGGCATCGACCGCACGGCAGTCGACCTGACCGACGATGCAAGGGTGCTGGTCTCGCCAGCCACCGTCGACAAAGTTGTCGTTGCGACAAGCCACATTGGCGCTGGTGCAACAGCCGGGTCGAACGCGACGATCGGCGAAGAAATCACGTATCTGATCACGATTACGCTGCCTGAGGGCACGATCAACAATGCGGTGCTGACCGACCTGACGCCTGCGGGCAACCCCGGCACGCTTGAGATCCTGTCGGCGCGTATCATCACGATCGGCGCAAATCTAACGAACACGGCTGGCCTTATCGTCGGGTCCACGGCGACACCGACCGACGGCCCGGACGTCGGCACAGTTCCCGATAGCGCGACATTCAACTTCGGCAACATCATCAATACGGCCGATAACGTTGCCAATGCCAACGACCAGATCACGATCGAAGTCCGTGCGCGCGTCGTGAATGATGCAGTTACGGCCGCTGGCGACGTCCTGACCAACCGGGCAAACTTCTCCTACACCGGCGGCTCGGGGACGGCTGAAGCAAACGTCACGGTGGTTGAGCCTAATCTTGTGATCGATAAGCAGGCTCCGGCCGGCCCGTTTGATGCCAACGATACGGTGCCCTACACGATCGTACTGTCAAACACCGGGGCCAACACGTCGACGGCCTACGACGTGGTGATCGCCGACTTGCTTGCTGACCTCGATCTCGATCTCATCCCCGGGACCGTCACGGTTTCAAGCCTCTCCTACGGCACGCGGACGGTCACCACCGGCAACGGCGGTAGCGACACGACAGTAAGCGTCGCAATAAGCGAACTGCGGGTTGGTGATGCGATTACAATCACGTTTAATGGCCGCCTATCGGCCAACGTGGTGCCGACTGATACGGTGCCAAACACAGCCACCGCAGACTTTAGTTCGCTGCCACCGACCCACCCGGGTGGGGATGCAAATGAGCGCGATTACACCCGCCAGGATTCCGCCTCGGTTCCAATCAGCGCCGTGCAGATCGACAAGGTACTGGTCTCGACCAATCACACAGGTCCGGGCGCCACAGCAGGCGCCAACGTCACGATCGGCGAACTGATTACATATGACATCACCGTCACGATCCCTGAGGGCGTCGTCACGAATGCCATCCTATCCGACCTCGCCCTCGGCACGAACCCCGGCACGTTGCAGATCGTATCGGCCGAAATTATCGCGCTCGGCAGTCGCTTAACGAACACGGCCGGCCTCGTCGTCGGCGCCACCGTCACGCCCACCGACGGCACCGACGCCGATACGATCGCTGACAGTGCAAGCTTCAGCTTCGGTACGATTACAAACTCCGCCGACAACGTGACGAACGTGGGCGACCAAATCACGATCCGAGTCACCGCGCGCGCCTTCGATGAATCAGGTACGAGCCGAGGGGACATCCTTGTCAACCGCGGCGCTTTCAGCTTCACCAACGCTGGCGGCACAACGACGACTGTGACAGACGACGTCTCCGTCACGGTGGTCGAACCCACGCTCCTCATCGACAAGGTGGCCCCTGCTGGACCCGTCGATGCTGGCGATGGTGTCAACTATACGATCACAATCAGCCACGGCACGGCCTCGAATGCCACTGCCTACGATGTTGCGATTAGCGATCTCCTCGCCGACCTGAACCTTGATCTCGTGCCCGGCACCGTCACGATTACGAACCTTGCCTACGGCACACGCACGGCAACGACCGGTAATACTGCGGGCGACAGCACAGTTGCGGTCTCGATCAGCGAATTGCGCGTTGGCGATACGATCACGGTCGCATTCCAAGCCCGCCCGAGCAATGGCACGCCCGCCGGTGTGACGTTGTTAAACACGGCGAGTGTTGCCTATGACACGCTGCCTGAAGGAACGTTGCCCGGCACAAACGCCGTTGATCGCAACTCCGGCGCGAGCGATTCAGCGACCGTGCCGACGCGCATCCCGGCGCTCAGCAAAACCGTTGTCGCGACGTCGATCCCCGAAACGGGAACAGGCGAATTCGTTGGCGGCAACGTCGATTTGAACGTCGGCGAACTCGTAACGTATGAGATCCGGATCGAAGTGCCCGAAGGCACATCGCCACTGACGCTAATCGACCAACTGCCAACGATCACTGGTCAGGGTGGACAGATCTCGTGGGTTTCAGCCCAGGTCGTCTCGATCGGTGGCAACATCAGCGCCAACGCTTTGACGCCTTCGATTACGACGATCGATTCAGATGCCGACGGCTTCCAAGACCGCACGACGTTTGCGTTCGGCTCGGTCACAAACACACCGGACGGCGTTCGCAATGGCGGCGACTTCATTACGGTTCGCGTCGTTGGGTTGGTGCAAAACGCGCCGGCAAACGCGGTTGGCGACACGCTCGTTGCGCCGGTAACGCTGAACTACGGCCAGCCGACGCTACTCAATGCCTCGGCGAGCGTCGATATCGTCAATCCGGTCCTTGATATCCAAAAGACCGTGTCGAACCCGGCGCCCGGTACGGTCGATGCAGGGGACGTTGTCACCTACACGCTCGTCATTGACCACACGACGGCCTCGACCTCGACAGCATTCGATCTTGTGATCACCGACCTCATCAATGATCCCGCCTTGCGCCTTGTGTCGGGTACGGTCACGACGTCAAGCGGCACGGTCACGACCGGCAACGGCGCCGGCAATACGACGATCCGGATCGATGTCGATAAACTTGATCGCGGGATCGGGCCGATTACGATTACATATCAGGCGACGATCACGAACGCGGCTGTGTTTGGTTCAACGGCGCCGAATATCGCGAACCTTGAGTGGGATTCAAACCCCGATGAAGGCCCAGGCGTTGTGGAACGCACGGGCACCGACAGCGACGATGCGCGCGTCGCCTTCCCGCGTCCGACATTCGACAAGTCGGTCGCCTTCACTAGCGTCAGCCAGACGGGGTCCGGCGAGCACGATGCGACGCTTGAAGACCTCGTCATCGGCGAAGACGTCACATTTAATCTCGTCATTACGCTGCCGGAAGGCACGTCAACAATCAACCTCGTCGACAATTTGCCAGGGCTCGCCAACGGCAAACTTGGCTATGTCTCGAGCACCGTCGTGACGCTCGGCGGCGCAACCGGATCGGGATTGCTCGCTGTAGGCGCAAGCGGCACCGCATCCGACAGCAACGCCGACGGCATCCTGGATCGCGTGTCATTCAACTTTGGCACGGTCACCAACGTCGGTGACAACAACGCCTCGAACAACCAGATCATCGTCCGCGTCACGGCACGTGTCCTCGATCTGCCGATCAACGCGGACGCAGACCTGCTCACCAATTCTGCAACGCTCACGTACAGCGATGGTACCGCCACTCCGCAAACCCTGACTGACACAGCATCAGTGGAAATCGTCGAGCCGGTGCTCGTGATCACCAAGACAGCGTCATCGGAAGCGTTCAACCCGGGCGAGATCGTGACATACACGCTCGTCGTGAACCATACGGTTGGCTCAACCGCGAATGCTTTTGATGTCGTGCTGAGCGATTTGTTGTCTGACCCGAACGTGCAATTCGTTCCGGGCTCAGTAACCGTCAACGGTGCCGCGGCTGGATCGACCGTCACGGCGCTGGCTGGTGATGGCTTCCAGGTAAACATTGCTGAGATCACGCAATCTGAAACCGTTACAATCACCTATCAAGCGACCGTGCTCGCGACGGCTCCGCGCGCCAGCGATTTCGATAACACGGCCAACCTCAACTGGGATTCGCGTCCTGGCGACGGCGATCCCACGACACCAGCCGACAATGGCCGTCAGGGTACAACATCGGCGAGCGACCGGATTTTCACACCACCGCTGCTCGACAAGTCAGTGTTCTCGTCGTCGAACCCATCGACGGGGCTGACGCAGTTTAATCCATCGCTCACCGACCTGACGATCGGTGAAACAGTGACCTACCGCCTGACCGTCACATTGCCCGAGACGACCAACCGCAATCTCTTTGTCACCGACGTGGCACCGGCTGGTCTCGAATTGTTGACAGCGCGCGTCGTGTCGTCCGGCATGACGATCACGGCACCCGCAATCACGCTATCGGGCGGCCTCGTGACGTTTAATTTCGGCACCGTGATCAACCCATTCGATGGTTCGACCGGGGCCGATGACGTCATCGTTCTCGAAGTTACCGGCCGCGTCCTCGATGTTGCTGGCAACGTTGATGGGTCGGTTCTGCGCAACACAACGAACCTTGCCGTCACGATCGGTACGGACCAGTCGGGCACCGGTGGTCCCAACGAAGAGCGGAACTTTACGACGACCGACTTCGTCGACGTAGAAGTGGTCGAACCGCTGCTCACGATCGACAAGTCGCGTGACATCCCACGCGGCGATGCGGGCACGATCATCACGTATACGCTTGTCGTTCGCCACGATACCGCGGCACCGGGCGTGTCGCATGCCAATGCCCATGATGTCGTGATCGAGGATCTCATTAATGATCCCGACCTACAGTTGGTCGCTGGCAGTGTCACGACAACGTCGGGCACCATTACCCAGCTTTCAGGCGATGGTTTTCGGGTCAACGTGGCGGAAATTCCGCTCGGCGACACAGTAACAATTACCTACCGAGCCTTGATCTTGAACTCGGCCGTGATTGGCGACGCGCTCGACAATACGGCAACGATCGCCTGGGACAGCAACCCTGGCCCAGGTGGCCGCACGGGCTCTGCTCAGGACGCCGAAAGCGTTATTGTTGACCGCGCCCCGATCGAATTCACCAAGACGGTGTTTGATACCTCCCTTGCTCGAACCGGCAGCCGGATCTTTGATCCATCGATCCCCGATATCGAACTAGGCGAACTCGTCACGTACAGACTGACCGTAACGCTTGCCGAAGGCACCGACAATATTACAATTGTTGATCGGCTGCCATCAGTTAACGGCGTGCTGGAACTTGTCTCCGCCCGCGTCGTTTCGGTTGGCTCAAACATCACGCTTGGTAGCGCAACAGTCATCACGTCTGCCGATAACGCGCTCGGCGACGGGCGGCTTGATACGGTGACATTCCGCTTTGGCCCACTCGTCAACGCGTTCGACAACGTCGTCACCGACGCCGATCGCATCGTCGTTGAGATCGTGGCGCGCGCACCAGCGGTTGGCGCTAACTCGAATGGCGACCGATTGACCAACACCGCCGTGTTGACGTCTGTTGATGGCACGTTCTCGGCTTCAGCTGACGTAGAGTTGCTGGTGCCGCAAAGCCGTGATCGCGACACGGTCCGCGCCGTCTCAGGGCTCGTCGACGATGCGCGGTTTGCGCCGCTCGTATCCCTGAACCCATTCTTCTCGGGAACAGCAGAGTACGGCAGTTACGTCACGGTCACGTTGCGAGATGCATCCGGCTCGGTTGTTGGCACGCAGGGAGGGTTTGCGGACGCTGGCGGAAACTGGGCAGCGAACTTCCCTCTTTCGACAAGCGAGATCGAGAACGACCTGGAGCGCGACCGCGACCTCTACTTCGTCACTTCGCGCTTATTTTCCGATAGTCACGGCATCATAGGGCGGTCCAGCGAGAGCTTGGCCCAAGCGCACTGGGCCAATCGCGAAGTGTATGTGGGGGCACGACTGCTCGATCAGCCCTATACCGTCGAAGTCCATCAAGAACTGGCCAGCTACAACGCCGGTCTCGATGGAGCGTTCAACGTTCGCGCCTACTTCACGCCGGTGATCACCAATGAAGTGTTTGGGCAGGAGCGACAGATCGACGTGCAAAAGGTGTTTGAGGACCGCGCAGAGTTCTCGCTCGACCAACTCTACGCCGCCGCATTGGCACCTTTGGGCCTCGGCTCAAACCGCTTTACGAATGAGTTCTTAGCGATCGCCGGGTCGGCTGCGGGTCGCTAAGACGGCGTCATACTGGCCACGGTATGCAACGGCACTACGGCTAGGCCCCTGCGGGTGGCCTGGGTGGCGCCGTTGCGCATTGCGCGGGCGATTGAAAAGCTGTTGGGTCGGCGTGTTTTCTTTGACCCACGAGCTTAGCATTGAAACGCGTCGCCATCATCGGAGCAGGGATTGCTGGATGCGCTGCGGCCCGCGGGTTGGCCGACGCTGGCCTTGACGTTTGCATCCTCGACAAAAGCCGACGCGCTGGCGGCCGCATGGCCACCCGGCGCGGTCCGGGTTTGAGCTTCGATCATGGCGCGCAATATTTCAAAGCGACGACGCCGGAATTTGAGCGCGTTGTTTCGGATTGGCTGTCGTCAGGTGCCGCCGCGCATTGGGGAAATGACGCCGTCGGCACGCCGGACATGACGGCGCCCGCTGCGTCTCTGATTGCAGGCCTCCCGGCCGCATTCGAGCAAACGGTCGTGCGAGCCATGAAGGCGGATCGCTTTTGGTCACTATCAACCGCCGAGCCAATTGCCGACATTGCGGCAGCTCCATTCGACGCGATCGTCCTCGCCGTGCCAGCACCGCAGGCTGTCGCTATGTTGGACGCCTCGAAGCTGGCGACTTGGGCCGAACCGTTGCGCGCCGTGCGCTTTGCAGAGTGCTGGGCGCTCATGCTGGCAACCGACGGGCCTATCTTTGGGGTCGGCGAGCGACAACGGCCAGCCCATGACGCAATTGCTTGGATTGCTTGCAACAGCGCCAAACCAGGGCGGTCGCCGGAGCCCTGTTGCTACGTCGTGCACGCAACGCCCGCGTGGTCACGGGCAAATCTTGAGCAGACGAAGGAAGACGCGCGCGATCGGTTGCTAGCGGCGACGGCCGAACTATCCAAGTCGACGATTGAGCCGATGTTTGCGGCAGCGCACCGTTGGCGATACGCGGTCGTCGAGCAACCCTTGGGCGAGCCGTTCATTTGGGACGCTGAGAGCGGCATCGGCGTGTGCGGAGATTGGTGCCTCGGTCAGCGGGTTGAAGCAGCGTTCACAAGCGGGAATTCGCTAGCGCGACGGATGATGGAAGGGCTGTAATCTTTCGCGACCGCGTGAAACGCTGGATGCCTGTGAGAAAAGCAACCCCCCCAAAGCACAACGGCGCGCGGCAAGCACAGGTGCCAAATTTGGCGGAGACGGAGGGATTCGAACCCTCGATACATCTTTCGACGTATAACGCTTTAGCAAAGCGCCGCCTTCAGCCACTCGGCCACGTCTCCGTGCGACGGCGGGTGTAATCGGCATCGCGTCACGTGGCAAGGGCATGTCTGCAGCGGACAGGAGTGGTCGCGGTTGGTCAATACCGGACACGCCAGCACTCCAGCACGCTTGAGTTCAAAAGCGGTAGCGACCGTTTGGGAGCACAGCTGCAGCACGACGGCGGAGCTGTCATAGACTGAGCACAAAGCTGCCAAATCATGTAAGAAACGTAGGTAACAGCCGGGCATAAGGCGGACCGCCAGCGGGTCACAGCGTGACGGAGCACTACTATGTTGCATCTAACGCTATCGACGCGCTCGGCCAGACGCGCCTTTGAGCGGTCAGATAACATCGCCGCAGCCGTTGAACATCAGAGCTCGCCGCTGGACAAAAACCGCTACACACGATCACGGGCCAACATCAATGCGATATCTGGCGTGAAGATCGGTGGCGGGTATGGCGCTAGCGCGCTGCCACTCGTCGTTGGTATCGGATTTCTGGTTGGGCCAGCCGTTGCGCAGCAGTCCACACCGCCGACGGCGCCGTCACCGGTTCAATCTGCACTGGTTCAATCAGCACCGGCCGCCCCGACGCCAGCTGCAGCCGACCTATGCGTAATGTGTGAAGAGCCGCCCGCACGCTATCGCTGCCGGGCCGAACGTGCCGAACCCAATGCGCCGCCAGCCCAGGGTCTCCAGATCAAATGTGTGACCGAGATCTCACGCGATCGCGGTCATGGCCGCTGCCGGATCGATAAGTCGACACTGGGCGAGGCGTGTAGCGGCACATTCGTTGCCGTTTCAGCGCCGCCGCCCGCGCTGCCGGGTTCGGCACCGCAAGAGATCGCAAAACCGACGCAAGCGGCCGCACCAGCAGTAAAAAAACCGCCCGAAACCATGGAAGCGCTGGCCAAGGAAGCCGCAAAGCAATCGAGCGACGCGGTGAAAGAAACGTCCGACGCTGCCGGTCGATCGATTGATAAAGCAACGACCGCAGTCGGCGGCGCTCTACAGAAATCGTGGAATTGCGTTTCGTCGCTGTTTGCACGCTGCTGATTATGGACCAGCGTCCGGCCCGGCAACGCCCATCTTCGAGCACATTTGCCGTTTGGTTGACCGGCAAGAACCCGGTCAGAAGCACACTTTTTCCACAGCGCCCGACATGATAATTCAACAGTAGGCACGAGGGTCGTACGGCACGACGGCGCGAT